>NZ_JBGOSH010000009.1:0-206614 GCF_041537925.1 Ruegeria hyattellae | reverse complement strand
CGTTCATTTGACGTTTGGCGAATGGTTTCACGTAGGCGGAGGGATCAGCCTGACATCATGACCCAACCCACCGATCTCGCGCCCCCAATAATGCGCACTGGCACCGGCTTCCATCGCCACCAAGCACCTCGGTAACCTGGCATTAAACTCAAGGAGTGACCTCTGCGTAGTTTCTTCCGAAAAAAAGCGTGACCTGATTGATCTGCTCCGTGCAGCCGGAAAACGTTCTTCGCCAAATCCAGGCCCCTCATACTATTCTCTTCCACAGACGCCTCCATCCAGGTTGTTTGCAATCCCAACATGGCACTCCGAGCCCAGCGGAGGCGTCCACACCTTCAGAGCTAAACGGCCCTCTATTTTTGATGTCACAGATGTCCGAGCCATTTCGAGAAACCGGAACGTTGGCGAAAATTGCATTGCCGTCGGCACCCACAAGCTTACAATCAGGCGCGACAATGCCATCCGCGTTTCCCACGTTTTAATCCCGCAGAGAAACTCAGTCAGCCTTAGCGTTTGGCGCGATAGGGCCGCCGGTTTCAGGAATGGGGCTTCCCGCGCGCTCTGCGCGGGAAGCCCAGTTTGGCAGATAATCTATCTGCGAAAACCGGCTGCGCCTCAGCACTGCATCCGGATTTCGTTTATCGTGCGTTGAGAGTCAGCCCTTGCCCAGTTTTGCCAGCACTGCAGCAGCGTCCTCGATGCCGTCATCTGCCGCTATTTTCAGCCACTTCATGGCTTCTTCCTGGTTCGGTGCAGTGCCGTATCCGTTCAACATAGCGACGCCATAGTGATAGGCTCCCAGCGAATAGCCCGCCAAAGCAGCTTGATGCACCCAGTAGGTTGACTTCTCTGGGCTGCGTTCGGTACCCAATCCGTTCTTATAGGCATGCGAAAGCATGATCATTGACGGTTCGTTACCGCTTTCGGCGTAAGTTTCCATCAAATCTAGGGCCTGCTTGGCAGCCGGGCCACCGCCCTTCTGGATTTCGTAGTTGACCCAACAGATCATTCCGATCCGGTCGGGATGTGCCGCAATGTTTTCGGCCAGTCTCGTGGGACCGTCTTCTTCGGGGTTAAGACTTCCATACTCGTCCGCCGTCACCGGGGACATGCAAATGCAAAAGAGAGCTGCGGCCGCGATCCGTTTCATTTTTGAATTCCTCCTATGGTCCGCCTTAACCCAACCAGATCCCCAACGGATTTGGGTCATCACTTTGTAAGAAAGTTGTAAGATCAGAAAGGCGGCGTGAAACGGTATCCGATGCCGCGGACGGTTTGAATGATCTTCGGGTTTTGCGGATCCCTTTCGATCTTTCGGCGCAAAACCGACACATATTGATCGAGCGCACGGCTGTTCGGGAAATAGTCCCGCCCCCAACACGTGTCGAACAACATATCCCGCGACACTGGGCACCCGGAATTTTCGAACAACAACCGCAGGATAGCGAGTTCGCGGCTGTTGAGTACGGTTCTGATCGCGCCCCTTATCGCGGCCAGTCGAGACGTGTCGATCCATAAATCCGCCATCTGGAACCCGTCCGCTGGTGGCGCGGTATGGCTCAACCGGCGCGCCATAGCCAGGACGCGAGCTTTTAGCTCGCCGGGATCAAATGGCTTGGAAACGTAGTCATCGGCGCCGATTTCAATCCCCAGACGCCTGTCGATCGGCTCGCCGCGGGCGCTCAATATGAGGATCTGTGTTTTGGGCGAGATTTGGCGAAACCTTTTGCACAAATCCAATCCGTCGAGACCAGGAAGAACGACGTCTAGAAGCACGACGTCAAATGGCAGTACCTCGAACGCGCCGAGGGCGGCATGACCATCTCCAAACGTTTCACACGCAAATCCTTCGACGCTCAACAGATCCGCGAGGCCGTCTCGAAGAGCCGGATTGTCTTCGATGATCTGAAGTCTCATGCTGGCACCGTCGTTTCGCTGGTTCTGGCAGCGGAGGGGATCTTTTCGATCGGCAGGACCAGCAAGAACCAGCTCCCTGCTTCATGCAATTTGAATTCAAACTTTCCACCGGACGCTTTGGCAAGCGTGCGGCAGGGCTCTCAAGCCAAGCCCGAAGCCCTGCAAACCGTCATGCCGGGGCGGCGTTTGGGGTCCGGTGTCGGACGCCTTGAGATATAGCGTCGTGTCCCTGGTCCAACACTGAAGCTGCACCTGCGAACCGGTGGCATGTTTCCGGGCATTGTCCAGCATGTTGAGCAGAACCTGCTCAAACGTCCGGAGGTCGAAGGTAAGCGGTTCCGGGGCTCTCAGGTCGCGCTGCACGTCAATCGCGTCGTGTAAGAGCGGTCCGTATTGCATGATCAACCCATCGACGATCTCATTCGGAATTGACGCCCTAAGCCGGCCCGGAACCGCTGTATCATTCATCGACAGGGCCAGGGCGTTGTCCACGATCCAGCCGAGGCGGGTCGACTCCTCTGTAATCACAACGGCATTTGCCTGTACTTTGGCGCTATCGAAATTGTGCGCCTGGAGCAGGTCGGCAAAAAGACGAAGGCTGGAAAGCGGTGTACGCAATTCGTGAGAAATCTCCGACAGCACATTGGTCCGATACTCAGCCGAGCGGACGCGCATGCGATGCGCAGACAAGAGGGCGAAGGCCACAACCGCCGACGCCAGCAGTGTCGGTGCAATTATGGCTACAACAGGTCTCCAGCTGTTTTGGTGTGGACAGGATAGTCCACTGCAACAACAGTTCCGCTGAATGGATCGGGCAACATGGCAACTGCCCGGGCGTGCGCGGGTTCGACGAGAGCGGGGGCGACCAAATCGACAAGCTGGCCCGCAGGCAAGGCAATCTCGGCAATCGCCCGCAACCAGTCTGCATGCAGAAGCAGGCAAATCGTTCGCTCACCGAACACCCGGCAGGCAATCGCGCGAATATCCCGGTCGCGGATTGAGCCGACCCAGCTTACCCGCGACCGTATTGCCACCCGGCGCGCGGCCAGCAAGCGCAAGGCGTCCCGTCGTAACGCGGTGTCTTCGGAAAAGCCGCAATTCCTGCGCTTCGGGAAAGAGCAACGCCCCGTTTGCATCATAAATGGCAACCATTTCAACCGGGTCATCCGATCGGTAGAGGTTCCGTATCGCCTCGATTGCCCCGGCTTCGAAACGCGCGTTTATGTCCTCCATTCTTTCTGTAATCGCGTCATCGACCTGCTGAACGAGCTTTGCCGCCTGACGCTTCGCGTACCGCTCTTCGGCAATTCGTTGTGCCTCGGCGTCGGCGACGTTTTGTGCGTCAGCATACCAGACGCCGAGAAGCGCCAGGGTCAGCAGCGGAATAATCGCCAGTCCGGCCAAGACCGGTCCCGAGCGCTGCATCGTCAGTGCAGCAATTCTGCCAAGGGCATTCGTCATCTCATTTAGGTTAACACATCGCCAAGCCTCGATAATTACGATCTTCGTCGTGCACGAGACGTCAACTTACAGTGTTCATTTGGACAGCGGATACCAGCGGTATGATCGAAATCGCCCAACCCGCAATCGAATGGGAAGCCCGGATGGCGAGGCATCGACACCGCTTGATACTTATGTTGCCGCAGATGGCTATGTTGAGGGGGTTGCCATATTCTGGAACGGCGATGCCAAGGCGGGTCGAAGCGCGTTCAGTTAACGGTCTTTGGGTCGTAGATTCGAAGCTAGCACTTTCGTCGAATGTCGCCCCGATGAACGGAAATGTACTCTTTCGCACATGCGCGCGCTTCTTACCATTCTTCTGATGGTTCTCGGTTCATTGTCGGCCAAGGCCGAACCCTTGCCGCGCGAAAAAATCGAAACCTATATTCGCGCTCCATTTTCGCTCGGCGAGGAGTTGAACGAGGACGGTGTCTACAGCCTATTGAACTCTGGTGGGATCGAGGCCGGATATGTGTTTGAATCCGAACCTTTGGCCCCGATGCCCGGATTTTCTGGCGCCCCGATCAATCTGCTAGTTGTGTTGGATCTAGAAGGCCGTTTCATGGACGTCCAGCTGATTGAGCATAATGAGCCGATCTTCGTCTCCGGGCTGGGTGAAGCCCCGTTCCACAAGTTTTTTGAGCAATATGGCGGCCTGTCGATCTCAGATTCTATCGTTGTCGGCACGCCGTATGGAGACGCGGCTACAGGCTCACAACTCGTTTATCTCGACGGCGTCACCAAAGCGACAGCCAGCGTACGTATTGCCCATGAATCCGTGATGGGCGCAGCCCTCGCCGTCGCTCGCGAAAAGATGCAAGGGCTCGCCACCGTACCTCCCGCTTACCCAAACACTGAATATGAAGAGGCCCTGACCTGGCAAAACCTGGTTGATCAGGGCATCGCCACGAACAAGGTGATTGCCAACGCCGAAGTAGACGCACTGTTTGAGGGAACCCTATGGGAGGATGACGACCCAGAGGCAAAGGACTATCCGGATGGACTCTACCTGAATCTTTGGATCGTAGATCTTGGTCCCAAGTCAATCGCCCGATCGGCTTTGTCCGAAGATAGCTATGAGGAACTTCAGAGCTTCATGGAAATCTCGGACAATGATGAGCCAATTCTGCTGATCGAAACCGCGCGACATGGTCTGGTCAGCGAAGGCTTTGTCCGCAACACTGCGCCCGACTGGATCTCGGCCGAGCAGGATGGGCTGCCTGTCGCATTGCGCGATGCGGACCTTTTCGTTGAATTGAACGACGGCTTGCCTGATGGGACGGCCATGATCCTGCGCACTGATCGACGCTTGGGCTTCGACCCGTCGCGTCAGTGGGTCCTGAAGGTTCTGGCCGTTCGTGAACATGGCATGTTCCAACCTGAAACCGGATCAGTCACGCTCGAGGTTCCACACATTACGCCCGAACGGTTCTTTGTCCATCCCGTTCAGATCAAACCTGCGCCGCCGTGGCTTGAAGCCTTGAGAAACCGCCGAACCGACATGATTATCCTGGGCGTATTTCTTGGAGGAATTGTAACTGCGCTGAGCTTTCGTATGAAATCTTTTGCCGCGCATCGTTGGTTTACACCCCTGCGGCTTGGTATTCTGGCCATTCTAGTGGGCTTTGTCGGCTGGTGGGGGCAAGGTCAGTTATCCATCGTGACCGTGCTGGGAACCGTGAGAGCTGCGATCGACAGGGGAAGTTTTGCATTTCTGCTTTATGATCCGTTCTCGTTGTTGATCTGGGCGGTCTCTATCGTCGGTTTCGTAGCGTGGGGGAGGGGTCTTTATTGCGGCTGGCTCTGCCCGTTCGGTGGTCTGCAGGAATTTACGCATCATGTTGGCAAGGCTCTGGGTCTGCCACAGATTGAACCTTCACACAAATGGGATCGGCGCTTGAAGTGCTTGAAGTACATCATGCTTGCCGGCCTTGTTGTCGTAGCCTTCGTCGCCCCCGATCAGATCGACAAAGCTGCCGAGATCGAACCCTTCAAGACCGCCATTACAACCTTCTTCATTCGCGAATGGTTCTACGTCGCCTACGCAGTGTTCTGGTTGCTGCTGGGAATGGTCCTGTTCAAGGGCTTCTGTCGGTATTTGTGTCCGCTGGGAGCCTTTATGGCGATCGGTGGTCTGTTTCGCGGGCGGGACTGGATTGAGCGCCGTGCCGAATGCGGCTCTCCTTGTCAGCTTTGTAAGGTCAAATGCAAATACGGCGCGATCAAGAAAACTGGCCAGATCCAATATGATGAGTGCTTCCAATGTTTGGACTGCGTTGCCATCCATGACGACGAACAGCGCTGCGTCCCGCTGATTGTGGCAGCCCGACGCCAAACCAGAGAGGTGGCTGCGCAATGATGAAACGCCGCCGCTTCCTCGCCATTTCAGCTGCCGCGCTCGCCACACCGGCTCGTGCCCAAACCACTCTCTGGCGCGGATATGCAATGGGGGCTGAAGTCAGCTTGACCCTCGACGCGGACCCCGCAACTGCGGCACCCGCTTTAGCTCAGCTACAGAGAATTCTGGGCCAGTGCGAAGACCTCTTCAGCCTATACCGCTCAAGCTCAACTATATCTCGTCTGAACCGCGCGGGGTACCTAGTTGAACCCGCGCCGGATTTTTTGCGGCTACTTGAGGCCTGCGATGAGGCCTTCAGAGTAACAGAAGGCCGGTTTGACCCGACGGTTCAACCCCTTTGGTCGGCCGAAGCAAATGCGCAATTGGCCGTCCGGGCGCGGCAATTGATCGGCTGGGATCGCGTTCGTTTTTCTTCCGACCAGATTACGCTTGGCCCGGGTCAGGCACTGACCCTGAACGGCATCGCACAGGGCTACGCCACGGATCAGGTCGCACGAGCACTTCGGAAATCCGGATGGTCAAAGGTTCTCGTGAATATCGGCGAGTATTATGCAGCGGGACGGTATTGGATGCTGGGATTATCCGATCCTGACCATGGGATCGTTGACACACTCGCGCTGAAGAACCGTGCTGTTGCAACTTCGAGCCCCAATGCCTTGCGCCTGCGCTCCGGACAGCCCCACATTCTGAATCCGAAGGGAAACCAAGAGCCGCAGTGGTCAACCGTCAGTGTTCAGGCCGCTGATGCGACATCGGCAGACGCGTTGTCGACAGCATTGTGTCACGCAACTGCGGCTGAGATAGAGGACATGCTGGCACGCGCCCAAGGTAATCCGACCGCAAGTTGTGTCAGTTGGGACGGAACCCTGACAACCTTTCCGAGGTATATGAAATAGCCCCGGCACAAGTTCCGGGGCTATTTGTTTTGAAGGCGTTGTTGTTTCACATACGAGCTGCGACCGCGCGACTGGTCATGACATTTACAAGATGCGGGCGGTAATCCTTGCTGCCATGCAATTCCGCAATCAAGTTCATCGGATTGAGCAGCAGATCCATCAATGCACCCGGCCTGAACTCCTTGTTTAAAGCTTCTTCCGCCTCGAACCAGCGAAACCCACCATCTTCACTAGCTCCAGTGACCGCCACGCGAACCCCATCAGCGAACCGGACAAGGAACACACCAACCAGCGCAAATCGCGACACCGGTTGCCGGAACTCCTGATAACTTGACGCCTACGTCACAGAGCCATTCCATGTAACACGGTCGATCATAAGCGCTTACCACTCAAGTGAAATCACGTTGGCAACGCCCTCAATAGCTGTTTCAGTCTTTGGGCATCGATCGGCTTATGGATCAGAGTCAGCCCGTTCATGTTGCATGTTTCGATCACATCGGGCGACCTGTTGGCCGAGATTATACACGCTGGAACAGTGCCAAACTCGACGTTTACGTTACAGACAGCGTCGATCCCGCTCTTTTCATTATCAAGCTGGTAGTCTGCAATAATCACGTCAGGGGAAATCTCAATTTCGCGCAACAAGTCAATCGCCTGATGTTCGCTTGCGCATTCCAGAACATGAACGCCCCACGCCTCCATGGTCATTGTCAAAGCGTTTCTGAGGTCTGCATCATTCTCGATCAGGAGGACAATCGTATTAACCAATTGACCGGAGTTTCCACCTTCCAATTCGACAGGTTTTTCATTCGCCGGGCTTTGTACCTGCTCAAGCGGTACTTCAACGGAGAATACCGTGCCTTTTCCCAGTTCGGACTTCAAACGGATAGGGTGCTGCAGCAACCCACATGCCCGTTCTACGATCGCCAGACCCAGACCCATACCTTCGGTCGCGCTGGCATCTGCATCTAAGCGCTGAAATTCGTGGAACACGATGTCTGTCTGATCGTCAGCAATCCCAATACCCGTGTCCCAGACTTCTATCGCTACGAAGTTCTTGCGACGACGCACTCCCACTAAAACCTTGCCTGAATCAGTGTAGCGAATGGCGTTTGACAGAAGATTTTGAAGAATGCGTTGTAGATAGCTAGCATCGCTTTTGACCAGCAATTCAGCAGTAACAAACCGAAGCTCCAAACCCTTGGACTGCGCGACCGGCCGAAACGCATCTTCCAGTTGCGAGAACAAATCCTTTAACGACACTGCCGACACGTGGGCAGTTGCGTTGCCGGAATCAAGCTTGGAAATATCGAGCAGGGCCTCGAGGATTTGTTCTACGCTGCTGAGTGCACTTTCCGTCTTTGCGGCGACGATCTGGGTGTCGTTTTCGCTAAGACCACTACCCAAATTCGCCACATAAAGCTTGGCCGCAGACAAAGGTTGCAACAGGTCATGGCTGGCCGCTGCCACAAAGCGGGATTTTGACGCATTGGCGCGTTCCGCCTCGTTCAACGCATCCGCCAGTTCGACAGTACGCGAGGCAACCCTTTGCTCCAACAGCGCCTTTGCCTCGTGCAGCGCTTGCGCCGATTGCCGTTCGGCGGTCACATCCGTGAACGACATCACGAAACCCCGGTCGGGCATTTCCTGTGCAAATGCGGACAGAATCTTGAAACTGCCGCTGTGCATCTGGAATTGTAACGGCGGTCGCTCGGTCTGTCTGTTTACCCAAGCGATAAGGTCGGCATCCGACATACCCACTTCAAAGCTGATACTTGCGCTCAAACGGTCGGACAGCGTTTCAAACTGCGCGCCCATCTGAAATTGTGCGATCGGAATCGCCAACAATTCGCTAGCTCGGTTGTTCCAGCCGATCAGTCGCTGCTTGTTATCAAAGATGCAGACACCCTGATCGATATGTTCCAAGGTCGCGCGTATCAGACTTGCCTTATCATCAAGTATGCGGTCCCGCTCCTGCCGCTCGATGCGCATGATGTCCGTTACATCAGTCTGCAGGATGACCGTGCCACCATCAGGCGTGCGATGTTCCGAGACCTGTGCCCATCGGTTGCCGCTGAGGCGCACGTTGAATACCGCGTGATCGTCAGCATGTCGTGCCATGCGGCGACTTACCCAGTCTTGCGGTGTGACTGCTTCTGGCAAAGACAGGTAGTCCGATCGACTGACAAGCTCGACATATTCGGTAAAATGCAGCCCGGGTGCGAGCTTATCTTGAATATCCGGCAAATGCATACCGAACCGGCTGTTACACAGCACTAGTCTTTCATCGAGATTGAATAGCGCGAAACCTTCCCGCACCGTTTCGATCGCATTCGCCAGGTCAGCGCGCGCCGCTTCAGTCTCCTGATTGGCGTGAGCCAGTCGGGCATTCGATTCATTCAGAAGTTCCAGCGCCCGCTCCAGATCACGTGTACGCGCGCGTACTTCCTGTTCCAATAGGGCAGCGCGCTGAAACTGTGCATAGGCAGCGCCTGAGGCATCAGTCGACTCTTCAACCCTCCGCATGAGCGCCGTCGTAATCTTCCGCAGCTTTTCGTTCTGTCGCTCAAGGGAATCGTTGTGATCGATTAGTGTGTCAATCATCGTTCAGCGCTCGTCCGGAGGATAGATCGCGACCCCGGTCAATGTCTGATTAACATGGATCGAATTGTACTGCTCACCATACGTCGAAAACCCGACTACGTGATTGTCCGACAAGACTTTCGATATCGCGCCGGTCATTTGTTTTTCCTGCGCCTCCAGCCTGCGCAAAATACAATCACAGCCCAAAATTGTATCGGGCTGCGCATTTTGAGTCAGGGCTGAGATTTCCTTTTCAAGATGAGAGACCATATCCATCGGTTCGGCCAGCGTCAGAACCAGACCTTCATCAATCGCCGAAAAGAATACAAGATCGCCGTTGCCCGCGACCTGCTGGATGGCGCGCACATGGTGCTGCCCGCCGATCTGCACGACAACGGGATGCGCGGCAAAGGTAAAGGTTGTGAGTTGCTCGGGGTCCTTTCCAAGGATGCGCGCGTACTCACGTGCTGCAGGTTCTGCATTGATTTCTCGTACGATGCGTTTCGTGGGATCCGCGTCAGTAACCACCATGCGCTTCGCGGTGGGAACCAGGTGATCGGATTTGAAAACCTGGATCGGGCAGCGCGTCCTCACTTGCGTTAAGATAGCTGCGTTTTCAAGCGCCTGACCGTCATATAGCACAAATGTACAATCAAATTGCGTCCCATCTCCCGCAGATCCACCAAAAAGCGGAACGGGCCCTAGCCCGACGGCCAATTCGGATGTCAGCGCGTCCTCTTTTGTCGATAACCCGTCGATCATTAGGAACGTGAATTCGTGTTGCCAATCGGGTTTATCCTCTATCATCGCGTTGCGGTTTCGGATCATCTCATCAATGATTTCCTGCGTCACGAAATCGTCCAAATCAGGCACCAGAATGGTGCGTGTTTCGAAATGCGATTTTGGAAGCCCAACCGCGACAATCTGATCCTCGGTATATCCGTTCCCGGTCAGTTCGCCGGCTGTAGTGCACCCAACGACCGGCGTAGGAGCGAACCTACGAATTGCTTCGGTAACGACGGAGGTCGCATCGGTGTTAGAAGTGACGAACAAGATGACAATCGCGAAGTCTTGCGCACCCAGAAGGGTGGCAAGTTCTTGTATTGGTTCATCCGTGTCGAAACGTACAAATGCCGTTTTAACGATGCCTGGCACATGGTCACGGGTCGTTGCCCAACCGACTGCTTGGTCCATCGTGCCTCCTCCCTAGAGCGCGACGATCTCTGAGAGTATGCCGCTTAGCCCGACTCTTGCAAGACGCTGGCAAAGGATGCCTTCTTGGCTGTCAGAACCGCCTGTGTCCGGCTCTGAGCCCCCAGCTTGCGCATGATGGCGGTGACATGTGCCTTAACAGTTGTCTCGGCGATGGACAAATCGTAGGCGATTTGCTTGTTCAGCTTACCTTCGCAGATTAGTTGCAAAATCCGCCCTTGCTGATTGGTCAACGTCGCCAAACGGTCGACAGCGTTGCGATGTTCGTCATCTTCATCCGCCTCGATCAGAACACAGCCTTGGGGCAAGAAAATGTCGCCGGAATGTACTGCCACGAAAGCCGCTCGAAAGACATCGCGTTGGCTGTGTTTAGGCACATATCCGGCGGCACCTGCGTGAATGACCTGGCTGACCACCCTATTATCCGCCAGCGATGACACAACGATGACCGGGGCGTCAGCAGCTGTTTTTAGACGCACCAACCCCTCAAGCCCGTCGACGTCTGGCAAGTTTAGATCCAGCATCACTACATCGGGCTTCAGCCCATTAGAAATCAGCTCCAACGCTTTCTCAAGCTTTTCGGCCGTGTGGATTTCCCCGATATGCGCCATGTTTTGCAGAGTGATTGACAAGGCATCGCAGAACAGCGGGTGATCATCGACGATCAGCACATTCTCGAAATCATTTTGCGCGGTTATTGCATGCATGGATATTGGCCTCTGCAATCGAATTGCCCCAAGCCTACTAAGCCTAGCAAGTTTGTTAGACCGCGCATATTGTCAGAAAGTTGTATATTCAAAACGCGCGCCTGGAACGGCGCGCGTATTGGGGTCTTATAAGGGTTGGGATCAGTTCGCCGCTGCAAATTCTTTCGGTAGGCGGAATGTCCAAAGGGTGCCACCTTGGTTAAGGTAGTTGACCTTCTTGGCCACTTCACCACCCCACAGCGGAACCGCGCCACCCCAACCGGAAATGACCGAGACATACTGTTCGCCATCCTGCTCCCAGGTGATTGGTTGACCGACAACGCCGGACCCGGTCTGGAACGACCAGAGTTTCTCGCCGGTTTCGTCATCCAATGCGATGAATTCGCCCTCTGGGGTGCCAAAGAACACCAACCCACCTGCGGTGGTCATCACACCTGACCAAAGCGGCGCATCATTCTTGAACTCCCATTTCCATTCACCGGTATCCGGGTCGATGGCCTTGAGCGATCCGATATGGTCCTCGTAGTTTGGCTTGATGGTGAACCCGGAACCTAGATAGGCCGCGCCCTTCTTGTAGGTGATCGGTTCATTCCAGATATCCATGCCCCATTCGTTCGACGGCACGTAAAAGTTGCCGGTGCGCTGTGAGAAGGCCATCGGCATCCAATTCTTGCCGCCCAGAAAGGATGGCGACGTGAATACTACCTCGCCTTTCTTACCATCCGCAGCTGCTGTTGGATCACCTGGGCGATTGTCTTCTGCATAGATTGGACGTCCGGTCTCATCCACGCCCGACGCCCAGGTGATATCCTTGACAAACGGTTCCGCCGAGACGAACGCCCCATCTTCCCGGTTCAGGACATAGAAGTAGCCATTGCGATCAGCTGTAGCATAACGCTGATTACCTTCTCGGTCGGTATAGGCGATAACTTCGTTTACACCGTCATAGTCCCATCCTTCGCGAGGCGTGGATTGGAAATGCCATTTGATTTCGCCTGTTTTAGGGTCGATTCCAATTCGGCTAGCCGCGTAAAGGTTGTCGCCCGCGTTTCCATCCGTTGGCGTCCCTGCATTGCGCAACCAAGAGTTCCACGGCGAAGGGTTGCCTGACCCAAAGACCAGTGTATCGGTGTCCGCATCATAGGAACCTCCTAGCCAAGTCGCGCCACCACCCGTCTTCCACATGTCACCAGGCCAGGTCGCGTTCAACTCGCCTGTCATGGTGCTTTCTTCACCGTTCAGGGTACCCATATGGCCTTCAATTACCGGACGGGTCCAGACGATGTCGCCTGTATCAGCATCGCGGGCTTGCACTTCACCAACGATCCCGAATTCACCGCCTGAGTTGCCCGTGACAATCAGTCCGTCCACGATCAGTGGGGCCGCGGTGTAGGAATAACCGGCTTTGTAATCCGCAATTTTGTCGCGCCAAACTACGTCACCGGTTTTCAGATCCAGCGCCACGATCCGCGCATCCAACGTACCGAAATAGATCTTATCGCCATAGATCGCCGCACCACGGTTGACCACGTCACAGCAGGGCAGAATACCTTCCGGCAGGCGCGCATCGTATTGCCAGACCTCTTTCCCGGTCACCAGATCAATCGCGTAGAGGCGCGAGTAGGAACCAGTGATGTACATCATGCCGTCATAGATCAGCGGCTGGGTTTCCTGACCGCGCTGCTTCTCACCCCCAAGGCTAAAGGCCCAGGCTGGAAGCAGGTTATCCACGTTTTCCTTGTTGAGCATGTCCAGTGGGCTATAGCGCTGCAAGTGGCGCCCCATGCCGTTGGTGACGATCTGAGTGGTGATTGATTGGTCGTTCGCCAGATCGTCTTCGGTAACTTCTGCGTAGGCTGCGCCTGTTGCGATCACGCTTGCAACCGCCGCCATGATAAACCGGCTCATCGGTGTCCTCCCTAGACTTGAGTCGTTCCTCCACGCCGCTTCTCCGACGAGTCGGGATTGCTGGCGAGGGTATTATTCTCGGACAGGGTCGCCGGTTAAATTGCACAATGGTCGTAGGGAGCGCGTGGTGTTTCTCAACTGGGTTGACACAACTTTTCTTGTTCCGAAGTGGCTATGTGGCGGCTAATTGAGTGCTTCACACTGATTGCATCAATCCGGGGCATGCATTGCCCCATCAACACCTCAACCTGCCGTAACTTCACGACAATCTCTTCGGACTTTGGCCTCTTCGTTGCCATCTGTGGTCCTCCGCTTTCCTAAACATAGGGGTGGACCACCTCTTTGGGGGAGGCTCAAACTCACATGCTCAAGGGCGCGTTTTTTGCCATAAGTATAACTGGTATTTTGGACGGAAAGCCCTGTTACTTTATGGTTATCTCCAGCCGCTGCGTCTCACCGGTGCTGGCCGGCACTTTTAAATAGTAACTACCCGGCTTGATGGCGACGAAGCCAATTTCCATCTCGCCCGCCTCGTCGAATTCAACGGAATCCAAACCCAGTGGACGGATTTCCAACCCTTCCACAATGATCTCATCAACCCAGATTGCCCGGAAGAACTCAGGCCCGATCAACGCCAGCTCCTGACTGCCATCACCCTGAATTTCGAACTCATAATAAGTGCCTGATTTTAGTTCCCACGGGGCCACAGCCAGGGGCACGCCCGCCGACAGAATGATGGATGGCAGATCTTCTTTGTTCTTGGCAGACAGAATTCCGGCCAAGCCAAACCCGTTGTCATCATCGTCGGCCATCGCGCCGTTGGGCATCGCCAGAGTTATCATCGCGCAAAAGGCGGTCAGTCGAACCATTTCATTATCTCCATGTTATTCTCAGTCTGTAGGACGGTACGCGGCGCCCCATGGAAAGCGCCCGACCTTGATTGTTTTGATCGGTTTGCGTTTAGCCACATTGACCACGGTCACATCCCCGGACACACCGTTTGTTGTGAACAGCAGCGATTTGTCGGCGTTGAAATCCATGTGCCAGACGCGGCGACCGACAAGGATATAATCCTCAACT
Source organism: Ruegeria hyattellae (assembly GCF_041537925.1). Taxonomy (NCBI): domain Bacteria; kingdom Pseudomonadati; phylum Pseudomonadota; class Alphaproteobacteria; order Rhodobacterales; family Roseobacteraceae; genus Ruegeria; species Ruegeria hyattellae. The sequence continues at coordinate 192,452 of NZ_JBGOSH010000009.1, read as the reverse complement.
TCATAAGTCTCGGCATTCACCGCAGCAATATGGTTGGAAGGCCCAAGCGCGACAAAGGCGATCTCATCCCCGGTCGACAGCTCGAACCCCACGGGTTGAACCCGATCCGGGTGCACGCCATGGACCTCGAACTCGATCTTGGCCTTCTCTGTCTGGGTGGCGACGTCAAAAACGGTGATGGTGCCACCGATCTCGGAACTCACCCACAGTTCAGAGCCGTCCTTGACGAACTCCGCATGGCGCGGGCGGGAATCGACCAGAGTATTGGCGAACAGTTCCTGCGTTTCGGTGTCGATCCAATGCGCCATGTTGGTTGTCTCAGACGTGGTGATCGCGATCTTTCCGTCCGGCGATACGGCCATGCCCTCGGGCTCGATCCCCACATCGATCTGGGCAATGACTTCCCGACTTACGGTATCCACCACAGTTGTGATCGCATCGTCTTCGTTGGCGATGTAAAGGTGGCGGTCATTGGGGTGCAGGACGAATTGCTCCGGGTCTTCGCCCGAGGGTAGATCGTACAGGATTTCTCCGGTCACGGGGTCCATCACTTGCACCGCGTCGCTGTCGGACGCGCAGATATAAAGCACCGAGAAGTCCTTGGAAAACGTGATCCCGCGCGGCCGCTCGCCGGTTTCAATGATGCGTACCACCTCGAGCGTATCAATGTCGATCACGCTGAGCGTGTCATCCTTTTCGTTGCTGACCCATATCTCATCCGCTGCCGCCGGGGTCCAGAGTAAGGCCGCCGCTAAGATTGCAGATAGTCTCATCTTCAGTGCTCCTTAAACGCCCGACATTGGCTTTCGGCCTGATCAATACCCAGCGTATCCAACTCGGTGTGTTCATGCAGGAAACCCTCGAGTGGAGCCATGGCGACAACCGCGCGATCCGTCACCAACGGGATCGGTTGCCGCATTTGGCCATTCCACAACCGGAAGTTCATAGCGCGCCCCTTGAAACCTGCCAGTTCGAATTCATCCGACAGCATATAGGCCCGCAATACCTCGGGCGCATCAGATTGGGTTCGCGTTACAGCCTCGCCAAGTGATCTGTACGCCGCCCATGCGGCATAATCCTTGGGCATCATTGCCCGCCCGGTCTGATCGGAAAACCGGTTCTGCATCTGAACCGCGCCCCATTGCTCAACCACACGCGACCATGTCACCGGTTGAAGCCCTTCGGACCCCGCCACAGGGCGCGCTTCCCACGTGTTAAATGCAATGTAACGCCCGAAATCGTCCAGTTCGTCGGCAATAAGCAGCACGTCATAATCACCGAGCTCCTGCGTGAAGAGCGGAACCTCCTGCGTTGCGTTGCGCCGCATGTCAGCATTAAAAATCCAGGCCTTTTCGGCTTTCAAGTCCAGTCTGAATTTTCTTAGAGACCGCTTCAATGCCGCAGCAAAGGCCTGATCGCCAGGATTGTCGCCAGCGATCAACACCAGTTCCTCCCAGCGCCGTTTAACAAGAAACTGAACTAGCGCATCTGTACGCATCGTATCCGACGGCAAGGTGTGCAAAAGATTGGCACGACATGCGTCATCTCGGATCGCCACGTCGGGCGCAGAGGCGTTGAATAACACGGCTCCTGTTGCCTCTTGCAAATCGGCGACGTCCAATTGCGCTTGTGCAGGCGCATCGAGTATCACAAACAGGCTCTCCGACAGAGCCTTACGAGCAGCAGCCAGCCAATCTCCGCCTTCAGGTACAGAAGTTACCGTAAGGGTGTATTCGTGCCCCAGGAATTTCGCCGTCGTCAGATTGTCGGCCAACCCAAATTCGGCCCCAGCAACACCAAGGTCATCAGGTAACGGGTCAAGGTTTGATAGAGTTGGTTGCCGCGGCACTTGCAGCTGCAGATAAGTCACTGAAATTGCAATATCAGCCCATGCAGCCCCTGGAATCAGGATTATCGCCGCAATCAGGCGGTACAATTTGGTCATGGCAGCGCCTCCTCCCGAGCAACAAAAGTAAAACCTGGTCCCTTGCCACTAAACCATTCGACCTTAGTCGCAGTCCGACCCAGATGTGCAACCAAGGTCGAATTTCGCGGCAAATTTGACTGGGCTACGATCGGGAAAAGCATCAGAAGGAGGAAAAGATGCGTCTCGGTTTTTTTAGTCCCATGTTTGGGGCCATCGCCGCAGGAAGCATGGCCCTGGCGCATGGCGATGTGACACCGCAGCCCGTCAATACGGACACCCTACCTGACGTGAGCGAAGAGTGGTTGACCGAAAACCCCTACCGCGACCTCGGTAATGAGGTTTGGCAGACCGCAGTCGAAATTGGCGACTCTGGTTATAATCAGAACTGTGCCCGTTGCCATGGATTGGGTGTGGTCTCTGGCGGCCTGGCTCCGGACCTGCGGTACCTCGAAGCCGAAGAGTACGGTGATGAATGGTATATAGAGCGGTTCCGCGAAGGATATACCCAGAATGGGATCACCAAAATGCCGGCATTTGGTGAGTTGCTGGGCCAAAAGGCTGCTTGGGCCATTCGTACCTACATCGAAACCCGACCCGACGATGGGGCGCTGGATGATCATTCCGACCGCCTGAAAGAAATTCGAAACCTCCTGGCAGCTATGGCTGAAGGGGGCAAGGGGGACACAGCCGCACTGCAATCGGAACTCAATGAGATCGCCAGTACAATCGAAAGCGGTTCGGGCGCACCTGTCGCAGACAGTGTTGCCCTGCGCGCGGCAGTCTTGATTTCAGGCGACAACCCGGATTTCGCAGAAGCGGCTGAGCAACTGACTATCGGATTGTCTGCCGCGCGATAGAACAGCAGACTGGGCACATGATCGGACGTTCGCTTTTTTTCTCCCTTTTGGCCATCAACCTCTCGATTGGGCCGGCGCTGGCTAGGTGCGAAGATCATGTGCCCCAACCCAATCCTCAGAACGCAGGCCGTGATATAGTCGGTGCCGACCTCGATACGATCATCGAGCGTGGCTATATCGAATTCGCGGCTTATGAAGACTTTGTCCCCTGGTCCTATGAAGAAAGTGGAGAGATCAAAGGCGTCGACATCGACATAGGCAGGCTGATTGCCGAAGATCTCGGTGTCGAAGCCCGGTTCAACCTCATCGCGGCAGGTGAAAACCTTGAGGCTGATCTGCGCAATTGGATCTGGAAAGGCTCCCTAATCAATGGGCGTGTTGCCAACGTGATGTTGCACATACCTTATGACAGTGAATTTGCCTGCCGGGTCGAGCAGGTCGTCTTCACCGGCCAGTACCACAATGAAGAAATCTCCATCGCCTTTCGCCGCGATGCTTATCCCGACACCCCGCCCGTCCCGGCCTATTTCCAATTTGACACAGTTGCCGTGGAAAATGATTCCATCGCGGATTTCTACCTTTCGTCCTTTCCTGGTGGGCAGCTTGCCCAGAATGTCAGACGGTTTCCTACAGCAGTACGAGCTATGGAAGCGCTCGCCGCAGGAGAAACAATGGCCGCAATGGCCCCCCGGGCTCAGCTTGAGGCCGGTTTGACGCCTGAGTTGGATATTCACACGCCTCATTTGCCCGGGTTTTCCGTCAGTACCTGGACCAGTGGCGTCGCCGTACACTTCTCCTATCGCGGTCTTAGCTATGCTGTGGATGACGCGATTTACGCAGGCCTTCAGGACGGCCGCATTAGGGCAATCTTTGAAAATCACAGATTGACACATTCACCACCAGAACTGCGCTGACAACGCCCAAGGTCGAATAGGCATCGTGGCGGTGTTGTCACGTTAACCGCCCAGGCAAAGAGAACTCGTGGTGCTCGGATTTCAAGCCGCGCGGGTGGCGGCATTCCAGGCGCCAATTGCCTCGAGAGGGTGATACCGGATGGTTAAGGCGGAGCGGCGGTGTGCGGGAAAACAGAAGCAATTCCGAATGGCTGAATGGGTGGTCACAAACCGCTGCAAACCTCCTGGAGACCGATATCCCTACATCCTCCGTTCCCGCTTTCGGTTTGGGAGATGACTGCTTTCCGCTCGGTTGTTGAAGTCTTTGAGATCTGTCACATACATTGGTATTGATTAAAGCTAACGCTCTGATTGTGCATAATTATTCAGCGAGTTCTGCAAATTGACGGAATCCGCTGTCTTGATCTTCCCTTTCCGCGCCAACTGAGCGACCTGAGGCGAATATTTTATGACCCACCGCTTCTGTGTCGCATGATCAACTTTCACGCCCTGCTCTGCCATAATCTCCTCAAGATCACGATACGACACCCCGTAGCGCACGTATAAATAGACCGCATATAGGATCACCGACTTTGGGAATTGCGCTCCCTGGAACTAAATCATACTCCTACCTTTGTGATAAGTGGTGGCTAACAGTTGCAAGCATCCCCGCAACCTTGGCATCAACCCCGGAACTTTGCGGCAGATCCCACAACGCGCCCAATGCACAGAAACCAAGTTGTAGACCACACCAGAACCGGGTTAGGAAGCGACCATTAATCACCTAAGGGCGACATAAATGAGGATGCGTGACACTTTTTTGAAGCCAATGCATCCGGAGGGTCGCAAGTTTGTCGCGGTATTCTCCGCCCTGACGGTACTGCTCTTTCTCATTTCTACAGTCCTGGGCTGGATCGGTACCGGAGCAACTATCTGGTGTTATTATTTCTTTCGCGATCCCAAACGTTCTACACCACTGCGAGAAGGGTTGATCACCAGCCCGGCCGACGGTGTCGTGTCGCTGATCCAATCAGCGGTGCCGCCGTCCGAACTTGGGATGCCAGACAAGGCGTTGACCCGCATCAGCGTGTTCATGAGCGTGTTCAACTGCCATGTGAACCGGGCACCAATTGCCGGGGAAATCGTTGGTCTCGCTTACCGTCCTGGTAAGTTTTTTAACGCGTCGCTCGATAAAGCAAGCGCAGACAACGAACGCAACAGTTTGTGTATCGAGATGAACGACGGACGTCAGATCGCGGTCGTGCAGATTGCAGGCCTCGTTGCTCGGCGGATTGTGTGCTTTGTCGAAAAAGATCAGGAAATCAGAACCGGCGAGCGCTTTGGATTGATCCGCTTTGGCTCTCGGTTGGATGTATACTTGCCAGATGGCGTTCAACCCATGGTCAGCGTCGGCCAAACCATGATCGCCGGCGAAACAGTTTTGGCCGATTTGGTAGCATACGAACCTGCCCGAGCGGCGCAGACGGATTGAAAGATGTCAAAATCTTCACCAGACACCACGCGCGACCAGCTGGTCTTTCATCTATTGCCCAACCTGCTAACAGTCACTGCAATCTGTGCCGGGTTGACGGCGATCCGATTCGGTTATCAGGGTGATTTTGAAACGGCGGTCAAACTGGTGCTTGTGGCCGCTGTGCTTGATGGTCTCGACGGTCCTCTTGCACGACTGATGCGCTGTCAGAGTGCGTTTGGCGCCGAACTGGATTCGCTGGCTGATTTCGTCAACTTCGGGGTGGCACCAGGACTGATAATTTATGTCTGGGCTTTACAGGACTTCAGCGCCGGATGGATGGCGGTGCTGGGCTATGCGATCTGTTGCGTGTTGCGCTTGGCGCGTTTCAACGTGACCAGCAAATCCGATACAGAGGATGCCAAGAGCGAGTTCTTTGAAGGCGTACCATCACCTGCAGGCGCGCAGCTTGCAATGCTGCCAATGTATGTGTCTTTCTTGTTCTCCGATATGCCTCTGGCATCGCCTGTTTTTATCGCAGGTTACCTTTTGGCGATCGGGCTTTTGATGATTAGCCGGGTTCCCTCATTTTCCTTCAAGAACATCTCGGTTTCTCGCGAAAACGCTAAATTTCTGATGCTGGGGTTTGTTCTTCTGATATCGGCATTGCTCATCTTTCTCTGGGCAACGCTCGCGCTCATGTCGATCATCTATTTCGTAAGCTTGGCGCTGGTATATCGCGCGGCCCGAAAATCCACTTGATAGAAGAGGACATTCCTTTGGATATCCATGCCGTCAAAACCTCATATGCCCGGTGGGCACCGGTTTATGACCGGACGTTTGGCGTTGCGACAAATGTTGGTCGGCGAACTGCGGTAGACTACATCAACGCGCAAAATTGCACCAATGTACTGGAGGTCGGGGTCGGCACTGGGCTTGCATTGCCGTATTATCGCGGCGACCTGCAGGTCACCGGGGTCGATTTCAGCGACGAGATGTTGCAAAAAGCACGGAAAAAAGTTCGGAACTTTGGTTTGGCGCAGGTTGAAGACCTCGAACAGATGGATGCCCGAAATCTGTCCTTTCCCGACAATAGTTTTGACACCGTAGTCGCGATGCATATCGTCTCTGTTGTCCCGGAGCCGGAGCGCGTGGTCGCTGAGATGGCACGTGTGTGCAAACCGGGTGGAAAGATTGTCGTCACCAACCACTTTGCACGCGAAACCGGCTTTCTGTCGCTAGTCGAACGGCTCTCAGCCCCTTTCGCAAACATTCTTGGCTGGCATTCTGACTTCAGCATCAACACAGTTCTAGGAGAGCCCAACCTTCAGGTAATCAAAAAAGAGTCGCTCCCGCCAATGGGCATGATGACGTTTCTGGTCCTGGAAAAGTCAAACTGCTGAGTGCCAAGGCTACCGCTGACTTCGTCGTACCCGGCCCGAGCCTGCCGTTCATCAAGTCCGTTCACTGCTGCAAAGCGGCCAGCCGAGTTGGACATTCGCGGCAGGCGCATTGTCCTGGCTGCCAGAAGGTCGGATGTGCGGACAAAACTGCAACAATAATCGACCTTAACCCGCTCGGCTTCCGTTAATGCACAAACCTGTAGCTTCAATCGACGCGTACGCTGAGCCGGCGGCTGAGCATATGGCTGTCAGAGCAAGGGATTACCTTTTTTGATATGACCATCTGGGTTTGCCCGACTTAGGCTTTCTGGTAGCACTTTGATTTTTTGTCCAACTTTGGTGAATGCACGCTGACCAATTCGGCGAGTTCAGGTCGACAGGAACCACAATTTGTTCCGGCTTGAATAGTTTCCCCGATTTCGTCAACACTCACCAGCCGTTCAGCCTGTATTGCGCGTATGATGGATTTTAAACCGACACCGAAACACGAGCAAATCGTCGGGCCAACATCTTCTGAATCCAAAGGCGCTCGGCCGGATAAGACTAGTTGGGGCGCGACCTCTGGCAAAGTCGCAAGGTAATCCCGCATCAATGCTTCCGGTTTTGCGAAGACAAACAGTGCTGCGACAAGGCGGCTCCCTTCTTTTAATGCAATGCGAAATGAGCCACGTGCAGGATCTTCTGTTGAAATTGCCGTCGCATCGGGTACCCCGAACCAATCACGGGCAGTGCTCACCCAATTCTCGACAACATGTTTTCCTGCAAGCTCGGTTCTGTATCCCCCCTCGGTCCTGGCGGTTGCCCAGTATTCTATCGGAGGCGAAATTGCCTTAGTTGACACAGCAAACCCATACCACGCGGCCTTCATTCGCCGAATAGACACCGCCGTTGCCTTGGTTTCCGGCTGTCCGGAGATTGGGTCGGTTACGCTTGGAACTATCGCATCTACACGCGCTGATGGAGCAGTTTCGCCAGTCCAGTGAATAGGTGCAAAAACATGACCGGGAGCGACAGCATCAGTGATGTAAATTCGGAAAACCCCCTGTCCAACGGAGCTATTGATCTCAACCAAATCTGCAGGGCAGAGGTCCAGACGCCCGGCGTCTTCTGGGTTAACTTCCACGAAAGGTTCGGCAAGATGCGCCGATAAGCGAGGTGACAAACCAGATCGGGTCATGGTGTGCCATTGGTCCCGCATACGCCCCGTGTTCAAAAGAAAGGGGTATCGCGCTGATGTTTCTGCTTCGGGTGGACGGTGGGCCACCGGCACAAAGCGCGCTTTGCCGTCGGTGTGAAAGAACTGACCATCGCCAAAAAACCTCCCGCCTGTGGCTCGAGCCGTCACCGGCCATTGCACAGGGAATAGCTCCGCGTATTCATCGTCGTCGATTTCCGCGTATTCCGAAATGTCGAAATCTTTGCCAAAGGATTTTGCTATTGATGACAGCGCGGCATGTTCGCGAAAGATCTCCGCCGGAGACTCATAGTTGAACGACGTCTTCCAACCCATGCGACGGCCAACCTCGGCCAGAATATCCCAATCCGCGCGCGCTTGTCCCGGGGCTGGCAGAACCGCGCGCTGTCTGCTGATCGTGCGATCTGAATTGGTCACGGTGCCACTCTTTTCGGCCCACCCGGCTGCAGGCAGCAGAACATCTGCCAAGCGCGCTGTGTCGGTACGATCTGTCAGGTCGCCGACCACGGTGAAAGGGCAGGAAGCAATGGCTTTGCGCACATGATCCGCATCGGGCATCGTGGCGGCCGGATTGGTGTGAATGATCCACAGTGCCTTGATCTGACCTTCGTCAACCGCGCGGAACAGATCGACGGCTTTCAGTCCGGGGCGCTCCACCATCGTCGGAGCATTCCAAAACCGCTGCACCGCGTCGCGGTGATCTGCGTTTTCGATGTCCAGATGGCAGGCCAGCATGTTGGCCAAGCCGCCCACTTCGCGGCCGCCCATCGCGTTTGGTTGACCTGTCACAGAAAACGGACCCATTCCTTCGCGACCGATCCGGCCTGTCGCCAGGTGGCAGTTGAGGATCGCGTTGACCTTGTCCGTCCCACTGGAGGACTGATTGACGCCCTGGCTGAAGATCGTGACCACGCGATCGGTATTGATCCAAAGATCGCAAAATGCCTCGATCCTGTCCGCGCTCAGGCCGGTGACGGCTGGATCATCTTGTTGTGCAGCGTTGATTGCATCCCGAAAGCCGACGGTTCGGTCGAGAAACTCGGGCGCGGTATGCTCGCCCTCGTAAATTCTGGTCAGCAGCCGGTTAAACAGGGCGATGTCACTGCCAGGCTTCAAGGCCAGATGGAGATCCGCCTGATCGCAGCTGGCCGTGCGGCGCGGGTCGATCACCACGATCTTTGTGCCACGCGCCTGTCGCGCCGCCAGGACACGCTGATAAAGGACCGGGTGGCACCAGGCGAGGTTCGATCCGACCAAAACAACCAGATCGGCTTGATCCAGATCCTCATAGGTTCCCGGAACGGTGTCCGTCCCAAAGGCACGTTTGTGCCCTGCTACAGTCGAGGCCATGCAGAGCCGAGAGTTGGTATCGATATTGGCGGACCCGATGAACCCTTTCATCAGCTTGTTGGCGACGTAGTAGTCCTCGGTCAGCAACTGGCCAGAGACGTAGAAAGCGACGCTGTCCGGGCCGTGATTGGCGATCGCATCCGAGAACCGATTGGCCACCAGTTGCAGGGCGTCGTCCCAATTTGTGTTCCGGCCAAAGACGCGCGGGCTCAGCAAGCGGTGCTCGAGCCCTACTGTTTCACCCAAGGCCATGCCTTTTGAGCACAAACGACCGTAATTCGCCGGATGGTCCGGGTCGCCGCGCACCGCCAGTCCTCCGGCACCATCCGCGCGCAGCAGGACGCCGCAGCCGACACCGCAATACGCGCAAGTTGATCGAACCTCTGGCAGGCCGGCTCCGTCCATCAGGCGGCACTCCGCCGGGTCACAGCGCTGTCGCCCAGAAGGATGCGCCCGGCTTCAACCCGAACAGGATAGGTGGTGATCCGACCGTTGTCTGCGCCCTGCGCTTCGCCCGTGTTCAAGTCGAAGACCCAGTTGTGCAGCGGGCAGGTCACCGACCGCCCATGGACAATCCCTTCGGACAGGGGGCCACCATTGTGCGGACAGCTGTTTGTTGCAGCAAATACCTCGGCCTCGGTTGTTCGAAAGATTGCGATACAGCCAATATGGGTTTTCACCAGACGCGCGCCGCGCAAAGGTACCTCGTCGATATGTCCGATATCAATCCAGCTCATTCCGCGGCCTCCAGCGTGAAATCTGCAATCGGCGCGTAGGTCTGCGCCTTTTCCTGCACATGTTCCGCCCAAGGGTCTATGCGATAGATGCTTTGGGACAACTCGAAGCGCTCAACCAAGTTGGCCCGGTTTTCCAGATCGTCGACCACTTGGGTCTTGACCCAGTCCATACCGACCTTGCCCAGCCATTTGTACAAACGGTCCAGATACTTGCCGCCTTCACGGTAGGCTTGCGTGACCGCCATGACGACCTCGATCGCTTCTTGTTCTGAAGGCACCTGGCACAGAAGCTCGGTTTCGCGCACATCCATACCAGCAGCACCGCCGATGCTAATCTGGTAGCCCGATTCGACGCAGACAACACCGATATCCTTACAGGTGGCCTCGGCACAGTTGCGCGGGCAGCCCGACACAGCCAGTTTCAGCTTGTGCGGCGTCCACGACCCCCAGAGGATTTTTTCAAGTTTGATGCCTAAGCCCGTGCTGTCCTGCGTTCCAAATCGGCAATGATCTGTCCCCACGCAGGTTTTGACCGTGCGCAGGCCCTTGGAATAGGCATGCCCCGAAACCAGCCCGGCCTTGTTCAGATCCGACCAGATCGCGGGCAGGTCCTCGCCCTTGACGCCCAGAAGGTCGATGCGTTGACCACCCGTGACCTTGACTGTGGACACATCGTATTTGTCCGCCGCATTCGCGATCGCGCGAAGTTCCTCAGGTGTGGTGATCCCGCCCCACATGCGCGGCACGACACTGAATGTGCCATCCTTCTGGATATTGGCGTGTTTACGTTCGTTCACGAACCGGCTTTGCGGGTCGTCCTGATATTCCAATGGCCAATCCGCCAGCAGGTAGTAGTTAATTGCCGGGCGGCACGCATGACACCCGTTGGGCGTGGTCCAGCCCAGTTCCTGCCAGACGGCTGCCTGGCTTTTCAACCCCTGCCCCTTGATCAGGCGGCGCACATCCTCATGCGTTAGATCGGTGCAGCCGCAGATCGGCTGGGCCGCCGGCATTTCGAACCCGTCGCCCAGCGTGACCTGCAGCAAATGCTCAACCAATCCTGTGCAGGTCCCGCAGGATGCACTGGCTTTGGTGGTCGTTCGCACCGCACCCAAATCGTTGGCACCAGCGTTGATCGCCTCGACGATGCCACCCTTGCATACGCCGTTGCAGCCGCAAATTTCCGCCTCAGGCGGCAATGCTGCAACGGCTGAGAGAGGGTCCGCAGTGTCGCCCCCCTGATAGGCCGGACCAAAGATCAGCGTCTCGCGGATCTCATCGATATTGGTGCCGTCCTTGATCAGGCTGAAAAACCAACTGCCATCGGCGGTATCGCCATACATCACAGACCCAACCAAGCGGTCCTCTTCGATGACTAGGCGCTTATAGACACCTCGAGAAGGGTCGCGGAGCACGATATCCTCGCGCCCGGAGCCATCGGCAAAATCACCTGCGCTGAACAGATCGCAGCCGGTGACCTTCAGCTTGGTCGACAGGCTTTTCTGAACGAAAGCGGCGTCCTCGCCCAAAAGCACCTTCGCGACGACCTTGGCCTGATCGTAGAGAGGTGCGACCAGGCCAAACACAGCCCCGTCATGCTCGACACATTCTCCCACAGCAAAGACATCCGGGTCAGAGGTCCGCATCTGGTCATCCACGTGAATGCCGCACCCTGTGGCCAAGCCCGCCTCCTGCGCGAGCGCTGTGTTGGGGCGGATGCCCACAGCCATAACCAGTAGGTCGCAGGGCAGTTCGGTCCCATCGTCCAGCAACAGCGCGCGGACCTTGCCGTCTTGCCCGAGGATTTCCTTTGAGTGCGCCTGAAGGCAGATATTGATGCCTTTGTCTTCCAGAGACTTCTTCAGCAGATGGCCTGCAGCTTCGTCCAGTTGCCGCTCCATCAGATGTCCCATGATGTGAACCACCGTGACGTCGACCCCATGCGCTGCCATACCCGCAGCGGCCTCAAGCCCCAGCAGCCCTCCGCCGATCACGACGACCTTACTGTTTGGCCCCATACCCATCATCCGCTGCGTATCTTCCAGATCACGATAGGCGATCACGCCTTCCAGATCATGGCCGGGCAGCGGGATAACGAACGGGTTCGACCCGGTCGCGATCACCAGTTTGTGGTAAGGAACATGACCGTTTGCACCCTCGATCACCTTCATCTCGCGGTCGATTTTCACAACCCGCTCACCAAACCGACAGGCAATTCCGCGCTCGGCATACCAAGCGTCGCCATGGGTGACGATCTCTTCATAGGTCTTCTCACCCGACAATACTGGGCTGAGCATGATGCGGTTGTAGTTTCCACGGGGTTCGGCGTTGAATAGGGTGATGTCGAAACCCTCGGGGTCAGCGTCTGTCAGGTGCTCCAGCACCCGGCCCGAGGCCATACCCGCGCCTATCACGACCAATCTTTGTTTCATTGTTTCACTCCGCTGCAATCGCCCTGGGGGCGGACGATTTCGGCTTGGCGCCGTGTTCATATTCTTCCAGGAAATCTAGAACTTCCTGCCGGTAGGCGTAATAATCGGGATGCTCCAGCAAAGCCTTACGCGTCCGAGGGCGCGGCAGCTCAACCTTGGTGATTTTGCCGATGGTCGCCTGCGGGCCGTTGGTCATCATCACCACCCGGTCGGCCAGCAGGATTGCCTCATCCACATCATGGGTCACACAGATTGCGGTCACCTTGGTGCGGGACCAGACTTCCATCAGCACCTCCTGCAGTTCCCATCGGGTCAAGCTGTCCAGCATCCCAAAGGGTTCGTCCAACAGCAGCAGCTTGGGAGACAGGGCAAAGGCGCGGGCGATGCCGACGCGCTGTTTCATACCGTTCGACAAATCGCTAGCCTGCTTGTCCATCGCGCTGGCCAAACCAACACGTTCCAGGTAATATTCAACGACATCCTGCCGCTCGGCGATGCTGGCCTTTGGATAGACCTTATCGACGCCAATCGCGACATTCTCCTTGGCACTCAGCCAGGGGAACAGGTTGGGCGACTGGAACACCACGGCGCGTTCGGGATCGGCGCCTTCCACATGGCGTCCGTCCAGCTTTATCGCACCCTTTGAAATGTCGTTCAGCCCGGCAGCCATGGTAAGAACCGTGGATTTGCCGCAGCCGGAATGGCCGATCAGCGAAATGAACTCTCCCTTTTCGATCTTGAGGTCGAAATCCTCAACCACGGTCAGCGGACCCTTGGTTGTCGGATAGACCTTATGCAGCTGCGAGAAGTCGAGGAATCGATTCTCGATCATGCCCTTCTGCGCTTCGACCACTGCCGTCGGAACACCGTGGATTGGCGTGACGTTAGGCAGGATGCGAGAGCCTTCAACCTTGGCCTTGATCCCCACATCCATGAGGTATTTGGTGACATCCGAACGCAGGCGCTTGAAGGCTTCGTCATTGTTCATCGCCCCTCGGTCGCGCGGGCGCGAGATAGACACGTGAAACTCCTGCCCCAGCGTACCATCAGGGTTCAGCGCGAGGATCCGATCGGCCAGAATAATTGCCTCGTCCACGTCATTGGTGATCAGCACGCAGGTCTTCTTGTCCCTTTCCCAGATGTGCTCAATCTCATCGGCCAGATTGGCGCGGGTCAGCGCGTCGAGCGCAGACAGTGGTTCGTCCAGCAGCAGCACCTCGGGGTTCATCGACAGCGCACGGGCTACGTTAACCCGCTGGCGCATACCGCCCGACAGCTCGGCAGAGCGGCGCGTTTCAGCATGGCTGAGGCCCACCATCTTCACATAATGGGCAACCTTTTCCGCCTTTTCGGCCTTGCTGAGGCCAGGGAAAACCGTATCGACCGCCAGCCCGACATTGCCGCTGACCGTCAGCCACGGCATGAGCGAATAGTTCTGAAAAATCACCCCACGTTCCGGGCCCGGCCCCTTGATCGGGGCGCCTTTGAACGTGACATCGCCTGTGCTGGGCGTATCGAGGCCCGCCATCAGATTGATCAATGTGGTTTTACCGGTGCCGGAAAACCCGAGGATCACCAGAAACTCACCCTCTTGCACGTCTAGATCGATGCCTTTCAAAACATCGGTGCGGGCGGCCCCTTCGCCGAAGGATCTCGAGACGTCTTTGAAGCTTAGAATGCTCATTTCTCTCACCGGTTGTTGGTAAAGGTGAAAAGGGATTGCAGCGCATACATCACCCGATCCAGCAGGAAGCCGATGATGCCGATGGTGAAGACAGCCACCATGATCTTGGCGAGCGAGCTGGACGAGCCGTTCTGGAACTCATCCCAGACAAATTTGCCCAAACCAGGGTTCTGCGCCAGCATCTCGGCCGCGATCAGGACCATCCACCCGACACCCAGTGAAAGGCGCAATCCGGTGAAGATCAGCGGCAGGGCCGAGGGCAGCACCAGCTTGGTGATCTTGGTGTACGTGTTCATTTTCAGAACTTTGGAAACATTCACCAGATCCTTGTCGATCGACGCCACACCCAGCGAAGTATTGATCAGTGTCGGCCACAGTGAACACAGGGTCACGGTGATGGCCGAGATCAGGAAGGACTTGGCGAACCAGCCATCATTGGTGCTGTAGACTGCCGAGACGATCATGGTGACGATGGGCAGCCAGGCCAGTGGAGAGACCGGTTTGAAGATCTGGATCAATGGGTTCAGCGCGGCGTTTGCAGTCGGCGACAGGCCCGCAGCAATCCCCAGTGGAACCGCCACAGCAGTCGCAATCAGAAAGCCGAAGAAGACGGTTTTGATCGAGGTCCAGATTTGCTGGTAGTAGGACGGTGCGCCGGTAAAGGCGACGTCCTTCACCTTCTCAGGTTGGCCAGAGTCAATGAATTTCTGGTTGCGCTTTTCAACCATCGCCACGAACTTGGCCCGCTTTGCAGCCTTGGCCTTGGCGTCTTCGTTGAGGCTAACCATTTCTTCCCAGACCTGTGCGGGTCCGGGAACCGCACCCAGCGAAGTCTGCACCTTGGGCGCCAGGGTCGCCCACAGCAGCAAGAATGCAAAGATCGACAGCAAAGGGACGATCAGCAGTCGCCAGATCTCGGCCATCTGGGCACGCGGGTTATCCCCGGCGGCGGCCTTAAGGACCGGGGTGGCCCAGCTTAGACCCAAAACCTGGAACCATTTGTCGGTGGTATTGATGCGGGTGAAAAGGCGGGCGCGACGCTCTTGCCGGGCGGTGTCTTCGTTGAAGTCTGGATCGACCGTTGTCATCTGATGCGTCCTTGCGGTGGTGGGGCACTTTGGGAGGCCACGCCCGATCATTGCCGGGCGCGGCGCTACGGGGTTAGCCCTGAACGTCCGAGCCGACGATCATCTGATCGCCCTTCAGACCAATGGACAGGCTTTCGAGATAGGCGTTGGGGGCGCGGCCGTCATAGGCAAGGCCGTCGATGATATCCTCGGCCGGTGACGGGGCCTTGTAGCCGTCGCTGTCCCAGGGGAAGTCGACCTCATTCGCAAGCTCTTCGTCCACCAGCAGGCGCGCGGCTTCGAGGTAGACCTCTGGCTTGTAGACCGACTTGGCGACGTCATCATACCAGCTGTCAGGCTTGGCCTCGGTAATCTGACCCCAGCGACGCATCTGGGTCAGGTACCAGACGGCGTCCGAATAGAACGGATAGGTCGCGTTGTAACGGAAAAACACGTTGAAATCGGGAACTTCGCGCTTGTCGCCCTTCTCATATTCAAAGGTGCCTGTCATCGAGTTGGCGATGACGTCGTAATCGGCGCCCACATATTCCGCACGGCTGAGAATCTCGACCGCCTCGGGGCGGTTGGCGTTGTCATTTTCATCCAACCACATCGCTGCGCGGATCAGTGCCTTCGTGACGGCCAAGGTGGTGTTCGGATTCTCTTCGGCGAACTCGGCAGTTATGCCAAAGACCTTTTCGGGGTTGTTCTTCCACAGCTCATAATCGGTGATGACCGGTACACCGATGCCTTTGAACACGGCCTGCTGGTTCCACGGCTCACCCACGCAATAGCCGTAGATCGTGCCTGCCTCCAAAGTGGCCGGCATCTGCGGCGGAGGTGTCACGGACAGGAACACATCCGCACCGATCTGGCCAGTTACACTTTCTGGGCTGTAATACCCCGGATGCAGGCCGCCGGCTGCCAACCAATAGCGCAGCTCGTAGTTGTGGGTCGAAACAGGAAAGACCATACCCATGTTGAAGGGCTTGCCTTCGGACTTGTATTTCTCGACCACCGGAACCAGTGCCTCGGCGCTGATCGGATGTTGAGGGCGACCGTCATCCATGACGGGAATGTTGGGCTTCATCTCCTCCCAGATTTCATTGGAGACCGTGATGCCGTTGCCGTTCAGATCCATTGAGAACGGGGTAATGATGTGTGCCTCGGTTCCATATCCGATGGTCGCGGCCAAAGGCTGGCCAGCCAGCATATGCGCGCCATCCAGCTGCCCGTCGATCACACCGTCGAGCAGCACTTTCCAGTTGGCCTGCGCCTCAAGTGTCACGAACAGACCCTCATCCAGAAAATATCCCTGCTCATAGGCCACAGCCAGCGGCGCCATGTCCGTCAGTTTGATAAAGCCAAGGGTCAGTTCGTCTTTCTCCAACTCCAACTCGGCAAAGGCCGGAGTGGCTAGTGCTGTCGTCGCAGCGAGGCTCAGAAGGAGCTTTTTCATCTCGATCCCTTTCGATCCAACCCATGTCCTTTGGGCAAACAAAAAAACCGCCGACACACACCGCCGGGAGGAGTTGGCGGATGGTCGAGCGGCATTGCTCTTGTTAGGTGCCCTATGGTTTGGGCAAATTTCTTCGGCAGGCTCCGTTGCCTGCCGATGGCTAAATTAAGACATCACCTCATTGGTCCGTCATCCAAATTCGGCATTCAGGCGCCTCATTTTCTGCGTTGCAGCATATCATTATGCTGCAGTGCAAAAAAATTGAGCGCCTTCATTCTGACGGCTCAAAAATGCGCCGGTCAAAGAACACATTTGATGGCAGGATCAGACTGCCACTGGCTGACGCAACCGCCGTCGCATCGGGAATCGCCCCTTCAAGTTTTTACGAGGCACCGGGCAATTCGACCCCGGAGAGCTGCAATTCGCGACGGTAGAGATCGCTGCGAAACACTTGGGCCGCCTGTTGTTCTGCCTGAACGGGGTCCATGCCATTTCGTCTGGCCAGTTGGTGGGCGATCCACTTCGCTTGGCTGCGCCAGGGGAACGAGGCCGCTCCGTTGAAGAATTCAACAAATCCGCCAACGCGGCGCTGCTCACCCCGCGCCGAAATCGTGAGCTCGCCCAACAGCGCCCGGTCGATCAACTCAGGTGAGACGTTCTGGTCGAATGTGCGCGACAGCATTTCCGATGCGGTTGTCCGGCTCTCCGTAAGTGACAGCCACCGCCCCGCACGCCAGAGCGCGCGCATCAAGCCGCCAAGCAGATGTGGTTCGGATTCGGCCCAGTCGGTGCGCACCGCCAGTACTTTTTCCGGCGCACAGTTCCAGATCGCGCGCCCGGGCAACAGAAGTGCCCCCACCCGTTGATCCACTGAAACTGACCCCCAGGGTTCACCGACACAAAACGCATCAATCTCACCTGCTGCCAGCGCCTGCGTCATAAGAGGTGGTGGAACCGTTCGAATCTCGACTTGTCTCGACGCCAGATCGGTGCCTCCCACCCAATAGCGCAGCAGTTCGACATGCATCGAAAACGGGAATGGTACGCCAAAGATCAGCACGCTATCAGCAACCTTCGCAAGCGCCGCGCCTGCGGATTTTGCATCCTCGAAATCGAAGGCGTACCCACTGGCGCGCAGCCGCCTTTCCAGTTCCTGGCCAACACCGATTACATTTCCATTCAGTGACAGGACCGAGACCGCCGATAGGGGCGTCGCTATGCCGCCCAAACCCAATGCCATGGCAATCGGGACCGGGGATAACAGATGTGCGGCATCCACATGCCCAAAGGCCAGCATGTCTCGCAAAGACGACCACGACGGCGCCGGGCGCAGGTCCAGAGAAAGCCCTTCGGCATGGTCGAACCCCATTTCGCGCGCGACGATCAAGGGGGCTGCGTCGACGAGAGGCATGTAGGCGACCGGCAGGGTAACCGTCCTCATGACAATAGCCCCGACGCTGTCACCAATGCCTCGGCCACATCTGCAACCCGGCGATTTTGGTTCATCGCGGTCTTACGCAGCAGGGCGTAAGCCTCCTCCTCAGGCACGCCCTTGGCTTTCATGAGCAACCCCTTGGCCCTGTCGATCACTTTGCGCTCTTCCAGTGCACGGCGTGTTTCAGCCAATTCCACTCGCATCTGGCGCAGGACCTGAAACCGAGCGATTGCAGTATCAATGACTGGCTTGATGCGTTCGGCTTGCAGACCATCGACAACATATGCAGACACACCAGCCTCGACCGCTGCTTTGGCCAATCCACCTGCTGCGCCAGACACGAACATTGCAACAGGACGCTCCATCGGACCCGAAGCAACCGTCAACTCTTCCAGCATGTCACGCGATGGGTTGTCGATATCAATCAACACTATATCAGGGCTGTGCGTGGCAATCTTGCGCGCCAGTCCCGAGGCATTGCCGATCACAAAGACATCTACATCTCCAGACTCTTTCAAGGCATCGACAATAGCGAAAGCGCGATCTTGGTTCTGCTCAACGACAACGACGGTAAGATTTTGGCTCATATCCAGTCAGCTGGACCAAGGCTTCAACGATTGCAATTGGAATGCCTTTAGCCTCCGCCCCGGCCTGGCAAATATGCTCAATTTATCAGCCAATTTTTGGTGTCTTGCGGACAGACTCAGCAGATTATTTTGTGTGCGATCCAGAGCGAAATTCTGAATGTGCTGACTTCTAGAGCTGCCCGTTGTTGGTGTTTACCAAGAGTTCTATCCTATTCTAACCTGTTGCCGCGCGTAGATAAGTGGCGTTGGAATAAGCGCGCGTGTGCCTTTCTGATCAGGCTTTGCGCGTTTTCTGCGGTGCAGGAAATATCTTGGCCAATTTGCGGAGGTTTTGTGCTGTGGTGGCGAGGAGGAATTCGGCGTTGGTACCGCATGGGCCGCGTAATCGGATGCGCCCAAGGCCAAGGATGCGTTTGAGTTAAGCGAAGAGCTTCTCGACCTTTTTCCCGAGTTTCACTTACAACAATCCCTTCTTTGTTTTGGTTGTTCACCCAAAGCTAGGGCCATCCAGTCAATGGACCGGACGTGGGAACAGCCGCAGCGAACGTCTGGAAGTCCCGTGAACTCCGCTGGACCATACTGCTAAAAAACGAGCTTGCCGCGCTGCATCCGAGGTCCGGATCGAGCCCTTCTTGTCTGATGCTGAGGTCAACATGAACTAGTGCACTGCTGACCAAGTGGATAACTGATGGTCATACACGATTGTCCGCAACGCGATCAGTTGCAGCCATTGATCCTCGCAGAATTTGGGCCCAATCCGGCCCGTGTTCAATTCGACGAGGGTTTGAAGATGCGGTGTTTGGTGGTTGGCGGAACGGGCTTTCTGGGTGGAGCAATCGTTGATGCTCTAGTTGGTTCTGGACACACCCTATCTGTGCTGTCGCGGGGCGAGACAATCCGGAAGCTGCCCAACGAGACCAGCACAATTGCCAGTGATCGATATGGCGACCTTTCGGCACTAGTTGTTTGATACCTGCGCCTATTCTCCGATGTTTTCGAACACCTTCTTGACGCGGTTGGAACCGACGTCCCTCGCCATGTTTTGATTTCGTCAATCTCCGCATACGGGACCTTCTCCAAGCGCGGCCTGAACGAGAATGCCGAAGTACCCGACGCAACAGATGCGGACTTATCCGTGGCCGATGTTGATCCACCAGACAGTAAGGCTTCGGCATTCACCTAACCGCATGCTGAAGACGTGCCACCTGTTCTTCTGTCAGCCAGAATAGATTGTTCAGGATACACCCCCTGAAACCCAGGGGCGTGAATCACGCAACCGAGATGGCGGCAACCAAGTTAATGGGTCCAGAACCTAGTTTGCAGCCAAGTTCGACCAGAAAAAGCTGCGCGTGTCCCCCAAATGCCCCTCAGTCGTGGCTATTTTCGCTGGCAGTCTGGATCTACCAGCCCGTCACAACGTCAACGCTTCTAGGGTGAGCCCAATGGAGGACGGAAAAGACAACGCAATCAGTAAGACATTGCTTTTTCATATAAAAATGTCATGATTTGGTGCCCAGGAGAGGACTCGAACCTCCACGTCCATACGGACACTAGCACCTGAAGCTAGCGCGTCTACCAATTCCGCCACCTGGGCAGGTGTCGTGGGGGGGCGTTTAAGGCTGTCACGCAGGAGGGTCAACAGGAAAACCTGCCTTTGTTCAAAAAACTTGTGCACGCCGCGTTCGCGACCTGACGGCGCCTGGTTGAAAGCGAGAACCCGCATTCGTCATTGCGTCTTGTTTGCGCCTCTTGCGGGCGCTAGATCAGTATCGACGCAAAAAACGCAGGAGCCCGGAATGTCCAAGCTGGTCACAATCTATGGCGGTTCGGGATTTGTCGGACGATACATCACCCAGCGCATGGCTGAAAAAGGCTGGCGCGTGCGCGTTGCGGTGCGCCGCCCGAACGAGGCGCTGCATGTCAGGCCCTATGGTGTGGTCGGCCAGGTTGAGCCGATAGCCTGCAACATCCGCGACGACGAATCCGTCCGGCAAGTCATGCAGGGCGCGGATGCGGTGATCAACTGCGTGGGCGTCCTGAACGAACTCGGCAAGAATGACTTTGCTTCGATCCATACCGAGGGTGCCGGGCGCATTGCCCGGATTGCCGCGCAGAAAGGGATCGCCCGCATGGTGCATCTGTCGGCGATTGGGGCCAGCGCCGAGGCCGACAGCGCCTATGCAAGGAGCAAGGCAGCGGGCGAGGCCGCAGTGCGGGAACATCAGCCCGATGCCATGATCTTGCGGCCATCGATCATCTTCGGGACCGAGGATGAGTTTTTCAACCGGTTTGCCGCGATGACACGGTTTGGGCCATTCCTGCCGATCGTCGCGCCCGAGACCCTGTTTCAGCCTGTCTTCGTCGACGACGTCGCCCGTGCCGCCGTGATGGGTGTGACTGGCGTGCGTGCTGGTGTCTTCGAGCTGGGCGGGCCGGATGTGAAATCTTTCCGGGCGTTGATGCAGCTGATGCTCGACGCGATCCATCGGCGGCGGGTGATCATCGGCATGCCGATGTTCGCGGCTCGGATCATGGCCAGTGTTCTGGACATACTGAAGTTCGTGAGCTTCCAGCTGTTTCCCAATCCGATCCTGACCCGCGATCAGGTTAAGTCGCTGCGCAGCGACAATGTGGTCTCGGAAGGAGCCAAGGGCTTTGATGATCTGGGGATCGAGCCGGTGGCGATGCAGTCGGTGCTACCGGACTATCTGTGGAAATTCCGCCCCTCCGGGCAGTATGACGAGATTCAGAAGTCGGCGAAAAACCTGAAGATCTGATCAGCCATAGGCCATCGCCAGCAGGACCAGCCCAAGGACCACCCGGTAGATCACATACGGGGTGAAGCTGATGCTGCGCAGGAACCGCATCATCAGGGCCAGAGCGGCAAGAGCCGACAGGAAGGACAGCCCGGCGGCCAGCAATCCGTTTCGGATCATATCGGCATCGGCGCTGGCGGTGGCATCCGCCCAGAGAAGGATGCCCGAGGCGGCGATCGTGGGAATCGACATCAGCATCGCCAGACGCGCGCTGTCTTCACGCCCGTATCCCAGCAGCCGCGCGCCGGTGATGGTAATGCCCGACCGCGATGTGCCGGGGATCAGCGCGATCACCTGCCAAAGCCCCATGATGGCCGCGTCTCTGAGGGTCCAATCCTCTGCCTTTTTCACCTGATCTCCATTGCGATCCGCCCAATAGAGCACGATACCGAAGCCCAGCATCGTCCAGGCGATGACTTTCATCGAGCGCAGAACATCCGACAGTCCGGTGAAATGCAGTACCGCGCCGACAAGGATGATCGGCACCGTCGCGATCATCAGACCCAGCGACAGGCGCGCACCTGGCTCCTCCCACCGGCCGGCCAAGGCTGCGGGCGTGCCGCGAAGCGCCAACTGCACGTCTTGCCAGAAATAAAAGATCACGGCGCCGAGCGTACCTACATGCACGGCAACGTCGATAAACTGGCCCTGATCCGCCATCCCGGTCAGCGCTGGCAACAGAATCAGGTGGCCCGAGGACGAGACCGGCAAGAATTCAGTGATGCCCTGTATCAGCGCAACAAGAAGAATATGCAGGAGTGTCATCTGCCGAATTGCCTCTGAACCTTATTGGGAAACGGGGTATAAGTGACTGTCCCAAATGGAAAGCCTCCTTTTAGGTCCGAATAGGACCTATTATCTTACCGTGACACCGGACGACCTCGCATCGGGTGGTGAAAGAAGTGAAAATAGGTCACTATTATTGACTTTTAATTCTCCACGCCCTCGTTTATAGCATCGCTACCTAGCCAATTCATGGAGTCGAAGCTGTGGCCAAGCAACCGATGCTAAAATTCGTCCAGGTCGAACGCGATATGCCCGAGAAACGCGCGGCGACGGAACGCAGGGAAGACTTCGACGAAATCTATGCCGAATACGCGGCGGCCAAGGCCGAGGAGCAGGCCAGCCGATGCTCGCAATGCGGAGTGCCTTATTGTCAGTCGCATTGCCCGCTGCACAACAACATCCCCGATTGGCTGCGCCTGACCGCCACCGGACGGTTGGAAGAGGCCTATCAGGTCAGCCAGGCCACCAACACTTTCCCGGAAATCTGTGGTCGCATCTGCCCTCAGGACCGCCTCTGCGAAGGCAATTGCGTGATCGAGCAATCGGGCCATGGCACGGTCACCATCGGCTCGGTCGAGAAATACATCACCGACACCGCTTGGGAAAACGGATGGGTGGTCCCTGCGGTTCCGCAGCATGAGCGCGACGAAAGCGTCGGCATCATCGGTGCCGGACCAGGCGGGCTGGCCGCAGCTGACATGCTGCGTCGCGCGGGGTTCAGCGTGACAGTCTATGATCGTTATGACCGGGCCGGCGGGTTGCTGACCTATGGAATCCCCGGCTTCAAGCTGGAAAAGGACGTGGTGATGCGCCGGATCGACCAGTTGGAGAAATCCGGGGTCGAGTTCGTGCTGAACTGCGATGTGGACGCCGATATCTTTGCGGCGATCCATGCCGAACACAACGCGGTCATCATTGCCACCGGCGTTTACAAAAGCCGCGACATCCAGATGCCGGGCAGCGGTCTGGCCGGGATGGAAAAGGCGATCGACTATCTCACCGCCTCCAACCGCAAGAGCTTTGGCGACGCGGTCGAGGAATTCGATAGCGGCCGCTACGACGCCGAAGGCAAACGGGTTGTCGTGATCGGCGGTGGCGATACCGCGATGGACTGCGTACGCACCGCGATCCGGCAGGGCGCGACCTCGGTCAAATGCCTTTATCGCCGCGACCGTGCTAACATGCCCGGCTCGCAGCGCGAAGTCGCCAATGCCGAGGAAGAAGGCGTGGTGTTCGAATGGCTGAGCGCGCCCAAGGGCTTTACCGGCAATGACGCGGTCGAAGGCGTGATGGTCCAGAAAATGCGCCTGGGCCAGCCCGACGCCTCGGGCCGTCAGGCCCCCGAGGTGATCGAGGGCGCGGATTACGTTGAAGAGGCCGATCTGGTCATCAAGGCACTGGGATTCGAACCCGAGGACCTGCCGAAACTGTTCGGCCAGGCCGATCTGCCGGTCACCCGTTGGGGTACGGTCAAGGCGGCATTCCGCACCGGTGCGACCGATATGGACGGGGTCTACGCGATCGGCGACATCGTGCGTGGGGCCAGCCTTGTGGTCTGGGCGATCCGCGACGGGCGCGATTGTGCCGAAGCGATCATCGAGAAATTCAACGCCCCGCTTTCGGTCGCGGCCGAGTGAACGCCGCCAGCCCGATGATCCGGCCGCAAAGTCGGAAATCGACCATGAAAGCAAAAGGAGCAGGCTCATGAGCAAGCTTACAGGACAGTGCATGTGCGGTGCCGTGACCGTCACCGCGACAGCGGCCAAGGGGTCCTTGGGCGCCTGCCACTGCGACATGTGCCGCCGTTGGACCAGTTCGATGCTGATCACATTTCCGGCCGAACCAGGATACACCGCTGACGGCCCGGTGCGCAGCTTCACTTCGTCCGACTGGGCCGAGCGCGCGTTCTGCGAAAGATGCGGATCGGCGCTCTGGTACCGCATCACCGCGCCCGGCGAGATGCATGGGCAAACGCAGATCGCAGCCGGGTTGTTCGACAATGCCGCCAGCGGAGATCTGAAGCTGGAGCTCTATATCGATCGGAAACCGCAGGGCTACGCCTTTGCCGGGGACCGCAGACAAATGACCGAAGCCGACGTCATCGCAATGTTCGCCCCTTCGGAGCAAGGAGATAGCCAATGACCAAATATGACGCCAACTGGGTCCGCGCCGAAGAAGAAAAGCGCAATTGGATGGCCGAAAACGGTCTCTATTCCGAGGAAGAAGAGCATTCTTCCTGCGGGGTTGGCCTTGTCGTGTCCGTCGGTGGCAAGAAAAGCCGCAAGGTGGTCGAGGCGGGCATCGACGCGCTCAAGGCGATCTGGCACCGGGGGGCTGTGGATGCCGATGGCAAGACCGGCGACGGCGCCGGTATCCATGTGCAGATCCCGGTTCCGTTCTTCTATGACCAGATCGAACGCACCGGCCACACGCCGGACAAGAACCAACTGATCGCAGTTGGTCAGGTCTTTCTGCCGCGCACTGATTTTGGCGCGCAGGAAACCTGCCGGACCATTGTGGAAACCGAAGTTCTGCGCATGGGCTATTACATCTATGGCTGGCGTCACGTGCCTGTGGATGTGACCTGCCTGGGTGACAAGGCCAATGCCACCCGCCCCGAGATCGAACAAATCCTGATCTCGAACTCCAAGGGCGTCGACGAAGAAACCTTCGAGCGCGAGCTTTATGTCATCCGCCGCCGGATCGAAAAGGCTGTGGCAAGCGCCGCGGTGACCGGGCTTTATGTCGCGTCGCTCAGCTGCCGGTCGATCATCTACAAGGGCATGATGCTGGCCGAACAGGTGGCCGTGTTCTACCCCGACCTGATGGATGAGCGGTTCGAGAGTTCGTTCGCGATCTATCACCAGCGCTATTCGACCAACACCTTCCCGCAATGGTGGCTAGCGCAGCCGTTCCGCATGCTGGCCCATAACGGCGAGATCAACACGCTCAAGGGCAACACCAACTGGATGAAAAGCCACGAGATCCGCATGGCCTCCAGCGCCTTCGGGGACTATGCTGAGGATATCAAGCCGATCATTGCGGGCGGATCGTCGGACTCGGCGGCGCTGGATTCGGTGTTTGAGGTTCTGGTTCGCGCGGGACGCTCGGCGCCGATGGCAAAAACCATGCTGGTACCCGAAAGCTGGTCGAAACAGGCTGTGGAACTGCCGCAGGCCTGGCGCGATATGTATTCCTATTGCAATTCGGTGATGGAACCTTGGGACGGTCCGGCGGCGTTGGCCATGACCGACGGGCGCTGGGTCTGCGCCGGGCTTGACCGCAACGGCTTGCGCCCGATGCGCTATGTGATCACCGGCGATGGGCTGGTCATCGCGGGGTCCGAGGCGGGCATGGTGCCCACCGACGAGGCGAATGTGGTCGAAAAAGGCGCGCTGGGCCCCGGTCAAATGCTGGCCGTCGACATGAAGAAAGGCAAGGTGTTCCGCGACAAGCAGATCAAGGACAAGCTGGCGCGCGCGCTGCCCTTCGGCGACTGGGTCAAGAAAATCAGCGATCTGGATGACAAGCTGGTCGAGATCGAGGAAAAGCCGCTCTTTACTGGCGAGCAGCTGCGTAAGCGGCAGATCGCAGCGGGCTATTCGATCGAGGAACTGGAACAGATACTTGTGCCCATGTGCGAGGACGGCAAAGAGGCGCTGGCCTCGATGGGCGATGACACGCCCTCGGCGGTTCTGTCGAAACAGTACCGTCCGCTCAGCCATTTCTTCCGGCAGAATTTCAGCCAGGTCACGAACCCGCCGATCGACAGCCTGCGAGAATACCGGGTGATGTCGCTCAAGACGCGGTTCGGCAACCTCAAGAACGTGCTGGACGAGGATAGCAGCCAGACCGAGATCATCGTTTTGGGCAGCCCGTTTGTCGGAAACGCGCAATGGGACACGCTGGTGGAAAGCTTCAACTCGACCGTGACCGAGATCGACTGCAGCTTTGAGCCGGGCACCGGAGCGTTGAGCGCGGCACTGGCGCGTATTCGCGCAGAGGCGGAAGAGGCCGTGCGCTCGGGCTCGGGGCACCTGATCCTGACCGATCAGCATGCCAGCGCCGAGCGCGTGGGCATGCCGATGATCCTGTCGACCAGTGCTGTGCATTCGCATCTGACCCGCAAGGGGCTGCGCACCTTCTGCTCGCTCAACGTGCGATCGGCGGAATGTCTTGATCCGCATTATTTCGCGGTGCTGATCGGCTGTGGTGCCACCGTAGTGAACGCCTATTTGGCCGAGGACAGCATTGCCGACCGCGTCACGCGCGGCCTTATAGATGGGTCGCTGACCGAGAACGTGATACGCTATCGCGAGGCGGTTGATCAGGGGCTGCTCAAGATCATGTCCAAGATGGGCATCTCGGTGATCTCGTCTTATCGCGGTGGCTTGAACTTCGAGGCGGTTGGCCTCAGCCGTGCCATGGTGGCGGAATATTTCCCCGGCATGATCAGTCGTATTTCCGGCATCGGCGTGACCGGTATTCAGTCCAAGGCCGAAGAGATCCACGCCAAGGGCTGGACATCGGGTCTGGATGTGCTGCCCATCGGCGGTTTCTACAAGGCGCGCCAGTCGGGTGAAACCCATGCCTGGGAAGCGACCTCAATGCATATGATGCAGATGGCGTGCAACCGGGCATCCTATGAGCTGTGGAAGCAATATTCGTCCAAGATGCAGGCCAACCCGCCGATCCATCTGCGCGACCTGCTGGATTTCAAACCGTTGGGCCAGCCGATTGCGCTGGAAGAGGTCGAAAGCATCACTGCGATCCGCAAACGCTTCGTGACGCCGGGCATGAGCCTGGGCGCGCTCAGCCCTGAGGCACACAAGACCCTGAACGTGGCGATGAACCGGATCGGCGCCAAGTCCGACTCCGGTGAGGGCGGCGAAGATCCGGCACATTTCGTGCCGGAATCCAATGGTGACAACCCCTCCGCCAAGATCAAGCAGGTGGCCTCGGGCCGGTTTGGCGTGACCGCCGAATACCTCAACCATTGCGAAGAGCTTGAGATCAAGGTGGCCCAAGGCGCCAAGCCCGGCGAAGGTGGGCAGCTGCCCGGCATGAAGGTCACCGACCTGATCGCGCGGCTGCGCCATTCGACCAAGGGCGTGACGCTGATTTCACCACCGCCGCATCACGACATCTACTCGATCGAGGATCTGGCGCAGCTGATCTATGATCTCAAGCAGATCAACCCACGCTGCAAGGTGACGGTGAAACTGGTGGCCTCCTCGGGCGTGGGCACGATTGCCGCAGGTGTCGCCAAGGCCAAGGCCGATATTATCCTGATTTCGGGCCATAATGGCGGAACCGGGGCCTCGCCTGCCACCTCGATCAAACATGCCGGTCTTCCATGGGAGATGGGCCTGACCGAGGCGCATCAGGTGCTTGCGATGAACAACTTGCGCGACCGCGTGACCCTTCGGACCGATGGTGGACTGCGCACCGGGCGCGACATCGTCATGGCCGCGATGTTGGGGGCCGAGGAATACGGGATCGGCACCGCAGCCCTGATCGCCATGGGCTGCATCATGGTGCGCCAGTGCCAATCCAACACTTGCCCCGTCGGCGTCTGCACCCAGGACCCGGCACTGCGCGACCGCTTCACCGGCAATGCCGACAAGGTGGTCAACCTGATCACCTTCTACGCCCAGGAAGTGCGCGAGATTCTGGCCTCGCTCGGTGCGCGCAGCCTCGATGAGGTGATCGGGCGCGCCGATCTTCTGGCCCAGGTCAGCCGTGGCTCGGCGCATCTGGACGATCTGGACCTCAACCCGCTGTTGATCACCGTCGATGGCGCCGCCGACATCGTCTATAACCGCGACAAGGAGCGCAACGCGGTGCCCGACACGCTGGATGCCGAGATTGTCCGCGACGCGGCCCGTTTCCTGCGCGACGGCGAGAAGATGCAGCTGTCTTATGCGGTGCAGAACACACACCGGACGGTGGGCACGCGCATTTCCAGCCACATCGTGCAAAACTTCGGGATGCGCAACGCGTTCCAGCCCGATCACTTGCATGTCAAGCTGCAGGGCTCTGCCGGACAGTCGCTGGGGGCCTTCGCAGCTCCGGGGCTCAAGCTGGAAGTATCGGGTGATGCCAATGACTATGTGGGCAAGGGCCTTTCGGGCGGCACTATCGTCGTGCGCCCGCCGCAGGTCAGCCCGCTGAAAGCGGATGAGAACACTATCGTCGGCAACACCGTTCTCTATGGCGCGACCGACGGGTATCTCTTTGCCGCGGGCCGCGCCGGAGAACGCTTTGCGGTGCGCAACTCGGGCGCGCAGGTGGTGATCGAAGGCTGCGGCTCGAACGGATGTGAATACATGACCGGAGGCGTGGCCGTCATTCTGGGCGGGATCGGGGCCAACTTCGGCGCTGGCATGACCGGCGGGATGGCCTATCTCTATGATCCCGACGGCAAGGCAGAATCGCTGATGAACATGGAAACACTGGTGACCTGCCCGGTCACGGTGCCCCATTGGGAATATCAGCTCAAAGGTCTGCTCGAGCGTCATCTGGAGGAAACCCGCAGCCAGAAGGCCGCCGATATCCTGCAGCACTGGGAGATCGAGCGCGGCAAGTTCCTGCAGGTCTGCCCGACCGAGATGCTTAACAAGCTGCCGCAACCGCTGACTGGCGAGGCCGAGGCGGTCCCGGCGGAGTAACCCGACCTTTGCGAGAGATGTTCATACAGGCCCCGACCCTCCGGGGCCTGTTTCGTTTTGCAGGGGGCGCTGCAGCCCCGCCCCGCTGCGCCGCAGGATCAGGTTCAGCTTGTCGAAGCTGTCGGTGATCCCGCCCGACTCAGGGCGCGCAAAAAATGCATCCAGTTCCGGCCAGACCTGAACCGCCTGATCCAGTTGCGGGTTCGAACCTGTGGAGTAAAGCCCGGCATTGATCATCACTTCGGATTGCTCATAAGTGCTGAGCAGGCGGCGCGCCTCGTTGATGGCGGCGTTCTCAGCCTCACTCGCCGCACCCGGCAGGCTGCGCGAGACCGAGCGGCTGACATCGATGGCCGGAAAGCGCCCGCGCTCGGCAATCTCTCGAGACAGCACGATATGGCCGTCCAGAACTCCGCGCAGGATATCAGCTACCGGTTCGTCCATATCCGAGCCAGCGACCAGAACGCTGAACACAGCCGTGATATCGCCCTGTCCTGCCTTTCCGGGGCCGGCCCGTTCGCACAGACCGGTGATCAATGGCGTGACCGAAGGCGGGTGGCCGCGCAGGGCGGGCAGCTCTCCGGTGGCCACGGCAATCTCGCGATGTGCTTCAGCAAAGCGAGTGATCGAATCGACCAGAAACAACACGTTCAAACCACTGTCGCGCAGCGATTCCGCGACCGCCATGGCGGACCAGGCACAGCGCCGCCGCATCAGTGCCGACATGTCCGAGGTGGCCGCCACCACGATCGCGCGATCCATCGCCTCGGGGCCCAGCGTGTGTTCCACAAATTCGTTCACTTCGCGCCCGCGCTCGCCGACCAGCGCCACAACAACCGCATCCGCTTGCATCGACTTGGCCAACGTGCCCAGTAGTGAGGATTTGCCCACACCAGACCCCGCGAACAGCCCCACCCGCTGCCCGCGCACAATCGGCAGCATCGTATTCAGCAGTGTTACCCCGGTGGGCAGCCGCTCGCCCAGGGCCTTGCGCTCGACAGCATTTGGCGGCAACGCGGTCAGGTTGCAGGTATGTTCGCCACGCAACAGCGGCCTGCCATCCAGCGCTCGGCCCAGCGGGTCGACGACGCGGCCCAGCCAGTGCGAGCCGGGAGCAAAGGCCGGGACCGGGATCAACACGGCCGCATCTCCCACCGCCACGGTGTCAGGTGCCATATCCGGCAGCATCCGAATCTCGTCATCATTGATCTGCAACACTTCACCCGCCAGCGGTGTGAGTGCCTTGCGCCTGACCTTGATCTGGTCGCCGATCCGGGCCTTTCCCGACAAGCAGGTGATCCCGAGGGTTCCGCCTCCCACATGCTTCACCCGCCCTAAATGGCGCATGGGGCTTAACGCATCGAATGTGGCGGTCAGGCTTGCTGGGTTTGCAGCGGTCATCGTGCGCTCCGGTAGGTTGTTGCAAACCGTTTCTAAACGAATCGGGGTTAAGCCTTGATTGAAACGGATCGAGGGAGAAGCCCCGGTGTTCACAAAACTGAACGTATTTGCGACGGCCCATGCGATGGCCACACATGCTGGTCACCGGCACGCCGTCATTGCCCGCAACATGGCCCATGCTGACACGCCCGGCTACAAAGCCCAGGATGTAAAAACCTTTGGCACGCTGGTGAGCGAAAGTAGCGACGGGTCGCTGTTCCGCAAGACCCGCAGCACACATATGCACGGGCAGGACGGCCTCGACTGGAAATCCGCCGAATTCACTGCAGACGCCCCGGCGGACCCCAATGGCAACAGCGTCTCGATCGAGGAACAAATGCTGAACGCGGTCGATGCGAAACGTCAGCATGACCAGGCGATGGCGATCTATAAATCGGCGCTGACGGTATTGCGAACCGGTCTTGGACGCGGGTGAGGGGGGCAGACATGAACGAATTCTCCAATACGCTGAAGGTTACCGCCAGCGCGTTGCGCGCCCAGGCGATGCGGCTGCGTCACACCGCCGAAAACATCTCGAACGCAGATACGCCGGGTTACCGGCGCAAGACGGTGCCGTTCGAATCGATGACCGGTTCGGGGGACGGGGTTGATCTGGTCAAGACCGGGCGCGTGCGCCTTGATGGCGGCAGGCTGCCGCGCATTCACGACCCGGCGCACCCGATGGCGGATGCCAACGGGCACTATCAAGGGTCCAACGTCAATTTGATGCTGGAAATCGCCGACGCCCGCGAGGCGCAACGCAGCTATGAGGCCAATCTCAAAATGTTCGATCAGGCGCGGCAGATGTCCGCGTCGCTAATGGATCTTCTCAGGAAATAAAGGACAGCCAGAATGGATATCCAATCACTTTCGGCGGCGCAGAGCTATGCTTCTGCCCGTCCGGCAACCAAGCCCAACCCCGCCCCAGAAGGCGCGGGCTTGGGCGGTGCGTTCCAGGACTTCGCAAGCACTCTGCGCCAAAGCGAGGCGCTATCAGAATCGGCCATGACCGGGCAGGCCGACCCGCACGCGCTGGTTCAGGCGTTGGCACAGACCGAGCTTGCCGTCGAAACGGCAGTGACCGTACGCAACAAGGTGGTCGAGGCCTATCAGGAAATCCTGAGGATGCCGGTCTGAGCCATGCTGAGTGAAGGTCAGTTTTATGACGTGTTGCGCCAATCGCTGTGGATCGCGGTCATCACCTCGGTGCCCATCCTGACAGTTGCGTTGGTCACCGGGTTGGTCGTGGGCCTGTTTCAGGCGCTGACCTCGATCCAGGAAATGACACTGACCTTCGTGCCCAAGCTGGCCGCGATTGTGGTCGTATTCTGGATGTCGATGGGCTTCATGACGCAAACGCTGGTCTCGTTCTTTCAGGCCACGGTTCTGACACTGATTATCGGAGGCAATTGATGGATACCGCCGGATATGCCGCGCTGTCGCGCCAGGTGGGTCTGAGGAACGAGATCCGGGTCGTCGCCAACAACATCGCCAATCTCGCCACCGCAGGCTACCGGCAGGAAGGCATCGTGTTTTCCGAATTCGTGCAGGATACCGGCGGCCACGCATCGGTCTCGATGAGCCGCGGACAGGTGCGCAACACCTCGTTCGCGCAAGGCGTGCTGACCCAGACCGGCGGGCGTTTTGATTTTGCCATCGAGGGCGACGGGTTCTTCCTGCTCGAAACCCCTTCGGGCGAACGGCTGACCCGCGCCGGAAGTTTCAGCGCCAATGCGCAGGGAGATCTGGTGGGCGCCGAAGGGCACCGGGTGCTCGACCCCGGTGGTGCGCCGGTCTTCATCCCGCCTGATGCGGCTACAGTCAGCGTCTCTGCCGACGGCACGATAAGTGCCGATGGCCAGTTGGTGGGACAGATCGGTGTATTCGCCCCGCTCGACCGCAACGACCTAGTCCGCGAAGGGGGAGTGCTGTTCCAATCCGATGGCGGGTTCGAACCGGCGGATACCGCCACGATCCTGCAAGGGTTTGTGGAAGGTTCGAACGTCAATGCGGTCGGACAAATGGCGCGGATGGTCGAGATTCAGCGCGCTTATGAACTGGGCCAGAGCTTTCTGGATGCCGAAGACAAACGTATCCGCGACGCCGTCAAGGCGTTGCTGCGATAGATCACAAGCAAGGAGCGACCGATGCGTGCCCTGAAAATTGCCGCCACCGGCATGACCGCCCAACAGATGCGGGTCGAGACAATTTCAAACAACCTCGCGAACATGAACACCACCGGCTACAATGCCCGTCGGGCTGAGTTTGCCGATCTGCACTACCAGCAGATGGTACGGCCGGGCAGTGTGAACGCCTCAGACGGTACCATGCTGCCGACCGGGGTGCAGCTTGGCCTTGGGGTGCGGCCCGCAGCGGTGTCGATGCAGGTGGAGCAAGGTGCGCTTTCGGCCACTGGCAACGAGCTGGATATGGCCATCGACGGACGCGGCTATCTTGAAGTGACGCTTCCCTCGGGTGCTGCGGCCTATACCCGTGATGGTGGCCTGAAACGCTCTGCCGATGGGTTGATCGTGACCTCGGATGGCTTTCCGGTCACGCCCGAGATCACGATCCCCGAGGATGCGCGGTCGATCTCGATCAACGGCTCTGGTGAGGTTTACGCTTATTTCGAGGACACCGCCGAAGGGCAGCTTCTGGGTCAGCTCAGCTTGTCGAGCTTTACCAATGCCAAGGGGCTTGAGGCGGTCGGAAGCAACCTCTTCCGCGAAACCGAAGCATCCGGAGCGCCCACCGTGGCCACCCCGGGCGAAGACGGGCTTGGCACATTGCGGCAGGGGTATCTGGAAGACAGCTCGGTCGATGCGGTGCGCGAGATTACTGAATTAATCGAAGCCCAGCGTGGTTACGAAATGAATGCCAAAGTCATCTCGGCAGTCGACCAGATGATGGGCGCGACAACGCAGGTGCGCTGATGAAAAGGTCTCTCGTACTTGTCGGACTGCTCGCCGCCCTGCCCGCGCAAGGCGATATTGTGATGCCCAACCGCACGATCCGCGCCAAGGAGCTGATCTCGCCCACCGACCTCGTTCAGGAGCCGGGCGAGATGCCGGGCGTCTACGGCCACCCCGCCGAAGTGGTCGGCTATGAGGCGCGGGTAACGCTCTATCCGGGTCGTCCCATACGCGCCGGTGACGTCGTACCGCCGGCCATCGTGGATCGCAATGACCTGGTGTCATTGATTTTTGCCCATAGCGGTCTCACCATCACCGCCGATGGCCGCGCCTTGGGGCGCGGCGCAGTGGGCGACACGATCCGCGTGATGAACCTGTCATCGCGCACCACCCTGTCCGGCCGGATCCTGGCCGATGGCCGCATTGAGGTAAACTGATGAAACTGTCCAAACCCGCGCTTCTTCTTCTGAGTTTTGGTATGTTGCAGATCGCTTGCGGTCGGCTCGACCATCTCGGGCGTCCGCCCAGCCTTTCGGACAACGAGGATTCCCCCGAACAGGTGGCTATGCTGTGGCCAGGATTGCCGCTGCACGCGCCCGATCAACGCTCGGTCGATCAAGCCTCGCTCTGGAGCGGTGGCCAAAGGTCGCTTCTTGGCGACCGGCGGGCGATGAAAAAGGGCGACATCCTGACGGTGGTGATCGAAATCGACGAAAAAGCCGAGATCTCGAACGGTACCAGGCGATCACGCGGCGGATCGGAATCGCTGGAGGTGGCGGAACTCTTTGGGGCTCCGCAGAAGCTGCAGGACAAACTCCCGGAGGGGGCATCGCTGGCGGATGCGGTCTCAATCGACAGTCAAAGCAAAAACACAGGGCAAGGCTCGGTCAAACGCAAGGAAAAGTTAACGTTGCGCGTTGCGGCCACTGTGGTCAACGTTTTGCCGAACGGCGTGTTGTCGATCAGCGGGTCGCAAGAGTTGCGGGTCAATTTCGAACTGCGCGAATTGCTGGTGTCAGGCTTTGTGCGGCCCGAAGACATCTCGCGGCAAAACCAGATCACCTATGACAAGATCGCTTCGGCCCGCGTGTCTTACGGCGGCAGAGGTCAACTCACCGACGCCCAGCAGGCGCGGTATGGCCAGCAAGTGCTGGATGCCGTTCTGCCGTTCTGAGGGTTTAGGTCATGCGCAAACTGCTGTTGTTCATCTTACCACCGGTTGGGATCGCCCTGGGCGTCTTTGCCGGGACCGCTCTGACCGGAGGCGAGAAGGAGCCAAAGGTTGAAACTGAACAGGACGCTCCGAAAAAAAAGAAGAAATCGATTTCCAAAGACGGGGCCAAATCGGGCGGTCACGAGTTCCTAAGAATGAGCAAGCAATTTGTCGTGCCACTTCTGGATGGCGAACACCTGGCCGGTCTGGCAAATCTTGCGCTGAGCCTTGAGGTAGAGCCCGGCATCAGCGAGCCGTTTTATGAGCGTGAGCCCAAGCTACGAGATGCTTTCCTGCAGGTACTTTTTGACCATGCCAATACCGGCGGGTTTGACGGCGCGTTCACGATGTCGGGCAAGCTGGACCCGTTGCGACAGGCCCTGCTGGATGCCGCGCAACACGAGTTGGGTGATGACGCGGTACACTCGGTTCTGATCGTCGATATCGCCCGGCAGGACAATTACTGACCCGGTGCCCGCCGATCCCGCGGCGGGCAAAGCACCACCAACTGCTCCAACTGGGCGCGTTTCACCGCGTCCCGTTCCTGCTTCCGACGCAACTTTTGTGACTTGTTCACTGACTTGAGCGCCGCATGGCGGGCGAAGGCCTTGCGCATTTCCGCATCCAACCTTTGCCGCTGAGCGCGGATCTGGGCCAGTTCGGTATTCAGGACCGCCGCCATCTGTCCTGCCCAGCCTACCCAACGGGCATGGGCTCCGCTCTGGGCATAACCGGCATCGATCTGAAAGGCACGACGGCTATGGGCGGCCAGTTCGGCAAGGCGATGACCGATGGCCGCTTCGCGCTCAACCAGCAATCTGATCTTTTCATATTCCATGAGGTATCTTGCCTCACTGGCGCGGACCAATGTATCGAGTTTCCCGATCTTCAACTAATCCGCCCCCTGGCTTTCTTGCGCATGTCTTCCGCAAAGCGGATCGCGGCCGCGACAGCTGCGTAGTGATCGGCGTCGATCTCTTCTCCGATCTCGACGCTGGCATGCAGGCTCCGGGCGGTGGGCGGGTCGGAGTGGATGGGCACGCCAGAGGATATCGCGGTCTCGCGAATGACTGCCGCGATTTCGTCGACACCCCTCGCGACGCAAACCGGTGCGGACCCCGGCATGCGCGACCATTTTAGCGCCACAGCAAAATGGGTGGGGTTCACGATCACCACATCCGCCTCTGGCACCTCGCGGATCATCTGGTTCATCGCGATTTCCTGACCCCGCTGACGGCGGCTGTTTTTCATATACGGATCGCCATCGGATTCCTTCATCTCGTCGGTGAATTCCTTTCTGGTCATGCGGTTCTTGCGCAGATGCTCGGCACGCTGCCACAGAAAGTCGACGGACCCGATCGCCAATGCGATCACAAACACGATCGTCAGAAACCTTAGAACTGTTGTCATCATCAGGACTACGGCCGGGCGCGCTCCAGCCGCCCCCGAAGTAAGAATGGCGTTCAGATCTGCCTTCAGAAACAGTGCCAAGCACAGGCCATAGGTCACAAGCTTGACAAAGCTCTTTACAAATTCGAACAATCCACTGCGCCCATACTTATTCTTGGCATTCGAAATAGGTGATATTTTCGACATTTTCGGTTTTAGCTTGGTCGGAGCCACCACAAAGGCCTGCTGCGCCACAACCGACATCAACACGGCCGCGGCGGGTAGCAGAAACAGCGGTAGGATCGCGAGGGTCACTGTCCGCAGCAATCCGCCGATGGGGGCCTGGGCCGGGCCATCGAAGATCAACTCGGACAAATGATCAGATTGCCCGACCAGAACGCTCATCGCGGTTCCGGCCTGATCGATCATCGATGCACCGAACAGGAAGAGGGTCACTATGAAGCCACCGTAGACCACCGCGATGTTCAGGTCGACGGATCGGGCGATCTCGCCTTTCTCGCGCGCTTTTTGCAATTTGCGCAGCGTTGGCTCGAATGACTTGTCTTCACCATCCTCGGGGCTGCTCATGGCAGGGTCTCCAGCGGATTGGAAAGGGTTTGCAGCAAGGCGTCATGCCACAATGTCAGCAGCAGGGGCGCGCCTGCGAAAAGCAGGAAAAGCCCGCCGAAGGTAATGAAAGGCGCGCCGACAAAGGCCACCATCAGCTGCGGCATGGCTCGATTGATGGCCCCAAGGGCGAGGTTATAGACCAGCGATGCGATCACGAAGGGAGCGGCCAACGACAGGGCAAGCGAGAACATGCGCGCCACCTGGCCGGTGCCCCAGCTGGCTATGTCCTGCGCGGCGATGACGCTGCCGGTCGGCAAGAGCGCATAGGACTGGATCAGGTATTCCGCCACCAGGACATGCAAGCCAAGCACCACTGCCAGTGTGATCCCGGACAAGACCAGCACATGACCCATTGCGGGCATCGGCTCTGCCGCCATTCCGCCCAGGATCTGCGACAGTGATGTCGCCTGCGCCGCGATGGATCCGGCGGTTTGCAGCGCAAGAACCAGCAGCCGCAACGCAATGCCGAACACAAGGCCGGTTAGAATTTCGGCACCGCCGATGCTCAGAATTTGCGGGAAACTCAGGACGCCCGGACCAGGTGTGGCCGGTGCCACAATCAGTGTGAAAACCAGCGCGATCGTCAGTTTGATGCGCGCTGGCAGCGACCTTTCTCCGAAAGCGGGAAACAGTGATACAGCAGCCCCCACGCGCAGAAACACCATCAGCAGGTGGTGGGCATCTGCGCCCAGCCGGTCTGCGAGAAGGGTCGCGATTTCCATCAACCCGCAACCACGCCGACCAGTGACGGTCGCGCCTCGAGCCCGATTTCCTCGAAGGACAAAACCGGGTTCGCCAGCCCGCGCGCGCGCATTATTGTGTGCAGAAACCGCCTCCGCCGGGTCGAGGTCACCAGGGCCGGGAATACGCCCTGCCGCGAGCTTTGGTCGAACTGTTCCGAAACCCCCTCGCCGAGACGGCTGAACAGGTCGGGCGGCAGTGCGATGTCATGGCCCGACGGCACTCCCTCAAGTTGGTAGCTGGTAAAGGTGTCCTCCCATTCTGGGGCAAGCTGAACCAGCGGGATCGTCCCGTCTTCGCGTTTCATTTCGCCAACCAACTGGAATCCGAGCCGCTGGCGAACAACTTCGCAGATATTTTCCGGCTGCGTTGTCGATACCCGCGCCTCTGCGATCGTTTCCAGGATCAGCGGCATGTTCCTGATCGAAACCCGTTCTTCCAGCAGCAGGCGCAGGACCGAGTGCAGGCAATCGATCGGCACCTTGTCGGGGATCAGCTCGTCCAGCATCTTGCGGTTCGCCTCAGCACGGGTGGCATCGCTGAGTTGCGTCATCTCGGAGAGCAGGCGGCGCAGGGATTTCAGGGTGAGCAGCCGCGCGAAATTCTGCTTGATCACCTCCAACAGATGGGTGGCGAGAATTTCGGGTGGGGTGACAAGCGTGGCCCCGGCCACTGCTGCGGCATCCTGATCCTTGGGCGCAATCCAGCGGGCTGGAGCGCCATAGACCGGCTCGGCCACATCGGAGCCGCTGGGCAGCGCATCGGCCCCGTCGGGCACCAGCGCCAATACCAGATCGGGATGCAGCACACCCCGGACCTGTTCGACGCCCTGTACCTTGATGATATAAGTGCCCGCAGGCAGCTCTGCCTTGTCGGTCAGCCGGATGTCGGGCAGAATCAACCCGTAGACCGAGGCGACATGATTGCGCATATTGGCGATCCGCGCGTCCAGCCCGGTTCCCGGATCCAGCACCATTGCGACCAGATCGGGTGCGAATTCCAGGTGCACGTCATCGAGATCCAGAATATCCCCAAGCGACATGCGCGGCGTATCCTGCTGAACCTCTTCTTCGGTCGCGGCCTGTTCGGATGCCAACGCCGTCCGCAGGTGCATTGTACGGGCCGCAAGGCCCAGAACTGCGCCACCCAGAATGAACGGCAGAAACGGCAGGCCCGGAACCAGGGCGAACAGCACCATAAGCAATGCAACCGTTGCCAGGGCCGCGGGATGTCGACTCATCTGGGCAAAAAGCGCGGTATCGGCCGCGCCGTGGGTACCGCCGCGTGCCAGCAGGAGGGCAGATGCGATGGAGATGATCACAGCCGGAATCTGCGACACAAGCCCGTCCCCGACCGTCAGGATGGCATAGCTTTCAAACGCTGATCCGACGGGCATGTCATGCACGACAACGCCCATGATCAGGCCCATGACCAGATTGAGCAGCGTGATCAATAGACCCGCGACCGCATCACCCTTGACGAATTTCGACGCGCCATCCAGCGACCCGAAGAACGTGGTTTCCTGCTGTTCCCTCTCGCGCCGCTCTTTGGCTTCGGTATGATCGATGGCGCCGGCAGACATGTCACTGTCGATCGCCAACTGCTTTCCGGGCATGCCGTCCAGCGCGAACCGTGCGCCAACCTCTGCCATGCGCGCAGCACCTTTGGTGATCACCATGAAATTGACGATCAGCAGAACGCCAAACACAACAAGACCTAGAAAGATGCTGCCGCCCATCACGAAATGGGCAAACCCCTCGATCACGCCACCCGCCGCTGCGGTGCCGGTGTGCCCTTCACCGATGATCAGCTTGGTCGAGGATACGTTGAGCGACAGGCGCAGCATCAGTGAGGTCAGCAGGATGGTCGGGAAGGACGAGAAATCCAGCGGCCGTTCGATGAACAACGTGATCGTAAAGATCAGGATCGCGAGCGCAAAGGACGCGGCCAGACCGATGTCCAGGATCCAGGCAGGCATAGGCAGAATCATCATGACAATGACCGCCATGAGCGACAGTGCCAGCAAGACCGTCGGGCTGAATAGGGCGCTGCTGCTGATTTTTGGCATGACTGAGACCTCAGTTCAGCGCAAGAAAAGACGTGCCGGTCGCAACGCCCGTTGGCACAAGCGAACCGAGTTGTGTTGATGTGCCACTTGTCAGCGGCATTGCGGTCGTCCCTAGGCTGGTCGCTCGTCGTGCCGGGTCGATTTGCTGTTCCGCTCCCGGAGTGTTGGGCAGTCGGGCGGCCACATCCCTGAATTTCGCGGCATATTGTTGGGCCCGCCATTGCGTCCTTGAGTGATAGGCGCCGGCGGCGGCAGTCCAGTCGTGAAACTCCTTGTAAAGATCCAACAGGAACCGGGCCGCATGGTCAGCATTCATTTGCGGGTCAAACATTTCCTCAATCGAGCGGAACTTGTTGCCGTGCCAGCGGTAATTGATCTGGAAACAGCCAATGTCGAAATTGCGCGCGCCATCCATGAAATGCTTGAACACAAAGCTCTGGGCCTCATGCCGCGACTGGAACCAGTACCCTTTGCCGGCAATATTGATCGCCCAGGGCCAGGGGTTCAGAGCCCCGTTCTTGTGCCGTCCGGTTTCGACCCGGGTGATCGCGAGCATGACAGTTTCGGGCACGCCATACCTCTGCGCTGCGCCAATCGCCGCCCGGTCGCAGGCCGCCGCAGATTGCCCGGGGCGCAGGGCCATCACCGGGGTGGCAATCAACCCGAAAACAAATATCAGCAAAAGGCTGGTGGCCACTGGCTTTAAGGCATTGGACATTCTGTGGAACCGTATGAACATTCTGTTCTGCCACGCTATTGCGGCGGGATTGACAAATCGTAACCCGGTTCAAGCAATGTGATGTCAGGGGCGTTCGATAACTGCCAGAAGGCTTTCGATCCGGCTTCGAGTGTCGCGGGCGGTCTCGGCCGCTGATCGCGCGGCATCCAACGAAGGAGCATCCCCTGTTGCAGGCTCCAGCGGCAAGCCAGTCGCAAGTTGTCCCGCCTCCTGATACCTGGGGCTGGCCCCTTCGGGGATTGTGGCCCACTCTTCGCTGATCCAAAGAGATCGTGCAGCCGCCTCCTCCTCGCCCAAAGCCTGATAAAGCGTGGCGGCAGCGGCAAGCTCGTTACTTTTTGCAAGCGCCTCCGCCCGAAGGCGCCGGGCATCTTCCCCCTCGGCGTTTGACAGTTCAAGCAAGGCGCGGCGCGGCAACCCGATTTCCAGCGCGGACTGCGCCCGCAGAAGCTTTGCCGTCAACGGAACCCCTGCCGATTTAGGTAGATCCAGGTATTTCATGGCCTGT
This sequence comes from Ruegeria hyattellae, assembly GCF_041537925.1. NCBI lineage: Bacteria > Pseudomonadati > Pseudomonadota > Alphaproteobacteria > Rhodobacterales > Roseobacteraceae > Ruegeria > Ruegeria hyattellae. The sequence continues at coordinate 152,042 of NZ_JBGOSH010000009.1, read as the reverse complement.
TCTGGGAAACCCAACCGCTGCAAACGACGAGCCAGCGCAATGCGCAACGGTGTCTCAAGCGTCGAGATTTGCTCTGCGGATTGATCGGTCGCATGGGCCAGAAACCCGATATCTCCTGCATTTTCTACCAGCAACATCAGAGACTTGCGCCGCAAATCCTTCGCCGCCGGGTCCGTTGCATGCCGTATCGCCGGATGCGCGAAAGCCTCGTCGAAATTGCCATTCAGAGCGAGCGCCAGAACATGCGTTTGTTGCAATTGCTTGCCTTTGGCGGACCTCCGATACTCCTGCGCGAAAGCTGCGGCAAGCGTCACATTTTCAGGGTCGATTCCAAGGCGAGTTTCCCAGGCCGTTTCGATCAGTTCCACCAGCGCTGCGGGGGCCTCGGGCGGATCCGAGCGGTCGCTGATTACCTCTTCAAGCTGTTCCATTTCCTGTTTGGCATTTCCCGATACCTCAGACAGTTTCGCCTTCACCATCCGAGCCGCGACCCCGCCATTATCCGGGCTGGGCATCGAGCGCCGCATCAGGATCTGCGCCATGTCGGTCATTCCAGCCTCGATCAAATATGTTGCCGCGCGGGGGCCGAGATGGCTACGCAAATGGGCAGGCAGCGCGAAGAAACCATTCAAGATGGCCTCGACATTCGCTCCCTCAGAGAGTTTTCTGTCAACCAACAAGGCCCAAAACGCCACCAACCCGTCGCAGGTTTGCTGTCCCGCCATAGCCATTGGAGCGATCGTTGATCGTTCGTCGATCAAGGCGGCGATGGCGAGCAATTCGGGGATCTGATTGGCGCTGCTGGGGTCCAGCCCGAGGGTTGCGGCCGCTTCCGCTCCGAAGCCGAGATAGAGCTGCGCCTTGGCAAGCAACCGCGCCGCATCGTGATCGAGACGGTCGAATTCACCGTAGATTCTCAGATGCATTTCGCCGAGATTTGCATGGGTTGAAGCGTCACCCCAGCTGTCGACATCCAACCGGTCATTGTTCATGCAGGTGGTTCGCCGAAGCTCTTCAGCGATGCCATCGAGGATACCGTCCAGATCACGGTCTATGACCGTGGTGGCCCGGATATTAGCCGCCCGCTCTTTCAGCGATCTTTGCAAATCTTGCAACCGATCCGGGCCGTTTTTGACTCGGTGGTTGGCGGTCGGCGCCAGAAGCCCCTGCGAGATCGCACGTTCCACCTGGGATTGGATCACGACACCCTCGATTGCGACAACAGGCGCGACAGAGGCTTTTGGGGGTGCGTCTGCCAATCTAAGCGGAGGTGGCAGATCAACGTTGGTATCCACCCTGTCCGGCGGTTCGAATACAACCGGCAGATCGACCTGCTGTTGAACTACTGGCCGCCCGACCCGGATATCGAGCACCAATAGAGTGCCGCCCACTTCAAATGCATTCACAACACATTCGCAGTTCAACCCAAAGATCAGCGGCTCACCCGGTGCGGCCTGGGCAATCTGTTTCAATCGATCTCGTCCGATTCGCGAATACACCTTGCTGACATCGAAGAGGAAAGAAGACCCATCCAACTGTAGCCGGGCCTCGTCGCCGATCTGCACAAGGTCCCATTCTGCACCCTTCGGCAGACCAACGGTCAGACGCGTGAAGCTGCCGTGGTTACCGGACCTCACCACCAGCGGTTCGCCCTGCGCGCCTCCAGCCAAGAAAACCGCAGCCAGACCACATGCGAAGGCCCGGATCATGCCGCCTCCTGCTTTATCGATTTGAGGGCTTCCTCAAGATCGGCGAAATCGGGGCGGTAATGCGCAGGCGTGTTCTGGCGACCAACTTCGATGCAGATGCTTGCTGCGTGGTTGTGCAGGTTTGCGACCAGAACCTCGCGGATCAGCTGGTAGAAATGGCTGTCTTCTTCGACCACCGCTTTGACCTTCGCGGCAAAGGGTCCGACTAGGCCATAGGCCAGGAAAACACCCAGAAACGTCCCGACAAGCGCACCACCGATCAGCTTTCCCAGAACCTCGGGCGGCTGATCGATCGAACCCATGGTTTTGATCACACCCAAAACGGCGGCAACGATGCCAAGGGCGGGCAGGCCATCAGCCATCGTCTGCAAGGCATGGCTTGAATGCAATGCGTGGTGCAGGTTGGCTTCCATCCGTTTTTCAAGAACCTCCTCGACCTGATGCGGATCGTCATAGTTCATCGAGGCCGAGCGGAGCGTGTCGCAGATAAGCGCGACAGCCTCGCTGTCGGCCTGAATCTTCGGGTATTTCGAGAACAACGCCGATGATTGCGGGTCTTCGATATGCTGCTCAAGATCGATCGGGCTCTGCTTTGCGATCCGGATCAGGGCAAATAGCAGACAGAGCAGTTCACGGTAATCCTCGGGCTTCCATTTGACGCCCTTGAACACTTTGGCAAGGTCCTTGAGCGTGTGTTTGATTCCCCATTTGTCATTGCTTATCAGAAAGGCGCCAGTCGCGGCGCCGCCGATCATCATCATCTCGAACGGGAGCGATTTGAGAATGATGGTCATCTTGCCGCCCGCGGCAAGGTACCCGCCAAAAACCATCGCAAAGATGATGACGATTCCAAGAATACCAATCATGCGAAACCTCCGATCTTGTACATCTTGCGTGTCATTTTTTGGGGACGGATGTGTTACGGCTGGCAAGGACGACACTGATCGTATAGGCCGCCGTCGGGCTGAGCCCAGACATCACTTTTGCCGCAGTTTCGGGCGTCATCCGGGCCAAGAAGCCAGCCGCAAAGGCGGGATCCATCTCTTCGAAGAGGGCGGCGGTCTCCTTTGGTTTCATGTTCTGGTAGACCTCGGTCAGTATGCCTAGATCGCCTTCGGCGGCGCCATCTGCCAGCGCCAGCGTCTGGCGCAATGCCGCTTCGGCGGCGGTCAGTTCGACAAGCCTTGCCTCGATAGCGCGCTCTGCGATTTCCAGCGCTTTCAACCGGTCCTCCAGCAGCATTTCACGCCGCTCGATTCGGACCTCGCGCTCGTCAAATGCGGCGAGCACCGGCTTTAGGTGCGCCTGCGCGGCGAGTTCAGGAGCTGTATTGGACCCAGAGGTCTCACCTTCCATCTCTTCCGCAATGTTCTCGCGCGCGATAGCCGGGCCCGCATGCAGACCCATTCGTATCGCTGCAGAACCCAAAAGGAACAGCATGAGCAAAAGCAACGTCCCGACTCGGGTGCGGCGCGTGTCCACCCCTGCATCAACGAGCACCGTCATTGCGCGGCCTCATCAACACCCTGCGCATTGCGCTGAAACATTAGCCCCGGAGCGGGCGCTTGTTTGCCATTCGGTGACGGCGACGGAACGTGCGGTGGCTTTGGTGTGTCCTCGGCTGGCGCAACGTCTTGGAACGATGCGATCAAAAGCTCCAGCCGATGCGCGACCGATTCGGATTTGCGGGTCAACTCCTGCAGCTTTGCACCGGTGGCCCCGGCAGCGGCGCGGGCCGCATCCACGGTCTTGGTCAGATCCTCGACCTGAGCAGACAGGACCGCGACCGCACCCCCAACCCCCTTTTCGAGATCGCTGAACCGCTTCAGCCGTCGCGACAGAATGAAACAATAAAACCCTGCGCCAAATGCACCGGTGGCCAGTAGAATATCGGCAAATACCTGCAACTGTCCCTCCTAATTCAAGATGAATTCCATAACGAGCAGGTCCCGGACCCGCCCTTCGCCGCTGACGATCGACAGGCGGCGCAGCAGTTGCGCGCGCAGTCGGGGCAAGGCCAGCGGGTCCTGCAGTTCGGCGAGCGAAAGCGCCCTGAGGTAGCTGTTCATCACGTTGACGATGCGCGGAATGATCGCTTCGACGTCGGTCTGGTACTTGGTTTCGACCTCGACCTGCGCGTGAAACCGCAAATGCCGGGTGCCGCGCTTGCTTTCGAGCGAAATGAGAACCGGCGGCAGGTCGACAAAGACGACCTTCACGTCCGCATAACTCTTTGACACGTGGCCTGCTGCTTCAACATGGGCCTGTTCGGTTTTTTTCCCACCGAGCAACGGAACCTTTCCGGAGCTGGCCAGAAAAAAACCGGTGCCCGCGCCAACAACGGCCAACAGGACGGCCATCACGAGTCCCATCTTTCCGGGCTTCGTTGGTTCTTCCGTGTCTTCCGCGGTGACGTCGGTCATAGGTCAGTTCCCGAATTGTTCGCAACAATCCATACCCGCTCAGGGACTAACCGAATGTTAAGCGCCGCCCGTAATAACGGAGGGCGAGCCAGACAGGATGTCGGCAAACGGAGGATAAGGTGCAGCAGATCGGAAGCGTCTGGGCGGGTCTCAACAAACGAAAGCAAATATTGGCGATCGCGGCCATTGTCGCGATGGCCGTCACCATTTTCGGGCTGGTCCGAATCAGCATAACGCCGTCGATGGCGCTGCTTTATGCCGACCTTGAAACCGGCGCGGCAGGTGAGGTTGTGCGCGCCCTTGAACAAGAGGGCGTGCCTTATGAGGTCAAGGCCGGCGCTATCTATGTGGCGTCTGACCGGCGCGACCAGCTGCGCCTGACACTGGCCAGCGAGGGACTGCCTGCCAATGGCGGGCGTGGGTATGAACTGCTTGATTCGCTGAACGGGTTCGGCACGACGTCGCGCATGTTCGACGCCGCGTATTGGCGCGCCAAAGAGGGTGAACTGGCCCGCACCCTTGTCGCTGGGCCGCATGTCGCGCAGGCCCGTGTGCATATCGCCAACAATATGGGTGAGCCGTTCCGGCGCGATGCCAAGACGACGGCATCGGTGTTCATCACCTCGGCGAACGCCAAGGTCCAACTCGGCCAGGCGGATGCAATTCGCTACCTTGTTGCCTCGGCGGTCAACGGTCTGAACGTGGACGACGTCGCAGTGATCGACGCGGCGGGCGGGCTGATCGGAGAGGTCGAGACTGCCTCGCAATCCGACGCCTCCGATGCCCGCGCCGACCGGTTGCGCGAACGCGTGTTGCGGCTGATCGAAGCGCGCGTCGGACGTGGCAACGCGGTGGTCGAGGTCAGCGTCGACACAGTGACCAAACAGGAATCGGTGCGCGAACGGCGCTTCGATCCAAGCGGGCGCGTCGCCATCAGCACCGACCTCGAAGAGCGCTCGGACTCGGCTTCTAATCAATCAAATGACGTCACCGTTGCCTCGAACCTGCCTGATGGGGATGCCGGTGGCGAGGATTCGTCCAAGTCGCTGGCTAATTCCACGCGCGAGCGGGTGAATTACGAAGTTTCCGAAACCGAAACCGAAATCCTTCGCTTGCCCGGCGCGATCAAGCGGCTCAGCGTGGCAGTTCTCGTCAATGAGACTGTGACCACCGGCGCGGACGGGGCGCTCACCAGCGCGCCGCGGCCTGAGAATGAACTTGAGGCCATGCGTGAGCTTGTGGCCTCGGCGGTGGGTTTCGACACCGAACGTGGTGACGTCATAACGATCAAGTCGATGCAACTACCCGTCCCTGCCCCTGAGGGAACCGAAGCGGTCGCGCCGTCCTTCCTGCAAGGCCTAGGGCTGCGGACGATGCCATTGATCCAGATGGCGTTCCTAACCCTGGTGCTGTTGGGGCTTGGCGCCTTTGTCATCCGTCCCATCCTGACCAGCAGTGCCGCATCGTCGCTACCGCAATTGGCGCTGAGCCCCGAGCCGGGTGCATCTGACACCGCCGATCTGCCCGCACTGTCCGGAGAGGTCCATGCCGCAGACGCGCCACCGGGAACAGCCCAGGCAGCGCTTGAACCGGCACAGGGTCAGGCGGTTTCGGCCTTGCCCACTCAGGCCGACAAGCCGGTTGATCGTTTGCGCGAGCTGGTGGGCGACCGTCAGGATGAATCGGTCGAGATCCTGCGTAGCTGGCTGGAGGAAAGCCGGGGGAACGCCTGATGTCCATCGCCCATCTGCTTGAGGATTTCGACCAGAACCCTTCCCCTGAAGGGGCGGTGCAATTGCTGACCCCGCAACAGCTTGAGGATCTCAGCCGTGCGGCTTTCGAACAGGGTTATGCCGCCGGCCTTAATGAGGCGGATGCCGCGCAAACCGCCGAACAGAGCCGCATTTCCGCCGATCTGGTCCAATCGCTGCAGGATCTAGGCTTCACCTATCAGGAGGCGCTGCAGCAAATGGTAGCGTCGCTGGAACCGATGTTCCAAAGCCTGATGGACACTGTCCTGCCCGATACCGTCGAGCGAAGTTTCGTCCCCCGCATCGTCGCGCAATTGACCGAGATGGCGCGCGATCAGGCCGGGCAGCCCGCGATCATAGCCGTTCCCACCGGCGTGGCCGAGTCACTTACGTCCGTTCTGGAGGCCGAGTTCTCGTTTCCGGTCAAGATGATCGAAGACGCGTCGCTGCTGCCCGGGCAAGCCAGCCTGCGCATTGGCGGGGACGAGCGCGAGTTGGACTGCACCGCCCTACTGGACGCCATTTCCGAAGCGACAGAAGCCTTCCTGCATCATGCAAAGACGGAGACGAAACATGGATGAAACCCACGCCACCAAGCCCGATTTCTCTGGGCCATTCACCTCGGTCCCGGTCGAGATCACCGTGTCGGTCGGGCGCGCCCGCCCGCTGGTGCGGGATCTGATCGGACTGGGCGAGAACGCCATTCTGACGCTCGACAAACGGGTTGAAGACCCGGTCGAGCTGTTTGTCGGCGACCAGTTGGTCGCGCGCGGCCATCTCGAAGAGCTGGAGGGCGATCAGGACGGGCGGCTGGCTGTCAGGGTGATAGAGATCGTCACCGTCCCGGACGGCAAGAAATGACAACACGCAAGCTCGTCCTGCTGGCCGTAATGTTCGGAACCCTGCTGGCAGGTCAGGCGGCGGCGCAGGAAATCTCGGTCTCATTGGGCGAGGGTGGGTCGGTTTCGGGGCGTACGATCCAACTGATCCTGCTAATCACGGTGCTCAGCATCGCGCCGGGGCTAGCGATCATGATCACCTGCTTTCCGTTTCTGGTCACCGTGCTGGCCATCCTGCGGCAGGGCATCGGGCTGCAGCAATCGCCACCGAATATGCTGATCGTCAGCCTGGCCCTGTTCCTGACCTATTTCGTGATGGAGCCGGTGTTCACCGACGCATGGCAAAACGGCATCCAACCGTTGATCGACGAAAAGTTGGAGGTCGAGCCTGCCCTGCAGCGCGCGATCGACCCGTTCCGGGGTTTTATGGCGGCACGGATTGATCCCGAGACCTTTCAGACACTCGCGGCGCTCAGGCCTGAGGTCGAGGCCGACGCCCCGACGCCGGATGCCGCCCTGTCGGTGCTGATCCCCTCTTTCATGCTGTCTGAAATCGCGCGGGCTTTTCAGATCGGGTTTCTGGTCTTCATGCCGTTTCTGATCATCGATCTGGTGGTTGCAGCGGTGCTGATGTCGATGGGGATGATGATGGTGCCGCCGGCCTCGGTCGCGCTGCCGTTCAAGCTGGCCTTCTTCGTCGTCGCCGATGGCTGGTCGCTGATTGCGGCCGCGTTGGTCCGCAGCTATGCGCCATAGTTTAATTTGGGCGGCTATCAGGACGCGGGACGCAATGTGCCGCGTTCAACCACGTGGCAGTCGAACAACCGGGCCTCGGGCGGCGGCGTTCCTCCTTCGGCCAGTGTCGCAACAAGATCGATCGACGCGGCGATGATCTCGGGGAAGGGGTTGTGGATCGTGGTCAGGTTGATGTTGGCCCAGGCGGCCATTTCCATATCGTTCAGACCCAGCAACCCGATATCCTGAGGCACCCGCAACCCCGCGCCCTGCAATGCTGCCAGCGCACCGATAGACAGAACGTCATCACCACAGAAATAGGCTTGGGCCAATTCTCCCGTCAGAAGGTCCCGCATGCCATCGAGTCCCGCATCAAAGGAGTAATTCTCGGCGAAGCTCGAGGTGACGGACACGCCTGGGTGTGCCTCGATCTCTTGCAGGAACCCCTTTTCGCGGTCGATGGTCGAGGTTGCATCCGCAGGCCCGCCAAGAAACCCGAGCTCGGTATATCCCCGGTCGATCAGGGTTCGCGCGGCAAGCCGTCCGGCGGCGATATTGTCGATCCCCAGAATGTCCACAGAAGGTAATCTGGTATGGCGGCCAAAGGAATGCACCACCGGCAGACCGGCCTCGCGAAAGGCGGTGGCAAAACCTGGCGGCAGGGTCGACGAAGCGACGATCACGCCATCGACTGAATACTGGCGCAGCATGCGCACGGATGCCTCAGGGTCAGTTTCATCAGTCAGATTGACGAGAAGCGGCCGCAACCCCCGGTCCTGAAGACCGCGCGTGAACAGGTCAAAAACTTCAAGAAAGATCGGGTTGTGGAAGTTGTTCGAAACCAGGCCGATCATTTTGGTCCGGCCCGTGGTCAGGGATGAAGCCAGTGCATTCGGGCTAAACCCCAGATCCGACGCCGCCTTCATAACCTTGTTGCGGGTCTTGGCCGAAACCGATGCACCCTCGGTAAAAGTGCGCGACACCGCCGAGCGTGACACGCCAGCCAGTTCCGCGACATCTTTGAGTGTAACGGCCATACCCCCTAGTCTTCCGGTTTGTCGCCATAGTTAATGGAGGCAAATCGCCAGGCGCATATAGCCGCGAACCCGAGAAAGACCGCGGCCCAGAAGATTGCGCCTGCGCTCAGCTCAACCAGGCCCCATCCCGCCGCCACTGCAACCACCGTGATGCGGATCCAGAGCGGTTCAAAGAACGGGTCCTGCAGGTCGATGAGCTTTTTCATGCCACTCCTTCATATTCCGCGCCGGTCTTGGCGCCGGTGATGTAGCTGACCACGTCTTCGCCGGTAAAGCTCTCGTTCTTGATGTCGAGATTGGCGCAGATACGGCCCCGGCGGAACACGATGATGCGGTCCACCAGATCGAAGACCTGCCGCATGTTGTGACTGACCAGGATCAACGGCTCACCCGCCTTCTTGAGGGTGCGGACGATGTTTTCAACCTGAGCCGTTTCCTGAACACCAAGCGCTGCGGTCGGCTCGTCCATGATGGTCAGCTTGGAATGAAAACTGGCCGTGCGCGCGATCGCCACACATTGCCGCTGACCGCCCGACATATTCTGGATGGTGTTGCGGATGTTGGGGATTTTGACGCCGGTCTTTTCCAGCGCTGCCATCGTATCTGCGCGCATCGCCTTGTAATCCAGCCGCCGGAATGGGCCCAGCCAGTTCCACATGGTCTTTTCGCGACCCAGGAAAAGGTTGTCTGGCACGTCTAGGTGGTCAGCCAGGGCCAGCGTCTGGAACACGGTTTCGATGCCGGCCTCGCGGGCCTCAAGCGGGCCTTTGAAATCAACCTCGTGACCGTCGAAGACGACCGTGCCGCGTGTGCGCTGTTCGACCCCGGTGATCTGGCGGACAAAAGTTGATTTGCCCGCGCCGTTATCGCCCATGATCGCCACATGTTCCCCCTTCTTGAGGATGAAATTGGCGTCTTCCAAAGCGTGCACACCGCCGTAATGCTTGGTCAGGCCGCGCGTTTCAAGGATGATGTCACCCATGTCGTGGAGCTTTATTTCACTCATCAGTTCCTCCTCCTATGCCTTGGCCGTGGCGCTTTTCTGGCGCCACTGATCAAGAACCACGGCGCTAATGATGATCGCTCCCATGGCCATCAGCTGATAGAACGCGTCGAGCTTGATATAGGTAAACCCGGACTGGATCACGCCGAACACCATGGCACCCAGAACAGTGCCGATGATTGATCCGCGCCCGCCCGTCAGGCTGACCCCGCCGATCACTGCCATGGCAATCGCGAACAGTTCGTAAAACTGCCCCATGCCAGTCTGTGCGGTCAGGTTCTTGGAGCTGAGGATGATCGCGGCAAAGGCGGCCAGCATGCTTGCGATCATGTAAACCATGACCTTGTGCCGACGCACATTGATGCCGGACATCCGCGCCGCAGCTTCGTTCGAGCCAATGGCATAGGTGTGTTTGCCATAGACGGTGAATTTCAGCACGAAGTGGAACAGGAATGCCAGCAGCAGAAACCACACCACCGGCATCATGCCTGACCCCAGCCAGGCATAGCTTTCGGTGGGGAAAGACACGGGCTGACCACGGGTCCACCACTGAGCGATACCGCGGCAGATCAAGAACATGCCCAGCGTGGCTATAAATGGCGGAATGCCGGTGAACGCAATGAGTGAGCCGTTTATGGCCCCAATGAACGCACCGAAACATAACCCCACGATCACGGGTATGAGCACAGGTAGATCAAAAGCCCAAGCTCCGAACACCGCCTTGGGGTTCAGCTGGCCGTTGACCAGTTCGGTCTGGGCGAATGACATCACGATCATCGCTGTCGCACCCACAAGCGGGCCTGATGACAGGTCAATCCCACCCGAGATGATCACCTGCGTGACCCCCAGCGCGATGATCCCGATGATCGCCACCTGCAGGATGATGATCTTGATCCGGGCGATGTTCAGGATGGTCCCGTCGCGGTTGGTGTTGAAGTCGAACAGCATGCTTTGACCGCGCATATACGGAAGTAGCTGACCAAGCGCCTCGAAGATGAGGATGATAATGATCAGGGCGAAAAAAATATTCACCTCGCCCGGCCAGGACCGTTTGGACTTGTCATATTTAAGTCCGCCTACGCCGTGGGATTCTTCAGCCATCTGGTGTCCCCGATTGATTTAGTGATGCCGCGATTGGGTCGTTTCAAGACAGAGCGGCGCGCAGCCGCTCTGTAGGGTCTGTGGTTGTCGGATCAGTTCCGCGCCAGGAAGTCGGCAACGTTGTCAGGCGTCACCAGCTTGAACGGAATGTAGACCTTCTGATCCAGGTCTTCACCGCGGGCCAGTGCCAGTGCGGCATCAACAGAGCCTGCACCCTGACCATGGGCGTCCTGGAATACGGTCACGTCCAAATCACCGGCCTGCATTGCAACCAGCGCGTCCTGGGTGGCGTCCACACCGCCGACCTGCACGGCCGCCATGTCGATACCCGAGGCTTTCATCGCCTGGATCGCACCGATTGCCATTTCGTCATTATTGGCGATGACAAAGTCGAAATCCTCACCCGAGGACAGCCAGTTGGTCATGAGATCCTGCGCCTTGTCACGCGACCATTCGGCGGTCTGCTCGTCGATGATCTCCATGAAGCTGCACATGTCCATGCCGACCACGTCATGCACGTCCTTGGTCCGCTGAACGGCGGCCTGGTTGGACAGCTGACCCATCAGCACATAGCCCTTGGCACCACCCGCTTTGCCAGCCCCACGCAGGTTGCGGCAGATCTGGAAAGATTCCAGCGTACCGGATTCAATCTCGTTCGATGCCACGAAAGCCTGGTTTTCAGGCAATGTGTCGACATTTGCGGGTTCGCGGTTGACATAGACCAGCGGCACACCGGCGGATTCGGCTGCTTGGGTCATCGCCTGTGTCGCTGATGTATCGACAGCGTTTACGATGATCGCGTCAACGCCCGAAGCGATGAAGTTGTTGATCTGGTCCAGCTGCTTGGCCACGTCGTCGGTGGCATCCTCGACCTGCAGTTCCACACCATCCAGCGACGCCGCGTGTTCGGTCATGCCGTTGCGCATGACGGTCAGGAAGTTGTCGTCGAACCGCGCGATGCTGGCCCCGATGGTCTCGGCCATCGCGGATGTGCTCATCAATGCGGCGAGGCCGGTGGCTAATAGTACTTTTTTCATGATTTTCTCCCTGGGATCGTGCCCGGCGCACAATTCGTTGATACCGGGACCTCAATTCGAGGCGATGTGACCACCACTCCCATCAAGCCGCCCTCCGGGCCAGATGTGATGTGATGAACTCCTTTGAACGGGCCAGCGCATCGGCGGGCCGGGTCATTTGGTGAATTTCCGGGGCAAACGCCTCGAAAGAGACCGCGCCGTCATAGCCTGCCACGTGCAGCGCTTGCAGCTGCCCGAGATTGTCCAAACGGTCACCCGCATCCACGAGGACACGATGCGCGTCGGTCATCTGATCCGCTGTCGGAGCCGGGTCCGTAACGCCCGAGACATGCACCAGCGCAGTCACATCGGCATGGACAGTATCCTCGCCCGCCAAATGATGGTGGAACGTGTCATGCACGAGTCCGAAGCAGGCGGGCTGGTTCATGTCGTCCAGAACTGACACGACATCCTCCTTGAAGCGCAGCGTGCTGTTGATAAATCCCAGCGGTTCGATCAACCCGGTCAGGCCGTGATCTTGAAGCGGCGGCAGCAGCACCTCAAGCGCCGCACGCAGGCTGTGGCGCTGTTCGGCGCGCGCGGTTTGCGTCTCTGCCATAAAGGGGATCAGGGCGATGCCGTCGGCACCACAGGCCACGGCGATCTGCATCAGAGCAAGGGCGTCTGTCAGTTTGGCCGCCGTATCCAAGTTGAACGCCTTGACCTCGGCCAGCGCAAAGATGCGCAGGTTGGCCGCGCGGGCAGCGGCGCCGATATCCTCGGGTGTTTCGCCCTGAAACAACGGTCCATCCAGATCGTTGCGAAACTCGACACCGGTGCAGCCCAGACCTGCAGCCATGGTCAGCAGGTCCCGCGCATTCAGGCGCGGCGCTGTCATATGGTTCAGGCCAAATTGCATCATCGCTGACCGACTCCTCCCTCCGGCGCCATTTACTGTAGCGCCAATATTCAATTTTGCAACCGGTTGCATAAATTTCCCGAAACGCAAAAAAACGGCACCAACCGTGTGGGTAAATGCGGGAATTTTCAGGTGACTTGTGGGATTATGCCTGCTTTACCGACTTAACGAGCGCAATCGGATGAACGCAGCCTGCTCAGCTCTGAGCCAGCCACCACCGCTCCGCGATGCGCAAATCCCCCAGCGTAGCGCTCGGGCTGATCGTGGCGGGAGCGGTGATCTGAGGTGTGAAGGCGATCTGCATGTCATCAACAGAAGGATGGCAACGATAGTCGCCACGTGCCCTGATCGCATCGGCCCGGGGCAGTACGGTGATGCCGACAAACCCGTCGCACAGCGCTTCGGCGCGCACGGCGGGATCGGGGATCACGATGATCTCGACGGCATCGGCCCAACCCGCATGGCCCTGCCGGTGGTGGCCTGCGACGCGGGTGGCGCGGAAATGCCGGTCCTCGCGCGCCGATGTGACACGATAGCAGCCCGTCCCGATCGCACCGGCCAGCGATGGGTCCGAATGCCCCTCGGGCGCGATCAGGTAGCTGTCCCCGGCCAGAATCAAGGGCAGGTCCGGCACGGCCTGAGTCATCTCCAGCTGCAGCCGGGTCTCAGTGACCGGCTGCGCCGTGGCCAGATGCGGCAGATGTGCGAGTGCGGCGATCACGTCAGTGACCCGCAGCGGGGCACCGTCGTGAAACCATACTCCGGGTTTCAGATCGAAGGTCCAGATGCGGGCCTCGGCGTCGCTTTCCCATGTGGTCGCCAGCTCTGCGCGCAAGGCACCGTCCGGGCCTACCTCTGTCAGGGTTTCGAACACCGCGCGTCGCGCGATCACGCCCAGCGCATCGCCGTCACGCGGAACCGCAATGCGCAGGGCGCCGCCGGTGCGGGGCCCGGCCTGTGCCGACAATCCGGTCGCGGCCAGCAGGGCCGCAGCGGCACCAGAGGCAAAGAGGGCACGGCGATCCAGGCGCGTCATTCGTCTTGCTCCGCGATTCGGTCCATGATGCGGACCAGTTCAGCGCTGATCCCAGGCTCTGACAGGGCATGGCCCGCGTTACGCACCATCTTGAGCTGGCAATTTGGCCACCGCTCGCTGAGTTTCCAGGCCGAGACCGGCGGGCAGATCATGTCATAGCGACCCTGCACGATATGGCCGGGAATATGTGCGATACGGTCCATGTTGGCCAGAATTTGACCATCCTGTTCAAGGAACCCCTCATTCATGAAATAGTGGTTTTCCAGACGCGCAAAGGCGCGGGCATAATCCCCGGGGCTTTCCCCGGTCGAGCCGTTCGAATGGATTGAGGCCAGCGCGTTTTCCCAGGCCGACCAGGCGCGGCCAAAGCGCGTCTCTTCCTGCAGATTGCCGGAAAACAGACGGCGGTGATAGGCGCCGATCATGTCGTGGCGTTCGCCCTCGGGGATGAGTGCTGAGAACCGTGCCCAAGGCTCGGGCCAAAACTTACCCGCGCCGCCGGCATAGAACCAGTCCAATTCGGCCCGCGTCATCAGGAACACGCCGCGCAGGATAAGATGCGTGACCCGGTCTGGATGCGTCTGCGCATAGATCAGCGCCAGCGTCGCGCCCCAGCTGCCCCCAAAAACGGCCCAACTGTCGATCTCAAGCTGACGGCGAATCACCTCGATATCTGCCACCAGATGCGGGGTGGTATTATCCTGCACCGATGCATGCGGGCGCGAACGGCCACAGCCGCGCTGGTCGAACAGAATCACCCGGTATACAGCCGGATCGAAGTAGCGCCGCATTGCCGGGCTGCACCCGCCGCCCGGTCCGCCATGCAGAACCACCACTGGTTTACCATCAGGATTTCCGCATTGTTCCACATAGATGCGGTGACCCTGGCCCACATCTATCATGCGCTGATCGAAGGGATCGATCGGCGGATAAAGATACTGAACTGCGCGCTTTTGGTCGGGATACTTGTCCATTACCGCCCTATATAGTGCTCAAGCGGTAAAAGAGCATACGGAGACGGGAATGCAAGTCTATCAATCCACCGTTGACCCGGCAGAAATTGCCAAATTTGAGGCAATGGCAGCGGAATGGTGGGATCCTGCGGGAAAATTCAAGCCTTTGCACATGCTCAACCCCTGCCGTCTGGACTATATCACCGGACAAATCGCCGCAGAATTCGACCGCGACCTGACTGATTCTACGCCTTTCGCCGGGTTGCGACTGCTCGATATCGGTTGCGGCGGCGGGTTGCTCAGCGAGCCGATGGCACGGCTGGGGGCTGACGTGGTTGGCGCCGATGCCGCCGAGGGCAACATTCCCGTCGCGCAGGTCCATGCCGAACAATCGGGGTTGCACATCGACTACCGCCACACCACCGCCGAAGCGATGGCTGATGCCGGTGAACAGTTCGATGTGGTTCTGAATATGGAGGTGGTCGAACATGTTGCCGACCCGCTGAGCTATCTGACCGCGACGCAACACCTGCTGCGCCCCGGCGGGCTGCAGATCTGCTCGACCCTCAATCGCAATCCGAAATCCTACGCGATGGCGATATTCGGGGCCGAGGTGGTGATGCGCTGGCTGCCGCGCGGCACCCATGAATGGTCCAAGTTCATCACGCCGGATGAGCTTTTTGACCTGCTGCGGCAGGCCGGTCTGGACCCGGTTGACCGCAAGGGGTTCGTGTTCAACCCGCTGCTCTGGTCCTGGTCGATCTCGGCAAGCGATCTGAGCGTCAATTATGTGACCGCCAGCGTTAAGCTCGGCTAAACCTATTCGTTTTCCAGCTTCAGCCGCAGATCGCGCAGCACCGGCAGGACGTTTCGCACCCGCTCGACGCCCAGATCGTCAACAAAGGCGTTGATGAGCGGTGTAATGGACGAGATAGCCTGATCTCGCGCCCGCCGACCCGAAGGGCTGATCGCCACCATCTTGCGCCGCGCATCGTCCCAATCGGGGCGAATATGCACGTATCCAGCCCATTCCAGTTTGGCAAGCGTGTTGGTGATGGCACCACGTGTCACGTGAAAGGTGCTGGCCAGTTGTGCTGGCGTGCGCTCACCGCCGACAAAAACCAGATGATTGAGTACCGAGAAATGCGAGATTTCCATCCCTTTGGGCAATACCCTGCTAAGCCGGTTGCGCAGCAACTGGTCCGCCGTCAAGATTTCGCTGAATAGCGAAGCCGCAAGAGAGTTTTTGTCGTCGGTCATTCCGGATCTGGGTCAGGGGCCATCGAAAGGGCGCATATGGGTAAGCGAGGGCACTTTTCGACGTGCCTCTGTCACAGAACTAACATCCAGATCGAAAATGTGAATGCCCGGTTTGGTACCTGCGTCGATCAGCACCTCTCCCCAGGGGGAAATGGCCAGGCTGTGGCCATGTGTCGTCCGCTGCCTGCCACGGCTGGCCGGATGCGTCCCTGTCTGGGCGGGCGCCAGGACATAGCAGCCGGTTTCGATCGCGCGGGCACGCAACAATGATTGCCAATGCGCGGGTCCCGTGACCGGCGAGAAAGCTGACGGAACGGTCAGAACCTGCGCCCCGGCCTGCGTCAGTGCGGCATAGAGGTGGGGAAAACGCAAGTCGTAGCAAATGCTTAACCCCAGCATGCCGAACGGCATGTCGGCCACGACCGCGCGTGTGCCGGGCCGGTATGTCGCCGATTCGCGGTATGTCTCGGTTTCGGAGACCTGCACGTCGAACATGTGGATCTTGTCATAACGCGCCACAATCGACCCGCTCGGGTCGATCAGGACGGATCGGTTGGTAAATCGGCCATCCGCGTCACGGGTCTTGAGCGCGAGCGAGCCGATCAGCAGCCAGATCTTCAATTCGGCGGCCTGCTGGCGCAGCGCGGCAAGCGTGGGGTCGTCCTCTTCGGTGTGCAGAACCGACCGTTGATGGGTGGTGCTGGTCGACAGGCAATTGGTGACTTCGGGCGTCAGGAGGAACTCCGCCCCCTGCCGCGCCGCATCAGCCACCTGTTCGCGAACCATGCCGAGATTGGCGGCAGGGTCATCCGAAGACGTGATCTGCAGCAGCGCGGTCTGCATCAGGCGGCGAGAAGGTTGTCGAGCTTGCCCGCGCGGTCAAGGGCATAAAGTTCGTCGCAGCCGCCGACATGAATGTCACCGATAAAGATCTGCGGCACCGTGCGCCCGCCGCCTGCGCGCTTGATCATCTCGGGTTTGCGCGCGGGATCCTGTAGTACATCGATCTCGTCGAAACGCGCGCCCTTCTGGCTCAGCAGTCGCTTGGCCGCGTGGCAAAAACCGCAGAGCGGCGAGGTGTAGATTTCAACCGGCTTCATATCCTGTTCCCTTGAGTCTCGGCAATCTACGGGGAACTAGGCATCCTTGGCAACGCGCGCCAGTGTCAGCACGAAAATATGATCTGCACCGGCGCACAGACAGGCCTCGGCGCAGGCGGTCAGTGTTGCGCCCGAGGTCATCACGTCATCCACCAGCACCACATCACGCTCCGCGAGACCCGCCGCATGGCGCGGGTTCACGCGAATGGCGTTTGTCAGCAGCGAGGTGCGCTCCTCGCGACACTTGCCGTCCAGTTTCGGTGTGGCCTGCGAGCGCAGCAGCATGTCCGGGCAAGTGGGTAGGTCTTTCAGACCCGCCACATGCGTGGCCAGCAGGGCGGATTGATTGTACCGCCGCCTGAGCAGGCGCGACCAGTGCAGCGGTACCGGGATCACCAGCCGGCCCGGCTGCAGCATCCGCCCGGCGGCCTGCACCATCCATCTGGCGGCGGGCCGGGCCAGATCGGGCCGGTCGCCGTGTTTCAACGCCAAGATCATCTTACGTGCCCGGCCCGTATAGGTCAGCGCCGCGCGCCCGTCCTGCCAGGGGCGCGGCATCTGCATGCAGTCGTCGCATTCGATGCGGTGGCCATCCACCTCTCCTGGCAGCGGCAATCCGCAGCTCTCGCAGATCGTGCCGGTGATCAGCGGCGTATCGCGCCAACACGGACCACAAAGCCCGAAATCACTGGTCACCAGCTCTCCACAACCGACGCAGCGGGGGGGATAGATCATCTCGACCGCGGTTTGAATTCCTGCCCACATGGGTTATCTGCGCGCCATGAGAATGCCACCTTCCGATACACAGGCCCTGTTCGACCGATCCGCCCTGCTCAAGCGCCGTAAGCGGATGCGTGCGGACGCGCTTTTCCTGCACGACGCGGCCCTGACCGAAATCAAGGATCGCCTGTCGCTGGTTAAGAGAGTGTTTACGGATGTCGCAATCGTAACGTCCTGCCCCGATCTCTGGCGGGTGCATTTTCCCGATGCGCGGATAGTCGAGGATGCTGACATTCTGGATCTGCCATTGTCCGAAAGCGATCTGGTGATCCACGCGATGACCCTGCATCAGGCCAATGATCCGGTGGGCCAGATCATCCAGTGTCGCCGCGCGCTCAAGCCAGACGGGTTGTTTCTGTGCGTCAGCCTCGGTGGACAGACACTGCACCAGTTGCGCGCAGTCCTTGCTCAGGCCGAGATCGAGGCACGCGGCGGGCTCAGCCCGCGGATATCACCCATGGCGGAAATTCGCGACCTCGGCGCATTGCTGCAGCGTGCCGGGCTGGCGTTGCCGGTGGCGGATAGCTTTCCCCTGACCGCAACCTACCGCGATCTGCCGCATCTGATGCGTGATCTGCGCGCCATGGGTGAGACCAACATCCTGACAGCCCGCGACCACCATTTCACCCGGCGCGCGCTTTTTGACCGGGCAAACAGACTCTATTCGGATCATTTCGCCCAACCCGACCAGAGGCTTCCCGCCACGTTCGAGATCATGTGTCTGACCGGCTGGGCGCCCGACGAAAGCCAGCCCAAACCGCTGCGCCCCGGCTCCGCGACCACACGGCTGGCCGAGGCGCTGGGCACGGGTGAAACAAAACTGCCCGATTGACGCCAGCGACATTCCATTTATCTGCAAAGACAACCTTCGAAATTCAGGACGCCTCAGATGCTAGACGCCACCCAGCCCGCTGCCCGCCCGCAACACGCCCCGGCAGATCATCCGCCGATCCGCATGGGCAAGGTGGGCATTCTGCTGGCCAATCTAGGGACGCCCGACAACTACACCTACTGGCCGATGCGGCGGTACCTGAACGAGTTCCTGTCGGACCAACGGGTGATCGATTATCCGGCGTGGAAATGGCAGCCCCTGCTGCAACTGATCATCCTGACGAAACGGCCCTTCACCTCGGGCGCGGCGTATAAGTCGATCTGGAACCATGATCGCAGCGAAAGCCCGCTGATGACGATCACCAAGGACCAGACCGCAAAGATGTCCGAGGTGCTGCACGCGCGCTATGGTGACCGGGTGATGGTCGATTTCTGCATGCGCTACGGCAACCCGTCGACCAAGTCGAAAGTCCGCGCGATGGTCGAGGCCGGATGCGACCGCATCCTGTTCTTCCCGCTTTACCCGCATTACGCCGGGGCCACCTCGGCCACCGCAAACGATCAATTCTTTCGCGCGCTGATGGATGAGGCCTGGCAACCCTCAAGCCGGACTGTGCCCGCCTATTTCGATGAACCCACCTATATCGACGCGCTCGCCCAGTCGATTGAGACGGCCTATGCCAAGCTCGACGACCGGCCCGACATCCTCGTGTGTTCTTACCACGGCATGCCAGAGCGCTATTTGCAGCAGGGTGACCCGTATCACTGCCAATGCGTGAAAACCACGCGTCTGCTCAAGGAGCGTCTGGGCTGGGAGGAGACCGACATCGTCTCGACCTTCCAGTCGCGATTCGGACCCGAAGATTGGCTGAAACCCTATACCGTGGATCACGTGGCCGATCTGGCACGGCAAGGTAAAAAGAAGATCGCCGTCTGCGCGCCGGCATTTTCGGCCGATTGCATCGAGACGCTTGAAGAGATCAACGAAGAGATCAAGGAAAGCTTTGAAGAGGCCGGTGGCGAGGCCTTCACCTACATCCCCTGTCTCAACGATGATGCCGCCCATATCGCGGCGCTGTCAAAAGTCGTCGTGGACAATCTAAAGGGCTGGCTAGAGTAATCGCGCAAAAGAAAAAGGCGGGGCAAATGCCACCGCCTTTTCCCAGATCTTGTATCGTCAGCTTAGCTGGCTGCGATAGCCGCGCCCGCGATGACCAGCAGGATCAGCGGCAGCCAGATGCCACCCGACGAACCTTGGGTCTCTTCAACGATGACCGGCGGTTCCACAACGGGCTCTTCCAGGTTACCGGCGAATGCGGTCGAAGCTGCAGCAGTCAGAGCAGCGGCGAGAACGAGTTTCTTCATATTAACCTCCAGAATGCGTGCGATTCGGTATTTTCAAACCGCACTGCCAAGACTTACCTCGTGGGGATTTCTAAGCAACTATAAGCTGGGATTGCAAATGGTTGTTGCCCTTTCTCCACCTTTGAGCCGCCATATGTCGTCAAATAAGCAACACTTGCGTGCCCACATTGGTCATCGCGAAAAGCTCGGCGATGTGTTCGTTATAAAGCCCGATACACCCATTGGATGATCGACGGCCGATCTTGCGCGTGTCGTGGGTGCCGTGGATACGATAGTATTTCCAGCCAAGATATAGCGCATGGGTGCCCAGCGGGTTGTCCGGCCCTGCGGGAATGAAATCGGGCCATTCCGGGTTCCGTCTCTTCATCGACGGGGTCGGCGCCCAGGTGGGGCCCACGACCTTGCGGATCACACTTGTACGTCCGCGTCGGGTCATCTCTTCGGTCAGCGGCACGGAAGACGGATAAAGCTTGTAAGTGGCCTTATCGTCGGACCAGTAATGCAGGGCGCGCGACTGCGTATCCACCAGAATCGCACCGTTTCTGGTGTTCGAGAAATAGGGCTGCCAGCTGAGCGCGCGAAAGCTTGAGATGTTGCGATCGACGGCTGGCTCATCCTCTGGTGCGGGCCGCAGGGGGTCACCAGGAATGTACTGCGCCAGCGCGGGCGAGGCGAGAACCGATGCCGCGCCGACAAGAAAGCCGCGCCGTGTCTGGGGTGTAATGCACTTCCGCTTCATAGCCTTGGACCTCAATTCCGAACAAATGAACCTGCCCAGCATGATATTGCCGGAAAGCCGCAGTCGCAAATCAAACTGCATCTCTTGGGCGGTGTGTTGCACACGCGCATTTGCACCTTTGCGCCGCGCGCTGTATCTGCCGGTAAAGAAACGGCTCAAGGTGACAGGATGTTGCGTCTAGTTTTGCTTGTCGGGTTGGTGCTTGGGGCTTTGGCGGCCTGCACACCCTCATATGAGAATAACGGTTCCGGCAAGGTATACCGAATCAGGGGTGATAAATCGAAAGTCCAGTTTCGGATGCTTGATTCGGTCAATTCCCTGCGCTCCGCCGCCGGATTGTCGACAGTGCAGCTGAATTCGCAGCTCAACGCCGCCGCCGCGACCCATTCGCGGGACATGTCGGTTCAGAATCGGCCCTGGCATTTCGGCTCGGACGGGTCATCGCCCTTGGATCGCGCGCAGCGGGCCGGGTTTTCTGGCCAGTTCCTGGGCGAGGCGATCTCGGAATCCTATGAAACCGAATTGGAAACCCTGTCAGCCTGGATGGAACAGCCCGGCACCCGCTCGGTTATCATGGACTCGCAAGCCCGCAACATGGGGTTTTCGTGGTTTCAGGAGAACAATGGCAAGATTTGGTGGACGCTGGAGATGGGTGGCTGATCAGCCTGCCAGCGCTGCGTTGCCATAACGCAAGAACCTGATGCCCACCGCCGCGACACATCGCGGCGGTGGTTTTCGTTGGATCAGCTTTTGCCCTTCCAGGGCACCAGCACACGTTCCGCCCAGCGCATCAGCATGTCGATGCCAAAACCGATGACGCCGATCAGGATGATGCCCATGATCACGATATCGGTGTTCTGGAATTTCGAGGCGACCATGATCATCATGCCCGCGCCCTTTTCGGCGGCAACCAGTTCGGCGGCCACAACCGTGCCCCAACACACCCCCATCGCGACCCGCGCGCCTGTAAAGATTTCCGGCAGCGAGTTCGGGATGATGACATAACGCATCAGCTGCGCCTTCGACGCGCCCAGCGAGTAGGCCGCGTGCACCTTGGAAATATTGACACCCGACACGCCTGAGCGGGCGGCGATTGCCATGATCCAAAGCGCGGCAAGAAACAGCAGGATGATCTTGCCGCCCTCACCGATTCCTGCCCAGATGATCACCAGTGGGATCAACGCCAGTGGGGGCACCGGGCGCATGAATTCGACGATCGGGTCGAACCAGCCACGGAACCAATTGGACAGGCCCATCGCATAGCCCAGCGGAATGCCGACCAGCGCGCCCAGCGCAAAACCCACGACCACCCGCATCAACGAATAGCCCAGATGCTCCCACAGGGTGAAGTTGCGAAAGCCCTCGCTGGCGATCTCGCCCATACGGGTAAAGACGTTCTCGGGGGCGGGCAGCCAGATCGGCTCCATCTGCCAGCCCTTGTCCGGGTCGATATTCAGCGTGCCGCGCTGCGACATCACCACTCGCCCGAAATCGGTTGAAACAACGCCGCCCGGTTCGATGGCCTGGCCATTAACCGCAACGATTTTGGCGCCTTCGTCGCGTCCGATCTCATCATTCTGGTCGAGCCGGGCCAGTTTGCTGCGATAGGCGGCGATGGCCACGCTGTCATCCTTTGCAAACCCTTCGCCGGGCGCCACTTCGGGCGCATCGGCAGGTTCACCAGACGGATGGACCAGAAGTGTCACCGTGGCATCATCGCGCTGGCCGTCAGCGGTTTCGACCGTGTAGGTGAAGGTGGCGTCGCCCGTGAACGGTCCCGGCGCATGCAGGAAACCTGGCAACAACACCGATCCGGTAAACGCGCCCCACAGCACAATAATGGCGATGATCGAGATGATCGAGGCCTTGCGGTCGGACACAACCGCGCTTTCGTCCCCGAATGTCACCGTTTTCAACGAGGTGAAATCCTGACGCTGCGTGCCCGCCGTGACCAGCTTCACGACGAAGTAGGCAGCGACGAACATTGCGACATATATGAGAATGGGGATCATTGTGCCGCCTCCGTGCGTCCCATGATTTCTTCTTCCATATCCCAGATCATGCCCAGGATTTCTTCGCGGTTCCTTGCGAATTCTGGGTGTTTCTTGACCTCGCGCAGGTCCTGATCCACGCCCATATCCGCGAACGGCAACTGGTATTCCTTGTGGATGCGCCCGGGTCGCGGCGCCATTACCAGCAATCGCTCGCCCAGCAGAAGCGCCTCTTCCACCGAGTGAGTGATCAGGATGATGGTCTTGCCAGTCTCTTTCCAGAGCTTGAGCACCAGCGACTGCATCTTTTCGCGAGTCAGCGCATCCAGCGCGCCCAGCGGTTCATCCATCAGGATGACATCGGGATCATTGGCCAGACAGCGCGCCAGCGCCACCCGCTGCTGCATGCCGCCCGACAACTCGTAAATTGCCTTTTCCTTGAACTCCTGCAGGCCGACAACCTCAAGCAGGTGATCGACCTCGCTGCGATAGTCCGCCTCGCGCTGCCCCTTCATGCGGGGACCAAAGCTGACATTGTCGCGCACGCTCATCCATTCGAACAATGCACCTTGCTGGAACACCATACCCCGTTCGGCATCCGGTCCGGTGACTGTGTGTCCGTTCATCACGATCTGACCTTCGGTCGGGGCCAGAAAACCTGCAACGATGTTCAACAGCGTTGTCTTGCCGCAACCCGACGGCCCCAGCACGCTCATCAACTCGCCTTCGTTGAGATGCAGCGACACGTCCTTGAGCGCCTGAACGGAGCCACCGTTCGGCAGGTCAAACCGCATCGAGATCTTTTCAATTGAAAGTCCGGACATGCTCCGCCTTTCCTTTCTGCATGATTTGAGGATTTTGATCCTATCCCCAGAGGCCGTCGCGGCGGTTCACATGAACCGCTTACGGACGGAATGCCCGAGAGCGACGGGGAACCGCCGCTCTCGAATGGTGCTCACATGCCGCTTGCCGCCGTCAAAGGCCCGGCGTTTACGGTGCCGTCATACGAGTCAAGCGCACTGCCGATGCTGCCTGACGTCACAAAGACATCTGCCACGCCTTTCATGAAGTCCTGCGCACCGCCACCAAGCCACTTGTCACCCAGTTGGTCTTCGACACTTGGAAAAGTGAAGGTCGCGATGGTTGCCTGCGTGTCCGCTTCGTCCATGCCCGCATCCTTGGCGATCACCGGCAACATTTTCGCGGCGTTATCGCCTCCGGCGTTCCACATTGCATTGGCGTCCGCCGTTACCTTGAGGAATTTTGCCAGCAGGTCGCCGTTCTCGGCAACAAACGACGCGGGCGCCGCAGTGACGTCAAACACCAGGATGCCAAGCTCTTCCTTTTCGGCACCGGTCAGCAGGATGTTTCCGCTTTCTCTCATACGGCGCAGGGCACCGCCCCAGCCACATGCCATATCAACCGAGCCTTGCGACAGGGCGGCCGCACCTTCGGCGGGGGCCATATCCACAACGTCAAGGCTGTCCAGCGGAACACCGAAATGCGCCATCTGGCTCAGGAATCCATAATGCGCCGCCGTGCCCAACGGCACGGCAACTTTCTTGCCCGCCAATTCTCCGGCGCTGCTCTTGTCGATCTCGTGCGCGGCAGCAACAACGCAGTTGTCGTTTTCCGAGTAGCTGACCGCAACATCCACGATCTGGATGTCCTGACCTGCGCTGGCGGCAACAACGAAAGGCGGCACACCCTGACTGACCGAGATCTGGACATCGCCGGATGCCATCGCGGCACTCATCGCGGTGCCGGTATCAAAGCTGACCCAGTTGACCTTGACGCCCATTTCTTCGTCATAGGTTCCCATGACTTTGGCATATTGGAACGGCATCGGCCATTCCAGGAAATAGGCTACAGTGATCTCTTCCTGGGCCATGGCGGCCTGACCAAACAGCGCAAATGCGCTGGAAGCCATAAGGCCTACGAGTGATTTCTTCATGTTACTCCTCCGGTTGGGTTTTTTGTGGGTTCCATGGCGACACATTTCACCATCACCGGCGGCCTTGCTTCACGTTCAAGGGCGCGCGGGTTGAACATGTATCGAATACCCATCTATCGTTATGCAGAACTTGAGTTCTGAAATAAAAGAGTATTCAGTGACGCTACGAAACGTCAACTTATTTCTTGAAGACCCCCGCAGAGGTCAACCGACCTGGTGGTGCGGAGGACAGAAAGGAGCCATGGATGGGCAGAGCCGCCCAAAGCTCGATCGTCACCAAATGTGCCACAATCATGGATGTGCTGACACATGCCCGGCATCCGATGGCCTTTTCCGAAATCGTCGACGCCACCCAGTTCGTCAAAAGCTCATGCCATCGGATTCTGGCCGTCCTGCAAAGCGAAGAGCTGGTCGAATATGACAAAGAAAGCCGCACCTACAAGACCGGGCCGCGGTTTCATCACTGGGCTCGCGCCTCCTGGAATCGCTCGGATCTGCAGCAGGTGGCGGCGGTTCCGATAACGGCGCTAAGCGAAGAAACAAGCATGAACACAGCGCTGATCGTGCTGGATCACGACGAAATCCTGTATTTGAGAACGTCGAATTTCGATGCCGTGCGCTATGCACCCCACGCCGGAGACCGTGCGCCGCTGCATTGTACGGCGGCGGGCAAGGTGCTTCTGGCACATATGTCAGAGGCACAGTGGCAGACCTACATCCAGTCAGCGTCGCTGGAAAAATACACCGAGTACACGCATACCTCGCCCGAAGCGCTTGCAGCTGAATTGCCGCAAGTGCGTGAGGCGGGCTATGCCACCGCGATCCGTGAGGAATTTCTGCAGGTCATGGGCATGTCGGTCCCGATCTGGAACGATCAGAACAAGGTGGCCGCCTGCCTGTCGCTTTGGACACTCACGGCCAGTTTCGACCCTGACAGTTTCGTCGCCCATGCCCCGCGCCTGCGGGAGGTTGCACGTGCGGTTTCGGACAGGATCGGCGGCGCGGTCCCTGCCTGACCCGGGCAGCGTCACATGGTCTCGATGCAATGGCGCCGGAACGCTCGCTTCAGCATGTCCAGTTCGGCGCGCAAAAGCTCGACTTCAGCGTGCAGAGTATCCGACGCAGCCTCGCCCGCGATCAGCACGAAATCACCAAGTTTGCCAGCAGTTGCGCGGTCGAAGATCACAAATGTCTGAACTCCGTCGGCAATCGCGTGCGGCGGTATGGTGATCCGCAGGTCCCAGCCTTCGCCATTTGCCTCGGTCAATTCAACCGCTTCGACGGGCTCGTCTTGGTGGGTCACGCCGATCTCTGGGCGCTGTTCAGCTGCTGCACCGGTTAGGCGGCCTTCCCAGACGCCGTTGCGCAGCCGAATTTTGGTGAGTGTCAGATCGCTCATGCGGCCCCCTTACAATACGGCGCGGCGGACCCGGCACAGGGTCAGGTCGCGTATTACAACTTGATTGAAATCGGGCGCCTCGAAGATCAGGTCGAGCCAGATCTTCTCGATGCGCTTTTCGTTCAGACGGGAATAGGCGAGGTCGAACTCCACCATCACATCCTCATCACCCAGCGGCAGTTCGCGCACGATCTGTTCGGTATTGGGGCCGTGGCGGATGTTCAGACGGGCAAAGATCTCAATCGGCTTTTCCGAGGTGATCTCGGTATCGACCCGTATCAGATGCCCGCGCGACAGGCCTTCGGCCCCCTCGGGGGGAAAATCCACCACTAGTGACAGGAACGAGCCTTCGAACTGCAGGACATCCATGCGCAACCCGTAAGGAGCAAGATCCGCCTCGCGGAGGTTGCGGCATTGCCGGAGCGTCAGTTCGGACTGGATGCAGTCGTGAAACAGCGTCACCTCATCGCCCAGCGAGGTCCGGTTCGGGGCCCAGGACACTCCGGGCACCGGCAACGGCCCGCGCCACAGCCCTGGCCGCCATGACCAGTCGGTGCCATGGGGTTTGGGAAAGAACGAGGACCCGATCGCGGGCAGCGCAAGCCGCCCGTCGGCGGCGTGGATCAACCGGTCTAGCTGGCTGCGCAATTCACGTGCCTGAGCGCGCTGCTGGCGCAGGGTGGGCAATTCGGTGTCGTCAGATTGCTGCGCCACCATGCGCCAGTGCCGCAGCGCGCGCTTTTGGAACAACCGATCCAGAACCCTGCTCATCTTCCGTCCGCCGTTGTGACGTGTGTTGCCTATCTGTTTAGCGAAAGGAGGCACGCCAGATAAACCCATTAACGCCCGCGCAGTGTTTTTTTTGCCAGGCTGAGCACTAATCAGCCCGGATCGGCCTTGGCGTTTGCGCTGGCCACACGGGTGCGCCGGGCCAGTTCCGACAACAGGCGCGCGCCCCGGTCGCCCAGCATCAGGCTGCCCTCCTCGGCGTAAAGCGCCAATGCAACGACATGGCCGTTCGCGACGAACCCCGAGCGCCAGACCTGCGGGCTGGCGCCGCGCACCCGGTGGCTCGTCTCGTCGAAACGGATAACAGGCATGCCGCCATAGCTGCGTGTGGCGGAGGGTTGCGCCGGAGCGGCAGACCGTGTGAGGGCCCGTGCATCAGGCTGAACCGCATCGGCGCGCGCTTCGGTGGTTACCGTGATCAGGGCCAGTCCCTGCGCATTCTTGCCCGCTCCTGCACCCAGCGCGTCGCAGCGGGCGAGCAAGGCAAAGCTGTTGCTACTGCCGTTCCGGACTGAGCGCTGTTCGACGCAATAGCCGTTCGGTGCGCGGATCACGACATCGCCACCCGCCAACACGACAGATCGGGGCAGCACGTGATCCTGCTGCGGCGCGACAAGCTCGTCGCACCCAGCGAGCAGCACCAAGGTCAGGACGGCGATACGGACCTTACAGGTCCATATATTCATGCTTTTCCGCCTTGCCGCCGGGATGGGTCACCGCGCCCTTGTAGGTCTCGCCGACCAACTGCGCGTATTTCCACAACGCGCCCGAGGCATAGATCGTCTCACGCGGGCCGGACCACGCCGCCTTGCGTGCGGCAAGCTCGTCCTCGCTGAGATCGACCGAGATCGCGCCCTCGATAGCGTTGAGCGTAATCATGTCGCCGTTCTGCAATAGCGCGATGGGGCCGCAATGGGCCGCTTCGGGGCCGACATGGCCGACGCAGAACCCGCGAGTCGCACCCGAGAACCGGCCATCGGTAATCAGCGCCACCTTCTTGCCCATTCCCTGACCGGAGAGCGCTGCCGTGGTCGCCAGCATCTCGCGCATGCCGGGACCGCCCGAAGGACCTTCGTTGCGGATGACAAACACGTCGCCTTCGGCGTATTCGCGTTTCTGCACCGCGTCGAAGGCATCCTGCTCGCATTCGAAAACCCGCGCCGGGCCGGTAAAGCTGAGTTGCTCCTCGCTCATGCCAGCGATCTTCACGATGGCGCCTTCGGGGGCCAGATTGCCCTTGAGGCCGACAACCCCACCGGTGGTCGAGAGCGGGGTTTCGACCGGATGAATGACCCGGCCATCAGCTGCGCGGTCGATCTTTTCCAGTTCCTCGCCCATGGAATAGCCCGAGGCGGTCATGCAATCCTCGTGTAGCAGTCCCGCCTTGCTGAGTTCCTTCATCACCGCTGGCACGCCGCCCGCCTCATAGAGGTCCTTGGCCACGAACTGTCCACCCGGTTTCAGATCAACGAAATAGGGCGTGTCGCGGAAGATTTCGCAGACATCTTCCAGGTAGAAATCTATCCCGGCCTCATGCGCCATTGCGGGCAGGTGCAACCCGGCATTGGTCGACCCGCCGGTACAGGCCACGATACGCGCGGCGTTTTCCAGCGATTTCTGCGTCACGATATCGCGGGCGCGGATGTTTTTCTCGATCAGGTTCATCACCGCCTCCCCCGAGGCTTCGGCATATTGATCGCGGCTTTCATAGGGCGCGGGTGCACCCGACGAATTGAACAGCGCCAGCCCGATCGCCTCGGACACGCAGGCCATGGTGTTGGCGGTAAACTGACCGCCACAGGCCCCGGCGCTAGGGCAGGCCACCTGTTCCAGCTTTTCCAGCTCGCAGGTGGTCATGTTGCCCGCCTGATGCTGACCCACCGCTTCGAACACGTCTTGAACGGTGACGTCTTTGCCTTCCAGCCGCCCCGGCAGGATCGAGCCGCCATAGATGAAGACGGAAGGAACATTCAGTCGGATCATTGCCATCATCATCCCCGGCAGCGACTTGTCGCAACCCGCCAGACCAACGATGGCGTCATAGCAATGACCGCGCATGGTCAGCTCGACCGTGTCGGCAATCGCCTCGCGCGAGGCCAGTGACGATCGCATGCCTTCGTGGCCCATGGCGATCCCGTCGGTCACGGTGATGGTGGTGAATTCGCGTGGGGTGCCGCTGGCGGCTTTGACGCCCAGTTTGACCGCCTGCGCCTGACGGCTGAGCGCGATATTGCAGGGCGCAGCCTCGTTCCAACAGGTCGCTACGCCAATCAGCGGCTGATGAATCTCGTCTTCGCTGATCCCCATCGCATAAAGGTAGGACCGGTGCGGCGCGCGCTCTGGCCCCTCGGTTACGTGACGGCTGGGCAATTTGGTCTTGTCGAACTTGCGCTTGAGCATGGCTGGACTCCCGGAAAAATGGTTCAGATGGCAATAGCCCCCTGCCGCGAGCGACACAAGTGGCATGGAAATGCACTGATCCCCGCGTCTTGTAATCCATCGAGCCAGTGCTTACCGTCCGTCATTCGGTGACAGTGGGATTTCCGCGCCATGCCGTGGACGATTTTACCTGAAACGAGGAATGGGTGATGGAACCCACACTGTTTTCATTCATCTGGAAGCATTCGAAACGGCAGCAGCTCTATTTGCTGATGCTGACGGTGATCTCGTTCCCGCTCCTCTATGCCTCGCTGGAACTGCCCAAGCGCATCATCAATGACGCCATCGGCGCGACAACCAATGTGATTAACCTGTGGGGCTTCGACCTGACGCAAGTGCAGTATCTGCTGGTGCTGTGTTTCGCGTTTCTGGCCACTGTGATCGCCAGCGGGTTCATGAAAATGCGAATCAACACGAAGAAGGGCGTGTTGTCGGAGCGGATGCTGCGGCGGCTGCGTTATCAGCTGATCAGCCGCATGATGCGCTTTCCCCGGCCGTATTTTGCAACCACCAGCCAGGGCGAGCTCGTCTCGATGATCACGTCCGAGGCCGAGCCGATGGGCGGGTTGATGGGCGATGCGCTGGCGCAGCCGGTGTTCCAGCTGGGCCAGATGCTGACCATCGTGACTTTCCTGTTCATGCAAAGCGTCTGGTTCGGGCTTGCCTCGATCGCGCTGATCCCGCTGCAAGCCTGGCTGATCCCGATGCTGCAACGGCAGATAAACCTGCTGAACAAGGACCGCATCCAGCAGGTCCGTCGCCTGTCGTCTGAGATTGGCGAAAGCGCGGCCGGTATCTCGGACCTGCGTGCCAATGGCGGCTGGCGCTATCGGCTGGCAATTTTCACCAGCAGGCTGGGCAAGCTGTTCGATATCCGGTTCAGGATTTATCAGAAGAAATTCTTCATGAAGTTCCTGAACAACCTGATCACCCAGATGACGCCGTTCTTCTTTTATTCAGCAGGCGGTTATCTGGCGATCAAGGGCGAGATCACAGTGGGCGCGTTGGTGGCGGCGCTCGCCGCCTACAAGGACCTGTCCAGCCCGTGGAAGGAACTGCTGACATATTACAATCAAGTGCAGGACATGTCGCTGCGCTGGGAGATTGTAACGGAGCGGTTTGCACCGCGCGACATGATTCCGTCCGAGTTGTTCGATGGCGAGCCGAGTGAAATCCCGCATCTGAACGGGGCGATCGAACTGCGCAATGTGACTGTACGGGATCGGGACGGCAATACGATCCTCGAAGACATAAACATGACCATCCCGCCCGGCGCGCGGGTGGCGATCCGGTCCAGCAGGCAGGCCGAACGCTCTGCCATCGCGCAACTTTTGACGCGCGAAATGCTTCCGACTCATGGCGAGGTGTTTCTGTCGGGGCGGAATGTGAAAGAGCTGCATCAGGGCGTGATCGCCGCGCGGGTCGGCTATGCCCATTCGCGCCCCTATCTGTTTGACGGCACGCTGGGCGACAACCTTCTGATGCCGCTGCGGACGAAACCACAGCGCGACCACGAACATCCGCGCCAGCCCGACCGGCAGCAGCTCGAAGCGGTGCGCGCAGGCAATAGCGGCGATTCCCTGGACGAGGACTGGCTCGATCCCAGTCTGGCCGATCTGCCCGATGGCGAGGGCATCCGCGACTGGTGGTTCAAGCTGGTCGAGGCGATGGGGATCGACGAGTTCATGCTGCGCCGCACTCTGCGGTCCAAGCTCGACCCAGAGATGCACCGCGCGCTTGCGGGCGAAATCGTGGGCCTGCGGGGCCGCATCTGGGAGGCGCTGAAGGCGCGCAAGCTGGACGAGCTGGTTTACAGGTTCGACCGCGAGAAATTCAATCCGGCAGTACCCATCGGTGGCAACCTGCTCTTTGCGGCACCGACGCGCGATCTGCCGCCCCACGCGCTGGTCAAAAATGACGAATTCATCGGTACGATGGTTGAGCTTGGCCTTGATGAGGACGCCAGGATGATCGCCACAGCCGTTATCCACGATCTCAGGCAGACATTTGGCCGGGACGGCACCGACCACCCGCTGTTCCAGCGCCTCGGACTGGACGAAGACATGTACCGCGAATTGCTCGACATCGCCGAGCGCCGCGAGCTGGAAGGTGCGCAGGCGCTGAGCGACGATGAAAAAGGTCTGCTTGTGGCGGTTCCATTCCTGCTGACCGCCGAGCAGATCGGCCCCAGTTTCACCGAGGAGTTGAAGGACAAGATCCTTGCCATGCGTCATGCCCATGCCGACCGGCTGACCGAGGCGGCACATGGCATGTTCGAAACTGTCAGCGAAGATCGCTACCTGCCCCGCCTTAGCGTTGCCGAAAACGCCCTGTTCGGGCGCGTGTCGCAAATGGCAGGCGCGCACGCCGAAGAGATCGAGGACGTAGTCGCCGAGGTGTTGACCGAGGCCGGGCTGCGCCGCCGTCTGGCCGCGATCATCTACGATCTGCCCTCGGGGCTGGGAGGAAACAGCCTGCCCACGGTGTTCCAGGAACGTACCGCGTTTTCCCGGGCGGGCATTAAGCGTCCCGATGTACTGATCCTCGACAAGGCGCTGGCCAGCCACGATTCGAAAAGCCGGTTGCGCACAAGGCAGCGCCTGCGCGAGCTGCTGCCGAAATCCATCATGATCTTCATGGAAGACAGCTTTGCCCATCCCGAGGCCTATGACCTGTTCATCGAGATCGAAAACGGCCGCATTGACGGTGTGGCAGGGGTTAAGATGGACGGGCTGGACGAAAGCGGCGCGGCAGACCTGAGCCGCAAGCTCAACATCATCGCGGGCACCGACCTGTTCGGCAATCTCAACGCCCGCAACCAGAAGCTTCTGGCCTATTCGGCGCAATGGTACGAGGTCGGGGCGGGGCAGACGATCTTTGCCGCCGGTCAGCAGGCCGATGCCGCCTATCTCTGTGTCGAAGGCAGCGCCCTGCTGCGCTGGCCCGGAGAAGAGGACGACGCCCGCATAATCAGCACGATCGAACCCGGCCGCCTGATCGGCGACCTGTCGATCATCATGCGCCGGACCCGCAGCATGAATCTGGTGGCGCAGGAGGACAGCAAATTCCTCAGGATCGGCGGCGAAGAGTTTCGCGCCGTGATCGAAAGCGATGCCGAGGTGGCCCTGCAATTGCTGGAAACCGTCTCGGGCTATCTGATGGGGGCCGGAGATCGTATTCAGGACATCATAAACAGCGGTTATGATCCCGATCTGAGGAACATGTCCGAGGTGACGCGCAAAGATGCAGGTGACCCAAGCGATGATTGACACGCCCTACGCCGCGCATGAGGCCCTCGTGGCCCCCTGCCGCCCGCGGCAGGCGCTATGGCGGATGTTGCTGGGGCTGGTGATCGTGTCGGTGACGCTGTTTGCTGGTTACACCGTCGTCTGGCGGGCGCTGGCGGCAGGTTCGCACGAGCTTGCCATGTCCTTCATCACCGGCGATTCGGCACCTGGTCTGCTGATGCTGCTCGCCAGTTTCGGCTTCATGATCCTTGGGGTCACGCTCGCAGTGCGCCAGTTGCAGCGCCGCAGCCTGCAGAGTGTGACCGGAGACCGGCGACTAATGATCAGACAGTTCTGGCAGGTGTTCAGGCTGTTGGTTCTGATGATGCTCGCGATCTTTGTGTTGCCGCCTTACGGCTTCGGCGCGCCGCTGACGCCGAACCTAACGTTTAGTGCCTGGCTGTTTCTGCTTCCCCTGTCACTGCTTGCGGTGCTGATTCAGGTCAGTGCCGAGGAAATCCTGTTCCGCGGGTACCTGCAACAATCGCTTGCCGCACGGTTCCGCAGCCCGCTGATCTGGATGCTCGTGCCCTCGATCCTGTTCGCCTTTGGACATTACTCGCCTGAACAGGCGGGCGAGAATACTTTGCTTGTCGTCGCGCTGACCGGTCTCTTCGGGTTGCTGATGGCCGATATCACGGCGCGAGCGGGTACGCTGGGCCCCGCCATCGCGCTGCATTTCACCAACAATGTCTTGGCGTTGCTGATCGTGGGCTTCCCCGACATGCTCAGCGGGCTAGCGCTTTATCTCACACCGTTCGACATGTCGGATACCGGCGCGCTACGTTTGTGGCTGCTTGTGGATCTGGTCATGATGGTCTGCGCCTGGCTCGTGGCGCGCATTGGGTTGCGTCGCTGATTGCAATTTCGGGCACGGCGTCTTATCTGGGCGCGTGCATGTTCGACCTGAGGTTCCTGAATGAACTGGATCACCAACTATGTCCGGCCCCGGATCAACTCGATCTTTTCGCGCCGGGAGATGCCCGAGAACCTCTGGCATAAATGCAAAGAATGCGGAACCATGCTGTTCCATCGCGAGCTGAGCGACAATCTGAACGTCTGCACCAATTGCGACCACCACATGGCGATTACCCCGCGTGAGCGGTTCACAGCGCTGTTCGACGGCGGCGTCTTTACCGACGTGGCGGTGCCCGAGCCCAAAGCCGATCCGCTGCAGTTCCGCGACCAGAAGAAATACCCCGACCGCATGAAGGCTGCGCAGAAAGCGACCGGCGAGAAAGAGGCGATGCTGGTCGCCAGTGGTGAGATCGGCCGCACGCCGATCATCGCCGCCGCGCAGGACTTCTCGTTCATGGGCGGGTCGATGGGCATGTATGTGGGCAACGCCATCATCGCCGCCGCGCAGGAAGCGGTGAAGCTGAAACGCCCATTGATTCTGTTTTCCGCCGCTGGCGGCGCGCGCATGCAGGAAGGCATCCTGTCGCTGATGCAGATGCCCCGCACCACCGTCGCCGTCGAAATGCTGAAAGAAGCGGGTCTGCCTTATATCGTGGTTCTGACCCATCCGACCACCGGCGGCGTTACCGCGTCTTATGCGATGCTGGGCGATGTACATATTTCGGAACCCAACGCACTCATCTGCTTTGCCGGACCGCGCGTGATCGAACAAACCATCCGCGAGAAACTGCCTGAGGGCTTTCAGCGCGCCGAATACCTGCTGGATCACGGCATGCTGGACCGGGTGACGAAACGGACTGAGATGCGGGATGAACTGATCTCCATCACCCGGATGCTGATGAACCAGCCGCCCGCGGTGCGCGGCGACCTGCCTGCACCGGAGCCGGAGGCAGAGCCTGCCAAAGAGCCCGACAAAGAGGCGCCGACCGAGAAATGAACGCGGCACAATCAGACATCATCCTTGACCGGATGATGGCGCTGCACCCTAAGATCATCGACCTGACGCTGGACCGGGTCTGGCGCCTGCTTGCGGCACTTGACAACCCGCAGGACAGGCTGCCGCCGGTCATCCATATCGCGGGCACTAATGGCAAGGGGTCAACCCTTGCGATGATCCGCGCAGGACTGGAAGGGGCCGGGCTGCGCGCCCATGCCTATACGTCGCCGCATTTGGCGCGGTTTCACGAACGCATCCGCCTGGCCGGAAAACTGATCGCCGAACCCGATCTGACGGCGGTTCTCGACGAATGTTACGCTGCTAATGATGGCGCCTCGATCACCTATTTCGAGATCACTACCATCGCCGGGCTACTCGCTTTCTCTCGGGTTCCGGCAGATTACACCCTGCTCGAAGTGGGCCTGGGCGGGCGGCTTGACGCCACCAATGTGATCGACCGCCCAGCGCTTTGTGTGATTACGCCGGTCTCGGTCGATCATGAGCAGTTCCTGGGCGACACGATCGCCAAGATCGCAGCTGAAAAAGCCGGGATCATAAAGCGCGGCGTGCCGGTTATCGTCGGCCCGCAGCCTGATGAGGCGATGGATGTCATCGAGTCCACCGCAACCCGATTGGGCGCGCCGCTGCTTGCCTATGGTCAGAACTGGCATGCACATGAAGAACGCGAACGGTTGATTTATCAGGACGAAACCGGGTTGCGCGACCTGCCGATGCCGAACCTGCTGGGCGCGCACCAGGTCCAGAATGCCGGCGCGGCGCTGGCGGTTCTGCGTCACCTGAACCTGGGCGATGTCGCCTATGAGGCCGCCGTGACCCGCGCCGAATGGCCGGCGCGCATGCAGCGCCTCAGGACCGGCCCGCTGGTCGACAGCGCTCCCGAGGCCGAACTTTGGCTTGATGGCGGCCACAATGCCGCCGCTGGCAGCGCCCTGGCCGATCTGCTGGCGCGCCTGCCGAAACGGCCAACGCACATGATCTGCGGTATGCTCAACACCAAGGATGTCACCGGCTACCTGCGCCCGCTGGCGCGCCAGGCCGACGGCCTAGCCGCCGTGTCGATCCCGGGCGAAGCCAATACACTGCCCGCCTCTGATACCGCCGCCGCCGCGCAATCAGTGGGCTTGGCCACGACCACTGCAGACAGTGTCTCCGCCGCATTGCAGGCGATCACAAGGACCGATCCGCAAGCCCGTATCCTGATCTGCGGCTCGCTCTATCTTGCCGGACAAATCCTGCGCGAGAACGGCTAAGCCATACAATCGACGTTTCTGATCGTGTAGGGGGTCCCCGCCGGAGAGGAGGGGGGTTCTCTCCGACGGGGTAGGCCAGACCGGGTGTAGCTGCTGTGCCTGGCCCGCAGCGGAATTTGCAGGACTAGAAGCCCGGCATATCCTGCCGCAGCATCAAGGCGTGACCCGGAACAGAAATATTATCCCGGAAACTGATGGGGCGGGATCTGGGGGATAGATCCGATGCCCCGACGCCTTGAAGCGTTCTGATGTCATTGCCTGCAAAAATTGCAGAGCTTTTTTGCGCTGCGCCAGCAAAGCTTGCGCCGCTGCCAAATTGAACGACTGTCGCGACTGCTTCATGCCTGTTGCGTCGCGTTGCGCAGGTAGATCCACCGCAAACGGCAGATGCCCGAACCTTCGTCAATGTATTTAGGGCCGACCGACCGGATGTCACGCGCCAGCCGCCTTCGCAACGCGGGTGCGAAGAGAACCGCTTTGACGGCGTGTTTTCCGTTGCCTCGAACATGTCTGCCCCATTTTGCGCGTTAAGCGCTAGCTTGAAGTCCCCTTTGGACGCTGAATCACTTGCGTCGCAAGTCCAAATGAATTGATTTCCCCATCATATCACACGGTGAGCGGAAATGCGCCTACGCAATTGTAGGTTGCTGGCAAAATTCGGCGCGAAAGGCGGTTTTGGTGGGATCCGCCGCCCCTGCGGCGCGGGAAACGCCCTTGCACAATGCGGTTTGCGCCGATTTCCCTGAGCACGCTGGCGGGCGGGAAGATATAAGGCCATCCTCGGTGCAACGCGCGTGAATGGCCCCAAAAAGCCGTCGCAATCCCGCCCGATCAAGTAATACCCGTATCAGGCGATTCGCTTGGCGGTTCGAACCTGCAGTTTTTCTGCGTTGACCAAAACCAAGTGGCATACCACCCATTTCGATCACCGATCCATTGTCGGACAGCACGGTCAGTACCGGGTGCGCATCTGATAGCCCTGATGAAAGGTCATGCGTACAAAGGTCACCGGCTCGGACCGGAACCAGGTTGTCCGTTCCATCTGAAACAGCGGCGTGCCAGAGGGGACGGCAAGAAATTCACTCAGGCTGACGCTTGCAGGCACCGCCGAAAATGCCACCTCCGCATCTGAGAACGGAACTTCGGCCAACAGCCATTCATTGGGCCCAACCGCAAGGAAATCGGCCCCGATCACATGAGGCACAGCATGGACATTGATCCAGCGTTCTTCGAACTGGAAAGGCCGGTCGTCAGCGAAATGCATACAGCACAGGTGCAGGACCTGTCCGGGGTCGGTCAGCCCTATCTTGGCCTGCAGCCAGGGCGGGCAGGCCATCAGGTCCCGGCTGACCAGTGAATAACGATAGGCGGCGTTCATCTCTTCGACGGTCTGGCGGACAACGGCTATTTCCAGCCTCGCCTGCTTGGTCGGGCTGAGGGCGACCCGCGTACCGCTTTTGCGTTTCCGATCGACGATGCCGCGCTCGGCCAGTTCGCGCAGGGCGCGGTTGACGGTTGCGCGCGCGCAGCCAAATTCGGCGGCCAGTTCAAGCTCGGTCGGCAGAACCGTTCCCTGCGGCCAGCGCCTGCTTTGGATGCGCGCAACGACCTCGTCGCGTACATCCTGGTAACTGATGGTTTTGCGATCAGCCATTCCGCCCCCTTCGCATAAATCCGGTCATAATGATATTATGACTATATTTTATTAGAAAGAGCCGAACAGCATCGATGGTTCAGATCCTGTCCATCAGAGTTAACATGGCGTCCCTGTAATTGCTGAGAACCGCATCGCGCGCGACATGCCGCCCACCCTGCACCTGATGCCGCCCGGCGGACCAGAGATCGGTGACAACGTGGTCCTTGGCTGCAAAACACAAGCCATCCAGAAGCTGTTCGTCACTCAGCGCCATCAGGGTTGGGTCGGTACTGTCGATGGCCACCAGATCGGCAAGCTTGCCGGTCGCGAGTTCACCGCTGTCGCGGCCCAGCGCCTGCGCGCCTCCCTCCGCCGCCGACAGGTAGAGGTCTGCCCCGACCGACCCTGCGCCAGACACCATCACGTTGCGGCTCTGGTCCCGCAGGCGCTGGGAATATTCCAGCGTCCGCAACTCTTCGGTCAACGAAATGCAGACATTCGAATCCGACCCGAGTCCGAAGCGCCCGCCTGCCTGGATGAATGTCGGACCATTGAACGGTCCGTCGCCCAGATTGGCCTCGGTCACGGGACACAGGCCCGCAACCGCGCCGGACCGCGCCATCGCGACGGTTTCTGCTTCGGTCATGTGGGTGGCATGGATCAGGCACCACTGGTCACCGACCGATGCGTTTTGCAGCAGCCAGTCGACCGGTCTTGCACCCAGCCATTGCCGGATATCTTCGACCTCTTTGAGTTGTTCCGCGATATGGATATGGATCGGCTGGGCATCGTGAGAGGCCAGCAGATCGGCCAGATCCTCGGGGCAGGTCGCGCGCAGTGAATGCGGTGCGATGCCCACACAGGTATCCGCTGGCAGCGCCCGAGAGGCTGTCCGCACCTCGGACACCAGATCGAGATAGGCGCCGACATCATTGCCGAACCGTCTCTGCCCCGGCCCCAATTCGGCCCGCCCTGCACCGCCATAGCTGTAGAGCACCGGCAGGTGGGTCAGCCCGATCCCGGTTTGCGCAGCGGCGGCAATAACACGTTGGCTGAGTTCGCTGACCGCGTCATAGGGCGTGCCGTCGGGCTGGTGGTGGACATAGTGAAACTCCCCGACCGAGGCATAGCCTGCCTCCTGCATCTCCAGAAAGACCAGCGCAGCGATGGCTTCATACTGCTCGGGCGTGAGATGGGTGACGAAACGGTACATCATCTCGCGCCAGGTCCAGAAACTGTCACGGCCCGCTGCGCGCGTCTCGGTCATACCGGCCATAGCGCGTTGGAAGCTGTGCGAGTGCAGGTTTGCCAGCGCGGGCAACAGCGTATTTACCTGCACATCTGCGGGCTGGGCTGTGGCATCAACATCGATCGTCGCGATGCGCATATCCTTGACACAGACCCGCACATCCCGGCACCAGTCAGACCCTACTATGGCGCGTTTCGCAAAAATCGCCTGCATTTGGCCTCCAATTATGACTAGACATAATAAGTTTAACCGCATACCTTATCTCGTGCAAGCATCCTCGAGAGATCCCGTGACCAACAAGCGCATCCTGACTGGCCTACATGCCGCAACGATGAGTGCGGGCGATGTCCCCTATGGCTTGATCGAACAGGCGGCGATCGCCATTGAGGGCGACCGGATCGCGTGGGTCGGACCAGCAAGCGCGTTGACCGGCGACTATGGCGACTGGCCCCGCGACGATCTGGGCGGGCGGCTGGTCACGCCGGGATTTATCGATTGCCATACCCATCTCGTTTTCGGCGGCAATCGCGCCCGCGAATTTGAGATGCGCCTGAACGGGGCCAGCTATGAAGAGGTCGCGCGCGCCGGTGGCGGAATCATCTCAACCGTGAGCGACACGAGGGCAGCAACTCTGGAGACACTGATCGCGCAGGCCCTGCCCCGGCTCGATGCGCTGATCGCCGAAGGCGTGACCACGGTCGAGGTCAAATCCGGCTACGGACTGGACCGTGAGACCGAGTTGAACATGCTGCGCGCCGCCCGCACGCTGGAGCAGCACCGTAGGATAACGGTCAAGACCAGCTTTCTGGGCGCCCATGCGACGCCGCCCGAATATAAATCCCGTGACGACACCTATATTGACGAGGTTTGCATCCCGACGCTGCGCGCCGCATTTGACGAAGGGCTGGTGGATGCCGTGGACGGGTTCTGTGAAAACATCGCCTTTGACACGGGACAGATCGAGCAGGTGTTCCGCGTGGCGGCAGAGCTTGGCCTGCCGGTCAAACTGCACGCCGAACAATTGTCTCATCTCGGCGGCACGCAACTGGCGGCCCGTTACGGTGCTCTGTCGGCGGACCATCTGGAATTTGCAACCGAAGCAGATGCGCTTGCAATGGCGGCTTCGGGTACTGTCGCGGTGATCCTACCGGGCGCGTTCTATACATTGCGCGAGACGCAGCAACCTCCGATCGAGGCGTTTCGCGCTCATAGCGTTCCGATGGCGCTGGCCAGCGATTGCAATCCGGGATCGTCACCGCTGACTTCACTACTGCTGACCATGAACATGGGCTGCACCCTGTTTCGCATGACGCCCGAAGAGGCGCTGGCCGGTGTCACATGCAACGCCGCGCAGGCGCTGGGCCTCCCGGATCGCGGTCGGATTGCGCCGGGTCTGCGTGCTGATCTGGCGGTTTGGGATGTCGAATCACCGGCCGAGCTGTCTTATCGCATCGGCTTCAACCCGCTTCACGTCCTTATCCTCGCAGGTCGACAATGATTGTTCTGACGCCCGGTACGGCCACGCTCGCCACGTTAGAAACCCTTTATCGGGATGGAACCCCGGCACAGCTGGACCGGGCCGCCAAACCGGCCATCGACGCCGCTGCCGACATGGTAGCGCAGGCCGCCGCCGGATCAGATGCGGTCTATGGTATAAATACCGGCTTCGGCAAGCTGGCCTCGACCCGTATCGCACCCGAGGACACCGCTCATCTGCAGCGCAACCTGATCCTGTCGCATTGCTGCGGCGTGGGTGAGCCACTGGCCCTAGATAAGACACGCCTGATGATGGTGCTGAAACTCCTGTCGCTGGGCCGGGGTGCGTCTGGCGTGTCCTGGACTGTGATCGAACAGATCGAGGCGATGCTGGCGCGTGATGTGATCCCGGTTGTGCCTTCACAGGGCTCGGTCGGCGCTTCGGGTGATCTGGCCCCACTGGCACATATGGCGGCAGCGATGATCGGCGCTGGCGAGGCATTCCATGGCGGCCAGCGCATGCCCGCCGCCGAGGCGCTATCGCGCGCCGGTCTGACACCGGTGGCGCTTGGCCCCAAAGCCGGTCTGGGCCTGATCAATGGCACCCAGTTTTCAACCGCTTGCGCCTTGGCGGGCCTGTTCGATGGGTTGCGGATGGCGCACGCTTCGATGGTGATCGCGTCGCTGACCACCGATGCCATCATGGGCTCGACTGCACCGCTGGTTCCCGAAATCCATGCGTTGCGCGGCCATGTCGGCCAAATCGACGTGGCTCGGGGCATGCGCACCCTGATGGAGGGGTCCGAAATTCGCGAGAGCCATCGCGAAGGTGACCACCGCGTACAGGATCCCTATTGCATCCGTTGCCAGCCGCAGGTTGTCGGCGCGGCGCTGGACGTGCTGCGCATGGCGGCACGCACGTTGGAGGTCGAGGCCAACGCGGTCACAGATAATCCGCTGGTGCTGGTGGATGCCGGGCGGATCGTGTCGGGCGGCAATTTCCATGCCGAATACGTGGGCTTTGCCGCCGATCAGATGGCGCTGGCCCTGGCAGAGATCGGCGCCATCGCCCAGCGCCGCGTGGCACTGATGGTGGACCCGACGCTCAGCTTCGATCTGCCGCCCTTCCTGACCCCCGATCCCGGCCTGAACTCGGGCTTCATGATTGCCGAGGTGACGACGGCGGCCCTGATGAGCGAGAACAAGCATCTGGCCAATCCCTGCGTGACGGATTCGACGCCGACATCGGCCAATCAGGAAGACCACGTGTCGATGGCCGCCCATGGCGCGCTGCGGCTGGGGCGGATGTGCCAGAACCTATCAGTGATCCTCGGGGTCGAACTGCTCTGCGCCGCGCAGGGGATCGAGGCGCGCGCACCGCTGGTGACCTCACGCCGGCTGCAAGCGGTGATCGCGTATCTGCGGCAGACTGTTCCGGCGCTGGAACAGGACCGCTACCTTGCCCCCGATATCGAGGCGGCGGCGGCCATGGTCCGCGCTGGCGAACTGGCGCAGGTGGCGCAAATGGAGATGCCGTCATGATCGAGGTGAACCGCGGTCGCAGCCCGCTGGTTCTGGGCCTGCCCCATACCGGAACCCAGATTCCGGACGAGGTTCTGTCCCGCCTGAATGCCACCGGGCGGGCAATGGCAGATACAGATTGGCATATCGACCGCCTATATGACGGGCTGGTCGAGGGTCTCACCACTGTACGGACGCCGGTCCATCGCTATGTGATCGACGTCAATCGTGATCCAGCGGGTATCAGTCTCTATCCCGGGCAAAACACCACCACCTTGTGCCCGCTTATCGATTTCAACGGAACGCCAATTTACCGGGCGGGCATGGAGCCTGACACGGATGAAATCGCCCGCCGCAGCGAGACGTTCCACGCGCCCTATCACGCCGCTCTGACAACAGAACTGGAGCGTCTGCGCGCGACACATGGCTTTGCCATTCTCTATGATTGCCACTCGATCCGCTCGCATATTCCGTTCCTGTTCGACGGCAGGTTGCCCGATTTCAATATCGGTACGAACAACGGAGTCACCTGCGCTCCAAAGCTGGAACAGCGTGTGCAGCAGATCTGCTCCGAAGCAGCAGGTTACAGCCATGTGGACAACGGCCGCTTCAAGGGTGGCTGGACCACACGCCAATACGGACGGCCCAATGAGGGCTTGCACGCGATCCAGATGGAACTGGCGCAATCCACTTACATGGTCGAGGCCGCGCCCTGGACCTGGGCACAAGACAAAGCGGACAAGATACGCCGCCCGCTGGCCGAAATACTCACAACGCTCAAGAACTGGAGCCCCGCATGACCGATCCGCGCCACAACATCCGCGACATCTACCCGCCCACCGGGCCTGAGTTGAACGCCAAAAGCTGGCAGACCGAAGCGCCGCTGAGGATGCTGATGAACAACCTGCACCCGGATGTCGCCGAAAGCCCTCATGAACTGGTGGTCTATGGCGGTATCGGGCGCGCGGCACGAACATGGAGAGATTTCGATCTAATCTGCGCCAACCTCAAACAGCTTGAGGCGGATGAGACCCTGATCGTGCAGTCGGGCAAACCGGTGGCGGTGATCCGGACCCATGCCGACGCCCCGCGCGTGTTGATCGCAAACTCGAATTTAGTGCCGCATTGGGCCACCTGGGACCATTTCAACGAGCTCGATAAGAAGGGCTTGATGATGTACGGCCAGATGACCGCTGGCTCGTGGATTTATATCGGCACGCAAGGCATCGTGCAGGGCACCTATGAGACCTTTGCCGAGGCCGGGCGGCAGCATTACAGCGGCGACCTGACCGGC
The DNA here is from genome assembly GCF_041537925.1 of Ruegeria hyattellae. Classification (NCBI taxonomy): domain Bacteria; kingdom Pseudomonadati; phylum Pseudomonadota; class Alphaproteobacteria; order Rhodobacterales; family Roseobacteraceae; genus Ruegeria; species Ruegeria hyattellae. Next base: position 109,284 of record NZ_JBGOSH010000009.1, on the reverse strand, counting down.
AAGTGGATCTTGACCGGCGGCTTGGGCGGCATGGGCGGGGCACAACCGCTGGCCGCAGTCTTTGCCGGGGCCTGCTGTCTCGCGGTGGAATGCGACCCGGACCGGATCGATTTCCGCCTGCGCACCAAATATGTCGACGAGAGGGCCGATACGCTCGACGAAGCGCTTGAGATGATCGACCGTTGGACCAAGGCGGGCGAGGCGAAATCCGTCGGGCTGCTGGGCAATGCGGCCGATATCTTCCCCGAGATATACGCCCGTATGCAGGCCGGTGGCCTCCGCCCCGACATCGTCACCGACCAGACCAGCGCCCATGATCCGATCAACGGCTACCTGCCGCAGGGCTGGTCGCTGGCGCAATGGCGCGACAAGCGTGAATCAGACCCTAAAGCGGTGGAAAAGGCAGCCTGTGCCAGTATGCGTGTGCATGTGCAGGCGATGGTTGATTTCTGGAATGCGGGCGTGCCGACGCTGGATTATGGCAACAACATCCGGCAGGTGGCGCAGGATGAGGGGCTGGAGAACGCCTTTGCCTTTCCAGGTTTTGTACCTGCCTATATCCGCCCGCTCTTCTGCAAGGGTATCGGCCCATTCCGCTGGTGCGCCCTGTCGGGCGATCCCGAGGATATATACAAGACCGATGCCAAAATGAAGGAACTGTTCCCCGAGAACACCCATCTGCACAACTGGCTCGACATGGCGCAGGAGCGTATCGCGTTTCAGGGCCTACCGGCCCGAATCTGCTGGATCGGGCTGGGCGACCGGCACCGGGCCGGGCTGGCATTCAACGAAATGGTGGCCAGCGGTGAATTGAAAGCGCCGGTCGTAATCGGGCGCGATCATCTGGATTCAGGCTCGGTTGCCTCACCCAACCGCGAGACCGAGGCGATGCTAGACGGTTCGGACGCGGTCAGCGACTGGCCGTTGCTGAACGCGCTGATCAACACCGCCTCGGGCGCGACCTGGGTATCGTTGCATCATGGTGGCGGGGTCGGCATGGGGTTCAGCCAGCACGCAGGTGTCGTCATCTGCGCCGATGGAACGCCCGAGGCGGCGAAGCGATTGGAGCGGGTATTGTGGAATGACCCTGCATCGGGCGTATGGCGGCATGCGGATGCCGGCTATGACATTGCCAAGTCCTGTGCTCGCGAACACGGTCTAAAGCTGCCCGGTATCATCTGAGCGGTCGCCCTTGTGGTCTCAGTTGCCCGTGACCCGGCCAAAGCCGGATCGATTCGTGCTACACTCGGGCCTGAACAGATCCAAGGGAGGGACCAAATGGCGTATGTTACCGTCTCGACATGGCGTTATGAAGATGGGCAGGACGAGGCGGCGCTGGAAGCAAGCGCGCGCGACAACCTGTCTCAGCTCAAGGCGATGGGGGCTGTGGGCGGCTATCTTGTCCGAACCTCCGAGAACGAAGGCATGGTTGTCGTGATCTATCCCGACGAAGGCACCTGGAACCGCGTGCGCGACATGGTCACGCATATGCGGGCCAACACCGATCCCGCGGTGGGCGGGCGCAATATCAGTGTGTTGAGCGGCGCTGCAGTGGTGGCAGTGTAGTTTAGTGCAGATTCTCGGGCAGAATGCCCACGACTGTACCTTGCGGCAGTTTGGTCAGCACCTGCTTGCCGCGCATCGCCTTGATCGCATATCCCATCCCCGCCAGGCGGAACTCCCATTCGCGCGCACTTAGCGCCAGATCCCGTTCACGCTGGATCATGTCCAGCATCGAGGCATCAATCGCCGCCCCCGTCACTTCGCCATAGGTCATCAGTCTACCCTCGTTAACCTTTTGAACGAGGATGACACTGTCCGCTGATCTTGGCTGGATTTTACCGGAAATAGGGTGTTTTGCGGGCAACCGGGACAGTTCGTTACCGAAATTGCCCTAATTTACCTATTTGGTCTTCGTTGGCGCCTGCAGTTCCTTGAACACAAAAAGCGGGATCAGGATGGTGGCGATCAGCGATCCGAGCCAGACCAGCAGCGTGGCCGCCAGCAGATTCGCGATACCACCGATCTGAAAGCCGCTGACAATCAGGCTGGTTATGATGAGGCCGAAGAAAATCACCACCAGTGCGACACCGCCTTTGAGCGCGGGTAAGTTCTTTTCGCTGATTTTGGTGACCAGCGGGTCGGCGACGACCTGAATGACGGTAAAGATCAACACAACGATCAGCAGCGACAGTGGCCCGACCGAGAACCCGTCCAGAATCAATGTGGCCAGCAAAAGCCCCACCGCGTTGCTGATCAAGATGGCGGCGGCAAGAAGAAGACGTCGGGTCATGGGCACGGTTCCTTGAAACGCAAATTGGGGTCAATTCATGCTCAGGGATAACGCATTCCGGCGCGGTGTTCACCAAATAAGCGCTTCGCGAAATGCATGAACGCCTTCACGCTGCCTGAAATCAGAAATTTCAACGCGCGAGATGATGCTGCGTACCCAAAGTTTTTTTATGAAGTGCTTTAGTTGCCAGGTCTCAACGGCGCAGGCCGGCCTCGGCCTCAATCTGCTTACGCGATTTGCGGGCCCGTTCGGTAGCCGATTTCAACTGACCGCAGGCCGCCATGATATCCTCGCCCCGCGTCTTGCGGATGGGTGAAGCATAGCCGGCCTGATAGATGATGTTGGCAAACGCCCGGATGCGGTTGTTCGAGCTGCGTTTGTACGGCGCGCCGGGCCATTCGTTGAACGGAATCAGGTTGATCTTGGCGGGGATGTTGTGGCGCTTGATATGCTCGATCAGGCGATGGGCATCCGCGTCACTGTCATTCACCCCGTCCAGCATCACGTATTCAAAGGTGATGCGTTCGGAATTGGACACTTTGGGATAGCTGGCCAGCGCCTGCAGCAATTGCTCGATATTCCAGCGCTTATTGATAGGGACCAATACGTCTCGGGTCTCATCCGTGGTGGCGTGGAACGAAATCGCCAGCAGGCAGCCGATCTCTTCGGCGGTGCGGGCAATCTCCGGCACGACGCCGCTGGTCGAGAGCGTGATGCGGCGCCGGCTAAGCGAGATGCCTTCGGGGTCCATCGCAATCTTCATTGCGTCGCGAACATTATCGAAATTATAGAGCGGCTCGCCCATGCCCATCAGCACGATGTTGCTGAGCAGCCGGGTTTCATCCTTGGGCGCGCCGGGTGTTGGCCATTCGTCCAGATCGTCGCGTGCCATCATGATCTGACCAACGACTTCCGCCGCCGTCAAGTTGCGCACCAGTTTCTGTGTGCCGGTATGACAGAAGGAACAGGTCAGTGTGCAACCCACCTGACTTGAGATGCACAGCGTGCCGCGATCCTCTTCGGGGATATAGACCACCTCGACCTCATGGCCGCCTGCGATGCGGACGAGGTATTTGCGGGTACCATCCTCTGACACCTGCCGGGTGACGACCTCGGGCGTTTCGATAACAAAGCTTTCGGCCAGCTGCGCCCGATAGGCCTTGGCGAGGTTGGTCATGGCGTCGAAATCGCGTACGCCCCATTGATAGATCCATTGCCAGATCTGCCCGGTCCGCATCTTGGCCTGCTTTTCCGGCGTACCATATTCGATCAACGTTTCGCGCAGTTGGTCGCGGGTCAGGCCAACAAGGTTGATCTTTCCCTCCGGCAACTTGCGGGGAATGGTCATCACATCCTGGGTGATCGGCGCTTTGGCGGTCATGGCGAGACTCGGGGTTTGTGCGTAAGATGCGCCTCTATATAGGAACGCGCGGCAAGATCAAAAGGAATCCCGCCTAACGCGCCAACTCCAGCAACTCTGACGCACGGGCCCGGCCCAGTTCGATCCGGCACGAAGTGATGGCGATCCCGGTGCCCGAACCGCCGCCATAACTTGCGCCCACCGCCTCGCATTGGGTATCGCGATAGGTCACCCACGCAGCCTGAGAGCGGTCAAGCGCGGGAACACCGGCCTCACGCCCCGTCACCTGGTCAAGTTCGCCCATCGCGTTGCGGGCAAGCCCAAGTGACGCTTCGACCGCCAGATCGACACCGTCGAGCATGGCCGAGACGCATTCGGCGATCTCCACCTGTGACGGTTCGTTGCATTCCATTGCCGGGTCCGCTGCAACGCGGGGTGCCAGGCACAGAACCGTAAGAAAAAGAATGGATTTATTCATGAACCTGCTACCATCTGCGAACCGATCAGCGCATCAGAGCACCGGATAATCACTCGGTGCAGCGCTTTTCGGCATCCTCGATACCGGCGGTGAAGCCCAACAGCGAGAAGGTGTCCTTGGTCTGGGTTCCACGTGCCGAACGGGCGGTCAGCACCGCCTGCGCGCCGCGCTTCATGGCGGTCACGATCTTGGCGTCGTCCGAGGCAGTCGCGGGCCAGGCCCATTCGCCTTCGGTGAAAAGTTCAAATTCGGACCCACCAACGCTCAGGTTCACCGTCGAGCCCGGTGCAAATGGATAACCGCCGGTAAAAGTGATCTGACCCTTTACGCCTGCTTTGGGGCGGAAGAAGACAAACAGCAGGATATCGCTGCGACGGACGGCCACGACGCGGCCACCGCGAGTGTTCACCGTCTCTTCCGGAGCTGACACGATCCAGCATTCGGTCGGGTCCTGTTCGACAAACACACTCCACGATGTATTTACCGCTACCCGGTTCGAGCTTTCCGACGTTTGCGCTACTACGGTGCTTGCCAGCCCGGCCAGACACATGCCTGCCACGATACGCGCCAGTTTCAATCCCATCTGTCCAGACTCCCAGACTGCCTCTAACCTCAAATCACGAACGTACCCGCGCACCTTGATTGTGCATCTTTACCGCTCAGCCGACCGCTTGCCGACATAGTCACATTATCGCATGTTCTACCATGGAAGAAAGAGCGATTGGCAGGAAATCGCGCAGAATTTTGAGAGGGTTTTCATGACGCAGCCAATACCGATGGCCGAGGTCTGGCGCAGCACGTTTCTGGAAAGCGTGCATCTGGGCCATGCGGTGATTTGCGATGACAGCGGGCAGATCGTTCGCAGCTGGGGCGATCCGAATGCAGTTATTTTTCCGCGTTCCTCGTGCAAGATGGTGCAGGCGCTGCCAGTGCTGACGTCGGGCGCGGCGGCGAAGTACGGGCTGGGCCCGGAACATCTGGCGCTGGCCTGTGCCTCACACAAGGGCGCAGCGATCCATACCGACCGGGTCAATGCCTGGCTGGATCACCTCGGTCTGGACGACGATGATTTCCGCTGTGGCCCGCAGGTGCCCGAGGATCGTGACGCCCGCAAGGCTCTGATCCGCGCGTATGAGACGCCCTGTCAGGTGCACAACAACTGTTCAGGCAAACATGCGGGATTTCTGACCCTGACGCAGCACATGGGCGCGGGGCCGGACTATGTCGCGATGGATCACCCGGTGCAGCAGGCCTGCCTGAGCGCCTTCGAAGAGGTCACCGGCGAGGCCAGTCCCGGGCATGGGATCGACGGCTGCTCGGCCCCCAATTTCGTCACGTCGCTGACGGGTCTTGCGCGGGCTATGGCCTGGTTCGCCTCGGCCCTGGACCGTGCGGATCGCCAAAGCATGGCAGCGGTCGAACTGACCAATGCGATGATGCAGCACCCAGAATTGGTTGCCGGCGAGCGCCGCGCCTGCACCGAGTTGATGCGCGCCGCCGGAGGAAAGGCCGCGATCAAGACCGGGGCCGAGGCGGTGTTCGTCGCGATCCTGCCCGAAAAGCGCATGGGCGTTGCACTCAAGATCATGGATGGCACGACCCGGGCCAGCGAATGCGCCATCGCGGCGATCCTGGTCAGCTTGGGCGTTCTGGACCCCGACCACCCGGCGACACGCAAGTTCATGACCCCACTTCTGCACAGCCGACGCGGCATCGAATGCGGTCGCATCAACCCGGCCGAAGGGTTCCTCTGATCCGTCACGCGCCCGGTGGCGGGCTTACATCTCGATGACTTCCGCCACCTCGACCGAGCCTGACCCGTCCACGACCATCGGACAGCCCTTGGCCATTTCGGTGGCCGCCTCAATCGAATCAGCCTTGACCACGGTGTAGCCCGAGATCGGATTCGCACCCCCGTCATCTGCCACTCCGGTGGCGCTGACGGTTTTCGACATGCCTACTGGCGCGCCGGGGATTTCCAGTGACGGGCCCATAGTCTCGAACCAAGCACCCCAAGCGGCCATGGTCTTTTCGACCTCGGCTGGGTCTTCGGGGCGGGTTCCGCCGTGATAGGCAAAGATGAACTGCGGCATAATGAAATCCTCCGGTTGGTGCTTATTGAATCTGTGTGTCCAGCTTGCGTAGGGACGAAGTCCAGCCCTTTTCGTGGTTGGCGGCGATATCCGCATCGCTCAACTCGCGATGATCAAGGATCAACCGCGCGCCGGTCTTGGTGTTCTCGACGGTCAGGGTCACATGGCTTTCGGCACCGCGCGCATCGGCGTCATCATGCCAGCCCCAAGTGAACCCCACTGATTTCGGCGGATCGACATGGGTGACGTGCCCCGACACCTTGAAGCGCTGCCCCTCGTCATTCACCATGACCGAATACCACGGTCCCTTGCGGGTGAAATCCAGATCATGCTCGGGCACGTGCAGCCCCTCGGGACCCCACCATTTCAACAGCTTGTCCGGATCACTGACCCAGGCGAAAAGCATCTCGGCACTGATCGGATAATGACGTTCTAGCCGCAACTCGCTCATGGTTGGCCCTCTAGGGTGATGGCGGTGTCCAGCCGGTCCAGGCTGGTTTCCCAGAACGCCCGTTTCGAGATCGTCCAATCGGCGATGGCCTGCAGACCCCGACCATCGACAGTATAGAGCCGATGGGTGCCCTGAACCCGCTGCCGGACAAGCCCGGCCTCGCGCAGCACTTTCAGATGCCGCGAAATGGCAGCACCCGACATGCCGCGCCCTTCGATCAATTCCCCGGCGGCCAGCTCGCCTTCGGCCATGAGCTGTTCGACGATCGACATGCGAGTCTGATCGGACAGGGCGGAAAAGGCTTTCAACACGGAACGCATAAGGGTTGTTAACACATGCGCTAATTAACGTAAATGTTAATGATTGGAGTGAGAGCCCTCGGGCCTTCGGCGAATTGCGAATGTGGCAAAGTTCATAGACAGGGCAAAGTGCCAACCGTTAATGTTCTCGTACAGATCACGTTTGAATAAATTTTAAGGAGAATTTGTGATGGTCAGGATCCTGATCCCTATCGCTTTTGGAGTTACGGTTCTTGTGGCCGGCTGCACGCCACCCCGGCCGGAGCAGACCACCACGACAACGACGACAACTCCCCAACCGGCCGTTGCAACGACACCCGCGCCGTCGACCTCGACACCGCAGGCAACACGCGCTGCATCCACTACCACGGTCGCAGCCGAACCCGAGCCTGAAGAGCCGAAAATCAAGCCGTTGCCTGGTGATGATCGTGATGGCGGTGGTGGTGGCGGCGGTGGCGGTGGCGGTGGTGGCGGTGGCGGTGGTGGCGGCGGCTGGGGCGGCTGATCAAGGAGTGTATCCATGCCTGTCAACAAGCGGGACTTTCTGCGTCTGATTGCCTCTCTGGGCGTCAGCGGAACATTGGGTCTGAGTCTGACTCCATCCGCGCACGCGCAAGGTACGCGCGCGCTGCGGCTGGTGGGCGGCGGGCCGCGTATCGGCATCGTTGTGGGCAACCAGAGCTATGACAATGTCGACGATCTGGGCAATGCGGCCAAAGATGCGCGCGACATGGCGGCGCTGCTGCGCGAGTTCCGGTTCAAGGTCTTTGACGGCTACGATCTGGACAAGCGCGGCTTTGAGCAGCTTCTGCGCAACGCGGTGCTCAACATCCCGCAAGGGGCGGATGTTGTGTTCTATTATGCCGGACATGGCATTCAGATCGGTCGACGGAACTACCTGCTGCCCGTCGATGCAAAATTCGAAAGCGTCTATGACCTGCCGCTTGAGACGATGACGCTGGACCGGGTGATAGACACGCTGGCCGCGCGCGGATCGGCCCATGTGGCCATTCTGGATTCCTGTCGCGACAACCCGTTCCAGAGCATACGGCTGGCCGCCGACCTGGACGCCAACCTGTTCGAGACCCGAGCAGGGTTCGAGGTGTTCCGTACCCCGCTGAACTCTCTGATCGCCTATTCAACCTCGCCGGGTGCATTGGCATTGGATGGGGCGGTCGGAGGCAACAGCCCCTATACCGCTGCCGTGCTGAAAGCGGCTCGTGCGTCGCCGAGCGAGAACATCCTGCAGCTATTCCCGATGATCCGCGAGCAGGTCCACAACGAGACCGGCGGTGTGCAGGTGCCGTGGGAAAGCTCGACCCTGGTGCGACCCTTCTATCTGACGCAGGCCCAGGCCGAGGTGCCCAGCGCCGTACCCGGCAATGCCCCACCTGAGTCGCTGAACATGGATGCGCGGTTCGACAGGCTCGTCCCGCTCGACGATGCGATCGCGGCGCTAATCGGTGCTGACATTGCCTCTGCCGCATTGATCGAGTCTGCGTCGAAGGGCGCGCTTGTGCTGAATGGTGACACCTCTGGCCCAGTCGTGGGCTACGCGCCCGATATCACCGACATAAGGGCCGAGGATCTGACCGATCCCACTGTCTCGGACCGCTTCAGCGTTGAGATCACCACTGGCGCCGGGTCCGCAAGGCGCGTCGATGTGGCGCTGAATCTGACCTTCGATCCCTGTGATCTGGCTGCAGGGGCTGCGCTGGATCTGAACGGCGTGGGTGTTTACCGGCTGCCCAACGAGCTTGATCTGACGGGCGGGCTTGCCGCCTGCGAAGCCTCGGTGCGGGCCGATCCCGACAATGCCCGCTTCCGCTATCAGCTTGGACGGCTGCAGCAAAGCACCAAGCAGCTGGAAAAGGCTTACGAGAATTTCCAAGCTGCAGCCGAGGCCGGTCATATCCGGGCCAAATATGGTTTGGCGGTGCTGCTCGATTCCAAGCGGATCGACCGGGATGTGACCAAGATACCCTATGAGCCGGATCGCGCTTTGGCGCTGATGGAAGAGGGGATCACGGAACAGGACCCCTATGCCATGCACCGGCTGGGTCGACGCCTGATGCGCAATGGCGAGACCGCCGAGGAACGCCAACGCGGGTTCGAGTTGATGGAGCGCGCGGTTGAACTGGGCCACACCTTCTCGATGAACGAGCTAGGTTACTACTTTCTGGCCAAGGGCACGGACCACTACCTGCCGGAACGCGGCATGCGCTATCTGACCGCCTCGGAACAGCGCGAAGACATCTATGGCTATGACAATCTGGGCTTTGTCGCGCTGAGCGGGCTGGACGGCAACCCCGCCGATCTACCGAAAGCGCTGGAATGGTTTACACGCGCCTCCGATGGCGGCCATCCCACCGCGCCTGCAAACATCGCGCGGATGATCCTAAACGATCAGGTGCCGGGCAAGACCGGCAAGGATGCGCTTGGTTGGTATGATATCGCGCTGGCGCGTGGTGATGCCTGGGGCGGCGCAAACGGCGCGATCATTATCCTCAATGGCCGTGCTCAGGGCGTCAATGCGGCCGAAGCCGGGATACGTGCGGCCAAAGCCTCGCTGCTGGCCAATGAGGAACCCGCTGCATTGGCTCGGGAAAATCTGGACACGCTGTCGCGCAGCGATATCGACCGGGCGCTGCAATTGCTGCTGAACGAAGTGGGCGAGCCGGTGGGTGTCGATGGTCAGGCCGGGCCTGCCACGCAGGCCGCGTTGGAACGGGTGAGCGCCGCAAACGGCGTGCCGGTGCCATTTGCCGCCACGCAGGACCCGACCGAGCGGCTGTTGCTGGCGGCGAAGGTCTATTGGGCGCAGAACCCGGTGCGGTTCGATCTGTTCTGATCAGGCCGCGAAATCGTTGCGCGCATAGCCCTGCAAATAAAGCAGGGCCGTAAGATCGCCATGATTGATCCGCACATCACATTGCGCGGCAACGGATGGCTTGGCGTGCATTGCGACGCCAGTTCCGGCGCGCTGCAGCATGCCCAGATCGTTGGCACCGTCACCCACCGCCAGCACATCCGCCTCGGCGATGCCCAGCCGAGCGGTGATCTGTTCCAGCGCTTCGACCTTGGCTTCGCGGCCCAGAATCGGGCGCGCGACCTCTCCGGTCAGCGCGCCATCCTCTGCCAGCAGCGTATTGGCGCGGTTCTCATCAAACCCAAGCTGCGCCGCAACCGAGCGTGTGAAGGCGGTGAACCCGCCTGAGACCAGCGCGCAATAGCCACCGTTGGCCCGCATGGTAGAGACCAGTTCCCGCCCGCCCGGCATCAACGTGATCCGCTCGTCCAGAACCTTGTCGATCACCGGCTCCACCAACCCTCGCAGCAGACCGACCCGTTCGATCAGAGCGCCTTCGAAGTCCAGCTCACCATTCATAGCGCGCGCGGTGATCGCGCTGACGCGGGCGCCGAACCCGGCCTCATCGGCCAGCTCGTCGATACATTCCTGCTGGATCATGGTGCTGTCCATATCGGCCAGCAGCATCTTCTTGCACCGCCCCTCGGCGGGCTGAAGAACCAGGTCAACCGACATCTTCTGCAGATCGTCCCAAACTTGCCATTGATTGTCGGGCAGGACGTTCAAAAAAAACTCCGCCGCCTCATCGTGGCTGAGCCAGGTCACGTCCCCCCCACCCCAGGCATTGCGGAGTGACTCGATCAGCGCCGGATCGAGTGCGGGCGTTTCGGGGGCAGTCAGCAAGGTGGCGATATACATGGTCGTGAAGTTTCCGATAGGCGGCGACGAGGTCGCGTTTGTCACATGAACCGGCGCTCTAACGCCAAATTCACTCTTGTGAAACCCCGGATCGCCCCGTAAGTCCGTCCGTGGGACACCCCTCCCCAACGAGGGGCGCTTATCTGGAAGGGTAGCATTATGGCTATTGCACAACCGGCAGCGCGGCCGGCAAACTCGCGTTTTTCTTCTGGCCCCTGCGCCAAACCCCCCACATTCGATCTGACGAAACTCGCCGACGCCGCTTTAGGGCGCTCGCACCGTGCCGCTATTGGCAAGGACAAGCTGAAAGCCGCCATCGAAGGGACGCGCAAGGTTCTGGGCATCCCCGCCGATTACAAGATCGGCATCGTTCCGGCCTCCGATACCGGGGCTGTTGAAATGGCGCTTTGGTCGCTACTGGGCGAACGCAAGGTCGAGATGCTGGCTTGGGAAAGTTTCGGCGCGGGCTGGGTTACGGACGTGGTCAAGCAGCTGAAGATTGATGCCGAGGTGAAGACTGCGGACTACGGCCAGATTGTCGACCTCGCTTCGATTGATTTCGCCAATGACGTTGTTTTCACATGGAACGGTACCACCAGCGGCGTGCGCGTACCCAACGGCGACTGGATTGCCGATGACCGACAGGGGCTGAGCATCTGCGACGCGACCTCGGCCGCCTTCGCAATGGACCTGCCCTGGGACAAACTGGATGTGACCACGTTCTCTTGGCAGAAAGTGCTGGGTGGCGAAGCGGCGCATGGCATGCTGATCCTAAGCCCTCGCGCGGTGGAACGGCTGGAAAGCTATACCCCCACGTGGCCGTTGCCCAAGATCTTCCGGCTGACCAAAGGCGGCAAGCTGATCGACGGGATCTTTACCGGTGCCACCATCAATACGCCCTCGATGCTGGCGGTTGAGGACTACCTTTTTGCACTGGACTGGGCGCGCTCGGTCGGAGGCCTGCAGGGCTTGATTGCGCGCGCTGACGCCAATGCAGGTGCAGTGCATGCGTTCTGCGATCGGAATGACTGGATAGATAATCTGGCCGAGGATGCGGCGACGCAGTCGAATACCAGCGTTTGCCTGAAATTCACTGATGACCGGATCGCTGATGGCGCAACTTTCGCCAAAGCCGTTGCCAAACGGTTGGAAGCCGAAAACATCGCGCTGGATATCGGCGCCTATCGCGACGCGCCTGCGGGCCTGCGCATCTGGTGCGGCGGTACGGTCGAGACCTCGGATATCGAGATGATGCTGCCCTGGCTCGAATGGGCCTATCACGCAGAACTCGCCGCACAGACCGAAGCGGCCTGACGCGCGTTTGCCAACACAATTCGGAGCCCAACGGCCCCGCTCTCCCTTGCAGTCAAAGGACCAATGAAAATGGCCCCTAAAGTACTTGTTTCCGACAAGCTAAGCGAAACTGCCGTCCAGATCTTCCGCGATCGCGGCATCGAAGTGGATTTCGAGCCCGATCTGGGCAAGGACAAAGACAAGCTGGCCGAGGTGATCGGCCAATATGATGGCCTCGCCATCCGCTCGGCAACCAAGGTCACCGAAAAGATCCTCGCCAATGCCGACAACCTCAGGGTTATCGCCCGCGCCGGAATCGGCACCGACAACATCGACAAGGATGCCGCGTCGAAAAAGGGTGTGATCGTGATGAACACGCCATTCGGCAACATGATCACCACCGCCGAACACGCGATTGCGATGATGTTCGCCGTGGCACGCCAGATCCCCGAGGCCAGCGCCTCGACCCATGCGGGCAAGTGGGAAAAATCCAAGTTCATGGGCGTGGAACTGACCAACAAGACCCTTGGCGTGATCGGTGCGGGCAACATCGGCGGCATCGTCTGCGACCGCGCGCGCGGGTTGAAGATGAAGGTCATCGCCTTTGACCCCTTCCTGGGGCAGGAAAAGGCCGACAAGATGGGCGTCGAAAAGGTCGAGCTGGAAGACCTGCTGGCACGCGCCGATTTCATCACTCTGCACGTGCCGCTGACCGACCAGACCCGCAACATCCTGAGTCGTGAGAACCTCGCCAAAACCAAGAAAGGCGTGCGCATCATCAACTGTGCCCGCGGTGGTCTGGTCGACGAAGAGGCGCTGGCCGAGATGCTGCAGTCGGGCCATGTCGCAGGCGCGGGTTTTGACGTATTTGCAGTCGAACCGGCCAAGGAAAATACCCTGTTTAACCTGCCCAACGTGGTCTGCACCCCGCATCTGGGCGCGGCCACCACCGAAGCGCAGGAAAACGTGGCGCTACAGGTGGCCGAGCAGATGTCGAACTATCTGCTGACGGGTGCGGTTGAAAACGCGCTGAACATGCCCAGCGTGACGGCGGAAGAGGCCAAGGTCATGGGCCCGTGGATCAGTCTTGCCGGTCATCTGGGCAGCTTCGTGGGTCAGATGACCGACGAGCCGGTCAAGGCGATCAACATCCTCTATGATGGTGTCGCCGCCGAAATGAACCTGGCCGCCCTGAACTGTGCCGCGGTCGCGGGGATCATGAAAAAGTTCAATCCCGAGGTGAACATGGTCTCGGCCCCCGTGGTGGCCAAGGAACGCGGTATTCAGATCAGCACCACCAATCAAGACAAATCCGGCGCGTTCGCGGGCTATATCAAGGTGACCGTGGTGACCGACAAGCGCGAGCGCTCGATCGGTGGCACCGTGTTCAGTGACGGCAAGCCACGCTTCATCCAGATCAAGGGCATCAATATCGACGCCGAGATCGGGCGGCACATGCTCTATACCACCAACGAGGATGTCCCCGGCATCATCGGCGCGCTGGGCCAGACCATGGGTAGCAACGGCGTGAACATCGCGAACTTTACCTTGGGGCGCACAGGCGCTGGCAAGGAGGCAATCGCGCTGCTCTATGTCGACGAACCGGTTCCCGCCGAGGTTCGCGCGATGCTGGCCGAGACAGGTCTGTTCAAGCAGATCAAGCCGCTGGAATTCGACGTGGCCTGAGACCGCCATACGCACTCAGATCGGCCGTCCCAGTAGGGGCGGCCTTTTTTTTGCTGCGGCGGCACGACAAAACACTTCCCCTGCGCGCCGCGGCGCGGCACAAACCCGGCAACAGCCACGGAGGCACGGATGACGGACCCGATTTACGCGATAGGCGATATTCACGGGCAATTGGATGAGTTGCATCGTGCCCTGTCGCTGATCGAGTCCGATGGCGGTCCGGATGCCCGCATCGTCTTTCTCGGCGACTATGTTGATCGTGGCCCCGACAGTCGGGCGGTGATCGACCTGCTGATCGAGGGGCAGCAGGTTCGGCGAAACTGGATCACGCTGCTGGGCAATCACGACCGCATGTTTGCGTGGTTCATGGAAGAAGTGCCGCGTCACGATCCGCATCTGTTGGTCGGCTATCACTGGCTGCACGATCGGTTGGGTGGCATTGAAACGCTGCAAAGCTATGGCGTGACCTTTGAAGAGCCGACCCGACTTGAGGATCTGCACGCAACAGCGAAAGAGATCATACCGCAGGCCCATGTCGATTTCCTGCGCGGGTTGCAGCCGATGTTCGAGACACCCGACCTCGCCTTTGTCCATGCCGGTATCCGCCCCGGCGTGCCACTGGCACAGCAGAACGAAAATGATCTGGTCTGGATCAGGCAGAGCTTTCACACTTGTTTAGAGCCGCATCCAAAGCTGATCGTACATGGTCACACACCGGTTGACGTGGTCAGCCACTACGGAAACCGGATCAATCTGGACAGCGGCGCGGGCTATGGCCGGCCGCTGACTGCGGCAGTATTCGAAGGCTCGAATTGCTACATATTGACCAAGCGCGGACGCGTCCCGCTTCTGCCCTGATCCCGCCTATTCATCTGGCAAGAAATATCCCGGGGGCGAATTGTTCGCAGGCCAAAGGGGCTGACCCCTAACCTCCGCTCCAATCCAGCACGACCTTTCCGGATTGCCCCGATTTCATCGCGGCAAAACCTTGCACAAATTCATCAACACCAAACCGGTGCGTGATCACCCGGCTCACATCCAACCCGTTCTGCAGCATGGCAATCATCTTGTACCAGGTCTCGAACATTTCGCGCCCATAAACACCCTTGATGGTGATCGCCTTGAAGACGATCCGGCTCCAATCCACCGGCGATTTCCCCGGCGGGATGCCCAGCAGGGCGATCTTGCCACCCATCACCAGCGCTTCCACCATCTGATCCAGCGCGACCTGAGAACCCGACATCTCGAGCCCGACATCGAAGCCTTCCTTTAGGCCCAGCTCGGCGATCACATCGCCTAGTTCTTCGTGTGAGACATTGACTGTCCGCACGCTGGGCACCACATTTTCGGCGAGGCGCAGTCGGTCCGGGTTGATGTCGGTGATCACCACATTGCGCGCCCCGGCATGACGCGCGACGGCGGCGGCCATGATCCCGATGGGGCCGGCGCCTGTGATCAGCACGTCCTCGCCCAGCAGATCAAAACTGAGCGCGGTATGCACCGCGTTGCCCAGTGGGTCGAGAATGGCGCCGATTTCATCTGGAACGTCATCCGGCAAAGGCACGACATTAAAGGCGGGCAGCTTGAGATATTGCGCAAAAGCTCCCTGTTCGTTCACACCGATGCCGCGCGTGCCGGGATCCAGGTGGAACTTGCCCGCCCGGCTCTGACGGCTTTCGGTGCCGATCAGGTGCCCCTCGCCGGAACAGCGCTGGCCAATCTCCAACCCGGTCACATCTTTGCCGATCTCGACGATTTCACCTGCAAACTCGTGGCCGGTGATCATCGGCACTGGCACGGTCGAGGCAGCCCAGTCATCCCAGTTCCAGATATGGATATCGGTGCCGCAAATGCCGGTCTTGGTCACCCGGATCAGCACCTCGTCTGGACCTATTTCGGGGACTGGCGCCTGCACCATCCACAAGCCTTCCTCGGGCTTGGACTTCTCCAGCGCCTTCATCGTGTTGGGTCGCATCAGATCACCCCCAAAACCTTGCCGACCTTGCCAAATGCTGTCAGCGCTCGATCCAATTCGCCCTTTGTTAGAGCCGCATTCATCTGGGTTCTGATCCGAGCTTGCCCGCGCGGCACCACCGGAAAGAAGAAGCCCGAGACATAAACGCCCTCCTCAAACAACTGTGCCGCCATGTCCTGCGCCAATTGGGCTTCGCCAAGCATTACTGGGATGATCGGATGTTCACCCGGCAGCAGGTCAAAGCCCAGCTTCTCCAGCCCGGCACGCCAATGGTTGGCATTGTCGAAAAGCCGCGCGCGTAGGTCGGCGCCCTCTTCTACCAGACGGATTGCCTCAAGCCCGGCGGTGACGATTGACGGCGGCAGCGAGTTCGAGAACAGATAGGGCCGCGCCCGCTGCCGCAGAAGGTCGATCACTGGCTGCGGCCCGGCGATATAACCGCCGATTGCCCCTCCGAGTGCCTTGCCCAGCGTCCCTGTCAGGATGTCCACGTCGACACCAAAATGATCCGGCGTGCCCGCGCCATTCGGCCCCATGAAGCCGGCGGCGTGGCAGTCATCGACCATCACGATGGCATCATAGCGGTCGGCCAGGTCCCGGATCGCGGGCAGGTTGGCCAAGTAGCCGTCCATCGAGAATACGCCATCGGTCGCAATCATGATATGGCGCGCCCCGTCCTCGCGCGCTTGTTTCAGCCAAGCCTCAAGATCATTCATGTCGTTGTTCAGGTAGCGATAGCGCTTGGCCTTGCACAGCCGTACACCGTCGATGATCGAGGCATGATTCAGGCTGTCCGAAATGATCGCGTCTTCAGGCCCTAACAAGGGCTCAAACAGCCCGCCATTGGCATCGAAACAGGCCGCGAACAGGATCGCGTCATCCTTGTTCAGGAACGTCGCCAGCCGCTGTTCCAGCTGGCGGTGGATGTCCTGCGTGCCACAGATGAAACGGACCGAGGCCATGCCAAAACCCTTGGGCTCCATCGCGTCACGGGCTGCGGCAATCAGATCGGGGTGATCGGCCAGCCCCAGATAGTTGTTGGCGCACAGATTGATGACCTGCCGCCCTCCCACGATGATTTCGCCGCCTTGCGGCGAGGTGATTATACGTTCGCGCTTGTAAAGCCCCTCGGCCTCGATCTGGGTGAGCGTATCAGAGATATGGGACAGGAATGCGTGCGACATGGCGACCTCCGTTTGAGTCGCACATCTATCATAACGGATGGGATTCCCAAATAGGGGATTTCACGATACTGGAAAAATATCCGTAAAGGTGGAAATCGGCCGATCAAGCATTCTTGACGATCAGGAAAACCCGCGCCGCGCCGTCCCGCGCCGCAATCGCATGCGGAACATCTGCGGCGTAGCGTGCCGTGTCGCCGGCCTCCAGATTATTGACCGCCGTGCCCGAGGTGACGCGCACGCTTCCTTCCAGCACGGTCAGCTGTTCTTGCGCGCCGCGCATATGCGGTTGGCTGGCCAGCAAACCGCCCGTGTCAAAGCGAATATCGTAGACCTCATGCCCGCCCGCCTCTTCGGGCGGAGACAGGATGCGGATGCGGCATCCCTGTCCCATGTTGTCGATGCTGGGCACTTCGCCTTTGCGCAGGACTTCGATCCGGTCGGCGGTATCCCCGTCTTCGAGCAAGCCGGCGAAATCAACCTGCAGCGCGCGGGTCAGGTTCCACAGTGTTGCTATGGTCGGGCTGCTTTCGCCGCGCTCGATCTGGCTGACCATCGAGCGGGACACCCCGCTGAGATTTGCCACCGCTTCCAGCGACAGGCCCTGCGCGCGACGGGCCTCTTTCAACCGCGCTGGCAGGCGGTTCAGGATATCGTCAGGTTTGTCCGTCATGACGGATTTTTTGCGCGTCAGGGCGGTGTTTGTCAATTGCCCATGTGACCCCACGTCCCATAGGACCTTGAGCTGGGCTAAGTGCATACTCCCCGAAATATCGTGAGGAGTGATACATGACCGATGTCGTAATTCTGGATGGTGCACGCACCGCTATTGGCACATTTGGCGGGGCGCTAGCCTCGACCGCACCGATTGATCTGGCCACCGTCGTGACCGAGGCCGCTCTGGAGCGGTCCGGCGTTAAGGGCGGGCAGATCGGCAATGTGGTCTTTGGCCATGTGATCAATACCGAACCGCGCGACATGTATCTAAGCCGCGTTGCCGCGATGCAGGCAGGTATTCCGAACGGCACACCTGCGATGAACGTGAACCGACTGTGCGGGTCCGGGGCACAGGCGATCGTATCGGCGACGCAATCCCTGATGCTGGGTGATGCGGAGTTTGCCGTTGCAGGTGGTGCCGAGAGCATGTCGCGCAGCCCCTATATCACCCCCTCGACCCGCTGGGGGCAGAAGATGGGCGATGTGGCCTCGCTGGACATGATGCTGGGGGCGCTGAACTGCCCGTTCGGCACCGGCCACATGGGTGTGACCGCCGAGAATGTTGCCGATGAGCATCAGATCACCCGCGAGGATATGGACGGGTTTGCTCTGACCAGCCAGAGCCGGGCAGCGGCGGCGCTCGAGGCGGGTCTGTTCAACAGCCAGATTGCTCCGGTGCAGGTCAAGGTCCGTCGCGACATGGTCGACTTCAAGGTCGACGAACACCCCAAGCCCACCACCGCCGAGGCGCTGGCCGGGCTGCGCGCGGTGTTCAAGAAAGACGGCCGGGTGACCGCTGGCAACGCGTCGGGCATTAATGACGGCGCGGCCGCGATGGTGCTTGCGCGGGCTGATGCGGCAGAGCGTGCCGGTCTGAAACCCAAGGCACGTATCCTGGGCTATGCCCATGCCGGTGTTCGGCCTGAGGTGATGGGCATCGGCCCGGTACCGGCGGTACAGAACCTGATGAAGCGGACCGGTTTGTCGGTGGATGATTTCGACGTCATCGAAAGCAACGAGGCATTTGCGTCGCAAGCGCTGGCTGTGAACAAGGAGCTTGGTCTGGATACTGCCAAGGTCAACCCGAACGGCGGCGCCATCGCGCTGGGCCATCCGGTGGGTGCGACCGGTGCGATCATCACCATGAAAGCGCTCTATGAACTGGAGCGCATCGGCGGGTCAAAGGGTCTGATCACCATGTGCATTGGTGGCGGTCAGGGTATCGCCATTGCCATCGAACGGCTCTGATCCGGATCGTTGCAGGGGGGCTGCCTGCCCCCCATCGCGCATTGCGCGTGTCCCCCAAGGGGAAAATTTTGGCCAGATGAAGCTTGAGGATCGGCTCAGAACAGGGCGCCGATCAGCAACACGATCCCGGCACCGAAGCCCGTCCCGGCAAGCGCGGTCCAGAGCGGCAGGGATTTCGGTGGCTTTGGCGGTTCTTCGGTCGACTGGGCGATCAGCATCTTTTCCACCAGTGCGGGCAGGCGTGGGCCGAACCGTGCCAACACCCTGGCGGTGTCGGAGAAATCCGACAGCACCGCGCGCGGGCCGATGGATTCGGTGATGTAGCTTTCCACCACCGGGCGCGCGGACTCCCAGATGTTCATATGCGGGTTCAGGGATCGGGCAACGCCCTCGACCACCACCATAGTGCGTTGCAGCAGGATCAGTTCGGTCCGGGTTTCCATCCCGAAGCGTTCGGTCACCTCGAAAAGGTAGGTGAGCAGCCGGCCCATCGAGATATGGCTGGCATCCATGCCGAAGATCGGTTCGCCCACCGCGCGCAGAGCGCGGGCGAATTCGTCGACATCGCGGTCGGCAGGCACGTAACCTGCCTCGAAATGCACTTCGGCCACGCGTTTGTAGTCGCGGCGGATGAAGCCGAAAAGGATCTCGGCATAGACTCGGCGCGTGTATTGGTCGATATGGCCCATGATGCCGAAATCATAGGCGATGATATTGCCATTGGGTGCGACCTTGAGGTTGCCCTGGTGCATGTCGGCGTGGAAATAGCCATCGCGCAGCGCGTGTTGCAGGAACAGCGTCAGCACCCGTTCGCTGAGGATACGGCGGTCATGACCTGCGGCGTCCAGCGCGTCATTGTCGCCCAGCGGCACGCCATCGGCCCAGCCCAGCGTCATCACCCGGCGCGCGGACAGCGACCACATGATCGTGGGCAGTTGAAAGCCTTCATCCTTTTGCGTGTTGGCGGCGAATTCCGATGCGGCGGAGCTTTCCAGCCGGAGGTCCAGCTCTCCGCGGACAACGCCATGAAAGTGTTCGATCACCTCCATCGGACGCAACCGGCGCGCGCCGGGCGCAAAGAGATCGACGATGCGGGCGGCGAGGTAGAAGGCGTCGATGTCTTTCTGAAATGCCCGCTCAATGCCCGGGCGCAGCACCTTGACCGCAACCTCGTTGCCGCCATTTGCGACGCGGGCCTTGTGGACCTGAGCGATCGAGGCGGCGGCGATCGGCTCACTGAATTCCTCGAACAGTTCGGGCACGGGCAGACCGAGTTCGCGCTCGACCTCCTCCATCGCCTCCTGCCGGGAGAACGGAGGCAGTTTGTCCTGCAACACCCGTAGCTGCACCGCCAACTCGTCACCCACCACATCCGGGCGGGTCGAGAGGATCTGGCCGAACTTGATATAGGCCGGGCCAAGCGCGGTCAGGGCACGGGTGGCGGGCGGCATGCCGGGGTCGCCCTTATAGCCGAGCCACAGGAACGGCTTGCCAAGCGCATGGGCCACGAAACGCAAAGCGGCTGGGGCCTCGAAGGCATCGAGCACTACGTTCATGGCGCCCGTGCGCTCCAACGTGGCGCCTGTGCGGATCAGACGGATGATGTTGTGGGGACCGCGCATGCGTCAGATTTTCCAGCCGGAATGCAGGGCGGCGATCCCCATGCTCAGGTTGCGGTATTTGGCGTTCTCGAACCCCGCCTTGCGGAGCATCGACAGGAAGGTGTCCTGATCGGGGAAGTTGCGGATCGATTCCACCAGATACTGATAGCTGTCGCGATCCCCGGCGATCATCTGCCCCATGCGCGGGATGACGTTGAAGCTGTATAGGTCATAGAGCTTTTGCAGCCCATCGTTGGGGATCTGGCTGAATTCCAGCACCATCAGGCGGCCACCGGGTTTCAGAACGCGAAACGCCTCGTTCAGGGCCTCTTGCGGGCGGGTCACGTTCCGGATGCCAAAAGAGATTGTGTAAACGTCGAATGTGTTGGCCTCGAAGGGCAGCGCCATCGCGTCGCCGACCACCCAGTCCAGACTGTCGGCCCTCTGCTCGGCCTCGGCGCGCTTGCGGCCTTCGATCAGCATCGGTTCGGTCAGGTCCAACACCGTGGCGTGACCGTGGCCCGCGCGCTTGAGGAACCGGAACGAGATGTCACCGGTGCCGCCCGCCACGTCCAGCAGCCGCTGACCGGGGCGCGGCGCGAGCCAGTCCATCATTGCGTCTTTCCAGACCCGGTGGATGCCGACGCTCATCACGTCGTTCATGATGTCGTATTTCGAGGCAACCGAGTTGAAGACGCCCTGCACCCGCCCTGCCTTCTCAGACTCGGGGACGGTTTCAAAACCGAAATGGGTGGTTGTGTCGCTTCTGTCTGACATGCGGCTTGCCGTTTTTGAATTTCGCCCTTGTTATAGGGCGCTGAGAGGCGGGCACAATGCGGCCCATTGGACAGGAGTGCCATAATGCCCGAATTGCCCGAGGTCGAGACCGTAAGGCGCGGCCTTTTGCCCGCGATGGAGGGTGTGGTCCTGAAACGGACCGAGGTCAACCGCCCCGATCTGCGCTGGCCGTTCCCCGATCGCATGGTCGAACGGCTGAGTGAAGTGCGCGTGGAACGGCTGCGGCGGCGGTCAAAATACTTGCTGCTGGATCTGAGCAGTGGGGAGACGCTGATTGTTCATCTGGGCATGTCTGGGCGAATGACTGTCTCCGGCGATCCGCTGGGCCAGTTCCTGCATGACCATCCAATGCCTGAAAAACATGACCACGTGGTTTTTCATATGGGCAACGGCGCGCGGGTGACCTTCAACGACCCGCGCCGGTTTGGTGCGATGGACCTGATACCGACCGACAGGGCCGACCAGCACAAACTGCTTGCGGTGCTGGGGCCGGAACCGCTGGGTAACAGATTTGACGAACCGCATCTTATCGCGGCGCTCAAAGCGCGCAACACGCCGGTGAAATCGGCGCTGCTGGATCAGGGAATCGTTGCCGGTCTGGGCAATATCTATGTCTGCGAGACGCTCTATCGCGCCGGTATCTCGCCGCGCCGCAAGGCTGGCAGAATTTCTGCAGCACGTGTCGCCGCGATGGTCCCCATCATCCGTTCGGTCCTGTTCGAAGCGATCGAGGCGGGCGGGTCTAGCCTGCGCGATTTCCGGCAAGCCGATGGAGAGCTTGGATATTTCCAACATCGCTTCGATGTTTATGACCGCGAGGGGCAGCCCTGCCGAACCCCCGATTGTCCCGGCGTAATCGCGCGCATCGTGCAGTCGGGACGGTCGTCCTTCTATTGTCCGTCTTGCCAAAGATAGCTTGAACCATAGGCTGTGCATGGTAAGGAATCGCTTCTGACCGGAACAACCGAAAGCACCACTCAATGGCTTTTCAGACGATCACCGTCGACATTGAAGACCACGTCGCCCTCATCAAGCTGAACCGACCCGACGCGCTGAACGCGCTCAACACCGAGTTGTTGGGCGAGCTGTGCACGGCGCTAGAAGCGGCTGAAGAGAACGACAAGGTCAGGTGCACGGTCCTGACCGGTTCGGACAAGGCCTTTGCGGCTGGTGCCGATATCAAGGAAATGTCCGAAAAGAGCTTTGTTGAGGTGTTTGAAGAGAATCTGTTTGCCTCGACCAATGACCGCATCGCCGCCATACGCAAGCCGATCATCGCAGCCGTTTCGGGCTATGCACTGGGCGGTGGGTGTGAACTGGCGATGATGTGCGATTTCATCATCGCAGCTGACAACGCCAAGTTCGGCCAGCCCGAGATAAATCTAGGCGTCATCGCGGGCATGGGTGGATCGCAACGTCTGACCCGTTTTGTGGGCAAGTCGAAATCCATGGACATGAACCTGACCGGGCGCTTCATGGATGCCGAAGAGGCAGAGCGCGCCGGGCTGGTCAGCCGTGTCGTTCCTGCAAAAAAACTGATAGAAGAAGCGATGGCTGCCGCGCAGAAGGTGGCCGAAAAATCGCAGCTGAGCGTTCTGGCCGCCAAGGAATCGGTGAACCGGTCTTACGAGTTGACCCTGAACGAGGGCATGCTGTTCGAACGCCGTGTCTTCCATTCGATGTTCGCCACCGAAGACCAGAAAGAAGGCATGGCCGCCTTCTTGGAAAAACGCGAGGCGCAGTTTCGCGACCGTTAATGGGCGTCGGATGCGCGGCCAGGCTGGATTGGCCAAGATTGGGCTTGGCAAGCCCCTCGAACTTGGGTAATGAGCGCCGCTATACATGCGCGTGCGGCCCGCTCAGGCTCGAATCACAAGGGTGACACTAGGTCCCTGCAGGTTCCGTCATTGCGCAATCGAGATAACGGAACCGGAACAAGGTAACAGACTACATGGCCAATTCGCCCCAAGCAAAGAAGCGCGCCCGTCAGAACGAAAAGCGTTTCGCAGTTAACAAGGCGCGGCGCTCGCGCATCCGCACCCACCTCCGCAAAGTTGAAGAAGCCATCGCATCCGGCGATCAGTCGGCGGCAACCGCAGCCCTGCGCGCGGCACAGCCGGAACTGATGCGCGGCGTGTCGAAAGGCGTCTTCCACAAAAACACCGCCTCCCGCAAGATGTCGCGCCTGTCCGCGCGCGTGAAGGCGATGGCCTGAACCGCCAGCGAATCCGCAAAAATTCGAAGATTGAAAAAAGGTACCCTCGCGGTGCCTTTTTTTGTGGCTGTTGCAACATTGCCGCTGTCCCGCAGGTGCTCGAGATTCGTTGTCAGTAAAGGCTGAGTCAACATCAGAGTTTCGTTGCCGCGTCGCCCATCGTGTTGCTACCACTGTTCCAGCGATTCACTCGCTGGGGGGACAGGACGTTTTCGGTCGGATCTGACAGGCATCAGAAAAGAGCGTAAACGCAAGCCACGGTTCGGGAGACACCCGAAGAATTGGTCTGCTGCAAGCTGCGTACTGCCACGCGGCGTAGCCCTGTCTAGACAAAGTTGTGTGCCGGATGAGAAGGGCACGGTTCCGTCGTCACTGCGGGTCCCGTGTGCTTGGTCGGTATTGTTGCCTGAGGGACGGGCAACTCGCATCGGATTCATTTCCGATGGCGCGATCCTCATGCGTGTGAACCGTGGCCGGCCCGAACCCGGTCAATAAATGGGCACAAATAATGGCCGCCCCGATGCGGCCTGGCAAAACGAGGGATGCGTGAGGCGCTTGATGACACAAGAGAAATGGGGACAACTTCGCGAACGGCTGCTCAAGACAGTCGGCAAGAACAACTATACGACCTGGATCGAGCCGATGAAATTTCAGGAACTGGAAGATGGCGTTGCCGTCTTTTCAGTACCGACAAATTTCGTGGGAAACTATGTAAGCCAGAACTTTGCGGATCTCATCCTGTATGAGCTGAACACGTCCGGGGAAGACGTGCGCCGCCTGGCATTTCGCGTTGCGGCAAACTCACCCGCACGCCCCGCCGCGTCCCCAGACGACGCGGACCAGCAGGAAGAGACGGAAATGCCCAATGTTGCACCCGTGAGTTCCGCATCTGCCAATGCACCGCTGGATGCGTTGCAGACCGCCCCTCTGGACAAACGATTCACCTTTGAACGCTTTGTCGTCGGCAAACCGAACGAACTTGCCCATGCCGCGGCCCGTCGCGTGTCCGAAGGTGGCCCGGTCACCTTCAACCCGCTTGTGCTGTATGGGGGTGTCGGGCTGGGCAAGACCCATCTGATGCACGCCATCGCCTGGGAACTGCGCGAACGCCAGCCCGAGCTTAATGTCCTCTACTTGTCCGCAGAACAGTTCATGTACCGATTCGTGCAGGCCCTACGCGAACGCCGCATGATGGATTTCAAGCACCTCTTCCGCTCGGTCGATGTGCTGATGGTCGATGATGTCCAGTTCATCGCCGGCAAGGACAGCACTCAGGAAGAGTTCTTTCACACCTTCAACGCGCTTGTCGACCAGAACAAGCAGATCATCATCTCGGCCGATCGCGCACCGGGTGAGATCAAGGATCTGGAAGACCGGGTGAAATCGCGCCTGCAATGCGGCCTGGTCGTCGATCTGCATCCTACTGATTACGAACTCCGTCTGGGTATCCTGCAGAACAAGGTGCAGCAGCACAGTGCCACCTATCCCGATCTGAAGATCCGCGACGGGGTGCTGGAGTTTCTGGCCCATCGCATTTCCACCAATGTGCGTGTGCTGGAAGGCGCCCTGACCCGGCTATTCGCGTTTGCCTCGCTGGTTGGGCGCGAGATCGACATGGAGCTGACTCAGGATTGTCTGGCCGATGTCCTGCGCGCCTCGGAACGCAAGATCACGGTCGAAGAAATCCAGCGCAAGGTCTCGGACTACTACAACATCCGGCTTAGCGATATCATTGGACCCAAACGACTGCGCTCTTATGCGCGACCCCGGCAGATTGCCATGTATCTGTGCAAACAGCTGACCAGCCGGTCCCTGCCCGAGATCGGGCGACGCTTTGGCGGCCGCGACCACACCACCGTCATGCACGGTGTGCGCCGCATCGAAGAGCTGAAGCTAACCGACGGCCAGATCGCCGAAGATGTCGAGATGTTGCGCCGCGCGCTGGAAGCCTGATCTCAGCCCGATTTCCCGGCCATTTGTGTGTTCCTCCTCACGTTCGGCCGGGAACTGCGTTCCGAGTGGGGCGCGGGCCTTGACGCCCGTGTCTTTCCGGCTGACAAATCTGTAAAAAATCTTGTGTCGGTGCGGCAACCCGCTAGGGTGCGTGTCCCGGCCCATGCAGAGGAACAAGGGAAATGAAGATCAGCATCGAACGCGGCACGTTGCTCAAGGCCGTGGCTCAGGCTCAGTCTGTTGTGGAACGGCGCAACACCATCCCCATTCTGGCCAATGTGCTGATCGAGGCCGAAGGCGACAGCATTCAGTTTCGGGCAACCGATCTGGACATCGAAGTGGTCGACAGCGCACCTGCACAGGTTGAACGCGCGGGCGCCACCACGGTCGCCGCAACTACGCTGCATGAGATCGTGCGCAAACTTCCCGACGGCGCGCTGGTGACTCTGACCGCCGACAACGCGACGGGCCGTCTGACAGTCGAGGCGGGCCGCTCGAACTTTTCGCTGGCGACCCTGCCGAAGGAAGATTTCCCGGTCATGGCGTCCTCAGAATACCAGTCGAATTTCACCGCCAATGCCGCCGTGTTGCGGCGGCTGTTCGACAAATCGAAATTCGCCATTTCCACAGAGGAAACCCGCTATTACCTGAACGGCGTCTACATGCATGTGGCCGACGGCCCCGAGGGGGGCAAGACGTTGCGCTGTGTTGCCACGGATGGTCACCGTCTTGCCCGGATCGACTCGGAACTACCCGCCGGGGCCGAAGACATGCCCGGCGTGATCGTGCCGCGCAAAACCGTGGGCGAACTGCGCAAGCTGCTGGACGACGACGAGATGGACATCGCAGTGTCGGTCAGCGAAACCAAGGTGCGGTTCGCCACGCCCGACATCACGTTGACCTCGAAAGTGATCGACGGCACTTTCCCCGACTACACCCGCGTCATTCCTCAGGGCAATAACCGACGGCTGGAGGTGGACGCCTCGGAATTTGCGCAGGCCGTGGACCGAGTGGCTACCGTATCCTCGGAACGGTCGCGCGCGGTCAAACTGCAATTGGACGAAGACAAGCTTGTGCTGTCGGTCAACGCCCCCGACAGCGGTGCCGCCGAGGAAGAGCTGGCGGTGGCCTATGGCGATGAGCGGCTGGAAATCGGGTTCAACGCCAAATACCTGCTGGAGATAGCCAGCCAGGTGGATCGGGAAAACGCGGTCTTCATGTTCAATTCGGCCGGTGATCCGACCCTAATGCGCGAAGGCAATGATCAGAGCGCGGTCTATGTAGTCATGCCGATGCGCGTCTGATCGCGTTTGCGCGCGATACCTCCGGCGGAGGTACTTTTTTGAACAGAAGAAGGACGCGTGTGTCATGCTGGCCCTGACCGCGCTGAAACTGTCTCATTTCCGATCCCACAAGCTGGCGCAGATGACGCTGGATGGGCGGCCCGTGGTGCTGCACGGCCCCAACGGCGCAGGCAAGACCAACATCATCGAGGCAGTGTCGCTGTTTTCACCCGGGCGCGGGTTGCGCCGGGCAAGTGCTGCGGACATGACACGTCGTCCCGAAGCGCTGGGCTGGAAACTGACCGGACTTCTCAGCGCGCAGGACAAGCAGTACGAGATCGAGACCTGGTCCGAGGGTGGTGCGGCGCGGCAGGTGCGTCTGGATGGCAAGAGCGTCAGTCAGATCGCTCTGGGACAGATCGCCCGAGTAGTCTGGCTGATCCCGTCGATGGATCGGCTCTGGATCGAAGGGGCCGACGGACGGCGGCGATTTCTGGACCGCATCGCTCTCAGCTTTGATCCCAAGCATGCCGAGGCGGCGCTGATCTATGACAAGGCCATGCGCGAACGCAACCGCCTGCTGAAGGACGAGATGCGCGATGCCCATTGGTACGGGGCGCTGGAGCAGCAGATGGCGGCGGCCGGACACCGGATCCATCAGAGCCGTCTTTCGGCACTGGCGTTTTTGCGGCGGGCGCAGACTGAGACCGAAACCGCCTTTCCGGTCGCCGAGTTGGAACTGATCCAGTCCGAGGGCGAGATGCCCGCAACCGAGGCGGATCTGCGCGATGCGCTGCAGGAATCCCGCTTTCGCGACATCGCGGCGGGTCGCGCGCTGGCCGGGCCGCATCGCAGCGACCTTTATGGTGTCTACGCGGCCAAGGGTGTCCCGGCGAAAGACTGTTCGACGGGGGAACAAAAGGCGCTGCTGATCTCACTGATCCTGGCTAATGCGCGGGCGCTATCTAGCCTTATCGGCACACCGCCGATCCTGCTGCTCGACGAGGTTGCAGCGCATCTGGATGCAGTCCGCCGGGCTGCACTTTATGACGAGATCTGCGCGTTGGGCGCGCAGGCCTGGATGTCTGGGACGGGGCCGGAACTGTTTGCCGAACTGGGTGATCGGGCGCAAGGGCTGGCGGTGACCGAAGAGGAGGGAATCTCGCGGGTTTCGACCGCCTGAAACCCTAAAAAAAGGGGGGATTCACGTGACATTCCCGCCTGCGTTTCGTATAAAATCGCAGGAATATAATAGGAAGCCGCGAATGTCCGAGAACGAGCAAACCCCGCAGGAATATGGCGCGGATTCTATAAAGGTTCTCAAGGGGTTGGAGGCGGTTCGCAAACGGCCCGGCATGTATATCGGGGATACCGATGATGGCTCGGGTCTGCACCATATGGTGTATGAGGTCGTCGACAATGGAATTGACGAAGCACTGGCTGGTCACGCCGACCATGTGACGGTGAAAATTCACGCAGATAGCAGCGTCTCGGTCAGCGATAACGGGCGCGGGATTCCGGTGGGCATCCACGAGGAAGAAGGCGTTTCCGCCGCCGAAGTCATCATGACCCAACTGCATGCCGGCGGGAAATTCGACAGCAATTCCTACAAGGTGTCGGGCGGGTTGCACGGGGTTGGTGTATCGGTTGTGAACGCACTGAGCGATTGGCTGGAACTGCGCATCTGGCGCGAAGGTAAGGAACATGTCGCCCGCTTCGAAGGCGGTGAGACAAGTGAGCACCTGAGCGTGGTTGGGGAATGCGGTGAACAGACCGGCACCGAGGTGCGGTTTCTGGCCTCGACTAACACGTTCTCGGACCTGGAATACTCATTTGAGACACTGGAAAAACGCCTGCGCGAACTGGCCTTCCTGAACTCGGGCGTGCGCATCATTCTGATCGATGAACGCCCTGCCGAGCGGCTGGAAACCGAGCTGTTCTACGAAGGTGGCGTCAAAGAATTCGTCAAATATCTCGACCGTTCGAAAAGCCCGGTGATGGATCAGCCGATCTACATCAAGGGCGAGCGCGACGAGATCGGGGTCGAGGTCGCGATGTGGTGGAATGACAGCTATCACGAGTCCGTCCTGCCCTTCACCAACAACATTCCACAGCGCGATGGCGGCACCCATGTGGCAGGCTTTCGCGGCGCGCTGACACGGACGATCAACAACTACGCCCAGTCTAGTGGCATCGCGAAACGCGAGAAGATCAACTTTACCGGTGACGATGCTCGCGAGGGGCTGACCTGTGTGTTGTCGGTCAAGGTGCCGGACCCGAAATTCTCATCCCAGACGAAGGACAAGCTGGTTTCGTCCGAAGTGCGCCCCGCCGTCGAAAGCATGGTGAACGAGAAACTGGCCGAATGGTTTGAAGAGAACCCCAACGAGGCCAAGCAGATCGTCGGCAAGATCATCGAGGCCGCCCTGGCCCGCGAGGCCGCACGCAAGGCCCGCGAGTTGACCCGGCGCAAGACGGCGATGGATGTGAACTATCTCGCTGGCAAGCTCAAGGACTGCTCCGAAAAGGACCCCTCCAAGACCGAGGTGTTTCTGGTCGAGGGCGATTCAGCCGGTGGTTCGGCCCAGACCGGGCGCGACCGGCTGACACAAGCCGTACTGCCCCTGCGCGGCAAGATCCTGAACGTGGAGCGGGCGCGTTTTGATCGGATGCTCTCCAGTCAGGAGATCGGCAATCTGGTCATGGCGCTGGGCACTGGCATCGGTCGCGACGAATTCAACATCGAGAAACTGCGCTACCACAAGATCGTCATCATGACCGATGCGGATGTGGATGGCGCGCATATCCGCACGCTGCTTTTGACCTTTTTCTACCGGCAGATGCCGGAATTGATCGAAGGCGGGTATCTCTATATCGCACAGCCGCCGCTTTACAAGGTGGCGCGCGGTAAATCCGAGGTCTATCTGAAAGATCAAGCCGCGCTGGATGATTATCTTATAAATCAAGGGGTTGAGGGTGCGATACTGCGGCTTGGCAATGGCGAAGAGATCATTGGCCAGGATCTGACCCGTGTTGTCGACGAAGCGCGGCAGCTGAAACGCGTTTTGGATGCATTCCCGACCCATTACCCGCGCCATATTCTGGAACAGGCCGCCGTTGCCGGGGCTTTTGTGCCGGGCGCTGTGGATGCGGATCTGCAGGGTGTGGCCGATAAGGTCGCCACCCGACTCGACCTCATCGCGCTGGAATACGAGCGCGGCTGGCAGGGCCGGATCACCCAGGATCACGGCATCCGACTGGCCCGCATCCTGCGCGGCGTGGAAGAGGTGCGCACATTGGACGGCCCAATGCTGCGCTCGGGCGAAGCGCGCAAGACAGGTAGCTTCACTCAGAGCCTGCAGGAGATATATAGCACCCCCGCAACACTTGTCCGCCGCGACCGGATGCAGGCGATCCACGGGCCCCTGGATCTCTTACGCGCGATCCTGGAAGAGGGTGAAAAAGGCTTGTCATTGCAACGGTACAAGGGTCTGGGGGAAATGAACCCCGACCAGCTCTGGGAAACCACCCTGGACCCGGATGCGCGCACACTCCTGCAGGTGCGGGTGGATGACATGGTCGAAGCTGACGATCTCTTCACCAAACTCATGGGAGACGTCGTCGAACCCCGCCGCGAGTTCATTCAGAAAAACGCGCTCAGCGTCGAGAACTTGGATTTTTAGAGGTTTTGTAGGTGCGCCCATAGCTTTGCATTTCGCCCAAAGAATTGCATTTTTGGCCCAAAACTTTGGGCGCATTAACCTTCAACTTTCTTGGTTCGAGGCTCCATATCTTCGGGTCTCATTCTTTGCTTGTTTCGCGCCATCGCCGTATTGCCGGGGAAGGTTTTCGGATGGCCGCTTCCAGCCCACTGCGGACATCCTCAACTAGAAGATCGGGCGGAGAGCTGACCTTGGCCGCGAGTGCAAAGCGAACAGTTTATTAAGGAGAAAGCGGACGTTCGGTCCCAAACTGCTGAAAGTAATCGTCAGACCACCCCTCGGCGGCATTCAAGGCTGTTATCATATGGTGCCCTTGCCATGTGGCTGCACCAGTCATCCTTCGTAGTAGCTCGCTTACTTTTTCTTCGTCTGGGCCTCTAGGCACAGGTAGCTGCTCAATCGTGCTTCTCGCTATCTTCCAAAATAGAACTCAGTTCGAATGCCAAACCAAAGAACCGTTGCCTGACTTCTTTTGTGTAGGGGTTTGCGTTCTCAATAGCCTCAAAAACCTCTGGCGCATCATGTTGTACCATCGAGATCGCTTCTGAGATCAGATCAAAACTTCTGGTCGTCATGCGAGACGGTAAAGGCCCCATGCGCAGCAACACTTTAGCAATCAAATGGGTAATGCCTTGAACAGTTGCCGCATCCCTGTCGTGCTGGTCAGGTGTCGTCATTATGACGTGAAGGCCTAGGTGTTTTCGTAGAAAAGCCGCAACATGGGTATGGTGATGCCCGCGTATTGGACAAACCGCGATCTTTAGACCTCTGACACCATTGCGAGCGCTTTGCGGGCCGAATAGTGGATGGGTTGCGACGATACTAACGTAATCTGGGAGTAGCCTGTCCATAATTTCAGAGGGTTGAACTTTTACCGAGCCAACATCAACTATGATCGCACCTGGCCGGCAGATTGCAGCAATGGATTTCACTACACTCTCAAAGCTTGAAACAGGTGAAGCGATTACAATAACGTCGCACATTGCAACTTGACCAAGAGAAGCAAATGACACGCCGAGCTTCGACGCGTCTTCTCCCAGGTGTGGTGACGGATCATATGCAAGCAACTCAAATTTCTGGTTCAAGTGTCTGGCGATCAGCTGCCCAAATGCGCCGAAACCGATGATACCGACAGACGTCTCGGTTTTTTCAACTCTAGAGTTTTTCATCTCATGACCTCAAAAAACTGCCGCCCGGCAGGAGATCATTTCGTGTTAAGACCGCTGTCAGGGCAGCGGAAAATTCACAGTGAAGCGTCCGCAGCTATGCAAGCTGAGGGTAATAACCTTTGGAAATGTCGAACGCTTTCATCATATATATCGAATTAGTTCACCATTCAGGTTGAAGTCAACCATTTGCCTGGGAACGCTCCAAAACTGATGGTGTCTGCCGACGGTGTATTGAACTTCGGCTCGCCTAAGCCGCACAAAAGCGGCGAATGCGAACACGTACTTGCAGAACTCTATTATACCAGTTGATTAATTAACTAACTGGTATAATATTGCGCCATGGCAGGTGATAAACAACTTGATGCAGCTTTTTCAGCACTGGCGCACCCGACGAGGCGCGCAATTCTGGCCCGATTGGCCAAAGGCACAGCGACCGTGAACGAGCTTGCAGAACCCTTCGATGCGACCTTACCCGCGATTTCCAAACATATCCGGGTGCTGGAGGCTGCTGGCTTGGTCTCACGTGGCAAGGATGCTCAGTTCCGCCCTTGTGCTTTAGACACAAAACCGTTGGAGGCCGTTGCAAGCTGGACCGACCAATACCGTTTCTTCTGGGAGGCTCGGTTCGACGCCATGGACAGAATTCTGAATGGAATGAAGGAAACACCAGATGAATGACGAGAAGAAATGGGTAAAGATCGAGCGAGAATTTGAAGCCCCGATTGGCACCATCTGGGACATGTGGACTGACCCGGCCCTGTTTAGTGCATGGTACGGACCCCGTGGCATGTCGGTTCCAGTAGCCGAAATGGACGTGGTTGTTGGCGGCACGCGTAAGGTTTGCATGGAAATGAAGTCGGCTGAGCGACCCATGAAAATGTGGTTCACTGGCGTGTACAAAGAAGTCAACCGACCGCATCGTCTCGTCTATACGGAGAGTATGTGTGATGAGGATGGCAACCTTATCACACCGCAGGCGATGGGTATGCCTGATGACTTTCCCGACATAACCGAGATCATTGTTGAACTCTCTGAAGCGAACGGGAAAACGTTAATGACCATGGTCCACATCGGTGTTGAGGCGGGCACAGCAGGTGCCGGCGGCTGGAATCAGGCCTTTGACAAGCTTGTCGAGTATCTTTCCGCAAGAGAAGGCGGCTGACAGGTAGGACAAATGCGACAGCTAGCCATTCTGACATTCGTGACGCTCGATGGCGTGATGCAATCCCCAAGTATGCCAGAAGAAGATCCGTCCGAAGGATTTGAACACGGTGGCTGGGCCGCGCCGTTTTGGGAGGGCGTGATGGATCAGGTTGAACGTCACGCCATGTCCGAACCGTATGACATGGTTTTTGGCCGCAAGACCTACGACATCTTCGCGGGTCATTGGCCGAACGCACCAAAATCCGCTCTGTCAGACCGAATGAATGGGGCCAGAAAATACGTAGCGACATCGCAGCCTGACGGTTTGCGCTGGGAAAACTCGCACCCGATCAACGATGACGTCGTCGGCGATATCTCGTCTTTGAAGGCACGGGATGGGCCTCTTTTGCAGGTTCATGGCAGCGCCCGGCTGATACAAACTCTTCTAGCCCATAACCTTATCGACGAGTTCCGCTTGTGGATTTTTCCGGTAGTTGTCGGCGGCGGAAAGCGCCTTTTCGAGAACGGCAGCCCGCCATGCCGACTAAAGCTTACCAGATTTGAGCACTGTGGAAATGGTGCAACGATGCAGTTCTACCAGCCCGAAAGTGACGGCTTTGTACCCGCACCGCAATCGTGATCGTGAGCTCGCCGTCACCGCGCCGTGCACTCAGCTCAACTGACTGTTGTTGTCCCACGAGGCATCTCTATTGACCGGGTTGACCAGGCCCCAAGGTTTTGCCGAACGAAATCTGCGAAGGACGTGGGAGCCCGTCCGCTCAGATGCAGAACATGATCGGTGACGCGATCCTCAGATCCGGACGCAATTGCACCATCCATCGCAGCCAACGTGGTCGCATACTCGTCAGGCAATCCATGATCACGATGCCGCGCAGCGAGACCGTCAACTGTCAGGCGATGGTGGGTGATTTGCCGTCCCAATTGATTGCTCAGCGTCTCGGCAACCACATCATAGGAAATCGCTTCGGGGCCGGTGAGGATGTAGTTCTTATTCTCGACTGACGGAGCCACCAGCAGAGCTGCGGCGCAAGCAGCAATATCGTTCGCATCGATAAAGCCTATACGGCCGTCATCAGTCGCTGTGTAGATGGCCCCTTCATCACGGATAGGATCATGATGCTGCTGTTCCGAAAAGTTCTGCATGAACCAGGTTGGCCGCAACACTCCCCATTCCAGAGCATTGGTACGAAGCCAGGCGTGAACCGCGCCCATCATGGGGCCGCTCTCCTCAAGCGAGGAAGCACTCAGTAGCACAAAGCGCGAGACACCAGTGGCAAGTGCTGCCTCAAGGCCGGGCTGCATTGCTCCCAGTGAATCTACGGTGTCTGTGGGTGCTACGAGATAAACAGCCCTGACGCCATCGAAGGCATCCGCGAAAGTCGATGGGTCTTTCCAGTCGAAGCGCACATCGTTCGCACGCTTTGGGCTACGTGTGCCGACGCGCGGAACGACACCATTCGCTTTCAGCTGCTCGACAACGCGGCTGCCGGTTTTCCCGGTGCCGCCAGTGACAAGAATGGTATTAGTCATCGATAAAGTCTCCCAGCTTAGATTTCAGAACTTCGACGCCTCCGACCGCATTCAGCAGAACCAGAGGATTCCAGTAGTCACGGTAGTTGGTGATACGTCCGTTTTTGACCTCGATAACCGAGATGTAGTTCTGGTCATAGCGTCCAGCTTCGCCTTTGCCTTTACAGGAGAATTCCAAAACAAAGGTCTCGCCGTCTTTGGCAACATGGGTGATCGCGGGGCTCATGGATTCAAAGCTGATGAGGCCACCAGCCTTGGGAAGATAGGCCGCCATTGCATCCCGCCCGCGCAGTTCTCGCACGGAGCCTTCTGGCGAAAACGGGAACTCGAACACAATGCCTTCATCACACATGTCCAGGAAGTTCTCACCCGCATCTGCGATGATTACATCGCCGAGGGCGCGGCGTAGCATCGCGCCAAAGCTTGGTATCGTGTTCGTATCAGACATGATCTCTCCTAACTTCGTGTTGATCCCTATTCGGGAAGATTTTTGTGTGAGTGGTGGCTTGGTTTATGTTGTTTTTCCAATCTGCATGATGAGGACACCTGCAATCGACAACACAGCACCAGCGATGCGATAGAAGTCTGCTGGTCGAGGAGCGTTCCCAAGTAGCCCGTTCTGGTCCAGGATGAGTGCCATTGTCATTTGACCGGCGACAACAGCAGCAATAAAGGCGGCGGCCCCAAAGCGTGGGATCAGAACCATGGTCGCCATCACGTAAATGACACCGATCACACCTCCTACCCACGCCCAGGGAGGAGCCACATATAGCGATGATAAGCTTGGCAATGTTGGACGGAGCCAAGCGATCCCGCCCACCAGGCAAACAAATGAAATTCCAAAGGACAACAGGGTCGCCCAGAGTGGGTGACCAGCCGCGCGGCTGAGCTCGGCGTTCATTCCGGCATGGATGGGTATCAAAGCGCCGCAAAGCAGAGGCGCAAACCACAGAAGTGCGATTTTCAGGTCCATCTTCGCGTCCTTTCACAAGTCGCCAAAAACAGGTTGCAGTATCGATAAGTTTGCTTCAAACTACGTCGGAACGATACTGTTTCGTCCTACATAAGGGAGAATCACGATGGAACGCAAGGGTTCCGACGAAAAAAATTTCATTCAGCCACGTCGGAAGCCTGCCGGGGCTGCCGTTTTGCAAGACACGGTGACGGATGCAATCCAACGTGCCTTGTTCGAAGAATGGGCGGAAACAGGGTATTCTGCGCTACGCATGGAGCGCATTTCGGCGCGGGCTGGTGTCGGAAAGGCGGCGCTCTATCGACGGAGTAAATCCAAGTTTGAGCTGGTGACCGAAGCGGTGAAATCAACGGCGACAAATATCACCCCTATTCCGGACACAGGATCGTTTGAGAAGGACGTTGCCAGGCTTATGAGGAGAATGGCTGCAACTCTGCGTCATCCGCTTGTGAGACGGATTCTACCGGACCTGCATGCTGAGCACGCTCGTTCTGATGAGCTTGCCGAATTGCTGGAGAGTGTGACGCGGGATCGCCGGGCCCAGGCAATGATCATGTTGGACAGAGCTATTGAGCGTGGTGAGCTTTCCCAAGACACGGATCGGCAGATGATGCTCGACCTGTTCATCGCGCCACTCTACTGGCACGTTATCGTTCAACACAGACCAGTCAGGTCAGCCGACATCAGAAGATTTACGCAGTTGGCGCTCAACTCTACCGGTTCGTAACCTCCTAACCGAAAACAATATCTATCAGCAATAAGTCGTCTCGGGCGTCTTCATTGATGCCGTTTATTCCTCATAGCAGGCATTACACGAAATTGAGCATACTTTGTGTGCTTCCCGCTATGGGCAGGAATGCCATTATTGCTTGTTTTTTAGCACGTTACTAAGAGTGGGACGTTGAACTTCTCTCTGTGGGCAGCTTGAAACATATCACTCATTGACGTATTTAAATTAAATAAGTGTCCTGGCTGTTGAGGTAGGCTCCGAGAGCGAAGGTGATATTTTGCTGGTCTCAGTACGACTTAATGTCGGAGCCTTGGTTATGCTGGGGGAAAATGAGATTGATGGAGATGTAGTCATCGCTCGAAGAACGCACACTCATGGAGAGGATGGCTTAGATCTCAACAGTATCGGCGGCATTGAGTTACGTAAGATCGCCAGGGGCGTATTGGAGCTAGAGGTGTTTCGCGATGTCGAAGCAATTGTCATTGAAGGAGCTAAAAGGACGACTGGGGCAAACCCAGGGCGAACCCCAAAACCAATGCGGTTCAAAAGAGCACCTGATCCTAAGTGAAGTGGACCGCGGCGCTAACACGTATCTCGCAGTGATGACCTTGCGTCGAAACGGCCTCTCGCTGACCAAGGCCAAGAGATCAGTTGATTCTGCCCTCGCAGGGAAGCCTGTCGCGATTATTGTTCCGAAGGTAGAGAACCCCAATGAACTTATGAGGGAGCTTACTGGTTATGGCATACGAGCCCATCTGGTGACGCCAAAGAAAGAGTATTCGGTAAAACAGCTCAGGAGACGTCTAGGCTTCACTCAGGAGCAGTTCTCCGTGCTCTATGGTGTTGAGATGCGAACCCTTCAAAACTACGAGAATGGATCGCGTAGACCAGATGGTTCAACAGTTGCATACTTCGAAATGATCGAAAGGGATCCTGAGATTACAAAGAGAGGCTTGAATGAGGAGCCATTGCTGCCTGAGCCAAGCTCTTAAATTTGAGTCCCGTGACTTTCAGACTCTCGAAGCAAGATGCCCAGCCTGCGTTGGGCCTTAATGTGTCCACTCAAGTGGGCGTTTCGAGATGCAACTTCCGGCAAATGAGCATACTTCTAGCTGCTTCAAAGGTGCAGCTTTTTAGTCTTGTTGATTTCTACCTATCTCTCCTGAAAACACAGGTTGCACGGCGAGTGACTGGCTTGATCTCGTCATCAATGTGAAGGTGCGTCGAGCAGTTCGGTTCCATAGGAGTTGTCGACTGTGCAAAGCCATCCGTAAGCCGGATCTCTCCTGAAAACATAAGTTGCACGGCGAGTGATTGGCTCGGCCTCGTCACCAATGTGAAGGTGCGTTTCCATGACGACCAGTGCCGTGTCGCCACCCTCGATCACCTGCGCTTCGCCCTGCGAGACGGTCAGTGCGTTTTTGAAGTGCTTCGCGATTGCTTCAAACGCTTTCCTAATTTGAGCCTTACCTCTTGCGATTTGACCAGGCTGAACGACCAGAACGGCATCATCAGCGTAAAACTCCATCAGAGCTTCAAAGTCTTCAGCACTTACGGCCTAATCAGCTTGCTTGATCAGATTAAGGACGTCGTGATCGCTC
Organism: Ruegeria hyattellae; assembly: GCF_041537925.1. Taxonomy (NCBI): domain Bacteria; kingdom Pseudomonadati; phylum Pseudomonadota; class Alphaproteobacteria; order Rhodobacterales; family Roseobacteraceae; genus Ruegeria; species Ruegeria hyattellae. The sequence continues at coordinate 71,744 of NZ_JBGOSH010000009.1, read as the reverse complement.
ATGATTGCATGCTAACACATCTACTCGATGACTCTCGCGGCTGCGCTCTCGTTCCCACGCAGCGTCAGTACCTCGACGCCCGACTTGGTCACAGCAACTGTGTGTTCGAACTGAGCTGAGAGCTTCCTGTCTTTTGTGATGACCGTCCATCCATCATCCTTAGTCACAGTCTTGCCAGTGCCCCTGTTGATCATAGGCTCAATCGTGAAGACCATTCCTTCCCGAAGCCTCACGCCTGTTCCTGGTTTTCCGAAGTTCGTGACCTGGGGCTCCTCGTGCATCTTTCGCCCGATGCCATGCCCGCAGTACTCACGCACAACTGAGCACCGGTTCTTCTTGGCGTATTTCTCGATGGCGAACCCAATATCGCCGACATAGGCTCCAGGCTTTACTGCCTTGATACCTTGCCACATGGCCTGTTGGGCAATCAGCACAAGCCGCTTGGTTGCGGGGGCAGTATTTCCAACCAGATATGTTTTGCTTGAATCCGCAATGAACCCGTTCTTTTCCAGCGTGATGTCAAAGTTCACAATGTCACCGTCCTGAATGACATCATCATCTGACGGCACTCCGTGACATACGACCTCGTTGATCGAGGAATTCAGAACATACTCGAACCCGTACTGACCTTTGCTTGCTGGACGGGCCTCAAGATCATTGGTGATGAAGTCCTCGACCAGATCATTGACCTGCAAGGTGGACATACCCAGAAAGTCCTGCTGATCCAGCATCTCAAAAACGGAGGCCAGAAGCTTACCGGACACCCGCATCAGCTCAATCTCTTCTGGTGTCTTGACCATTTCTTTCACCTTTCAGCTCACCACCAGGCTTTCGGCTCTGATGGTAACCACATTGCGTCTCGTTTTTGTTTCGGAGTCAAAAGACTGTTTAGGGAACCCAATTTTGATGGGTGATCGCATAGTTTAGTGCTTCGAGATCTTCAGTCAGCTGGCTGTATGAGACTGGGCCTCCCAGGCACACCCTGACCGCTTCGTCGGGTGTACCGGTTACGGTAAAGGCGTTACTGGGCATAACTCCGATTTGGCGATTGGCCATGTGACTCATCACGTCAGCTCGGCTGGCCCCTTCGGGCAGCTTGAGCCAGATATTGAATGCTTCGTTGTTACCCACGAAGTCTTGGTCCTGCATGATCTTGGCCGCAAGATTCTGTCTGCGGTTCGCCTCCTTACGGACGAACTTCTGCACCGCCGCGGCTGTACCATCCTCGGCCCATCGCGCCATCAAAGCTGTTGTGATTGGTGACGCCATGACATTCGATGCCTGCAAAGCCCGCGTGAAGTGGGTTTTCGACAGCCCAGACGGAACCACCGTAAGCGCAAGCCTCAAACCAGCGCCCAAACATTTGGAAAGACCCGCGATGTACCACCCCAATTCGGGAATCTGCTGTGAGATAGGCGGTGGCGCATCTGACGACACAAAACGGCAAGCGTCATCTTCAATCAAAGGCAAACCGTACCTAACCAAAACGGACGCGATCTGCTCACGCCGATCCTTTGGAATTGTAAGCGTCAGAGGGTTTTGCAGCGTCGGGTTCAGATAAAGCGCAGAAGGTGCGTGCTCTTGGATGGCAGCATCCAGTTCATAAGGGAGAATACCGCAGTTATCTGAGCTCACGCCGACAAGCCGAATACCAAGTTGGGCCGCGATGGCACGAATACCTGGATAGGTCACACACTCACAGAGCACGGTGTCTCCTGGCTTGGAGAGCAAAAACAGGATCGACAGAAGACTGGCATGTGCGCCGGGCGTTATTGCCAATTGGTCCGCTGTAACATCGATACCATTGATGTTCATCCAACGCGCCGCTGTTTCTCGATCCTGCCGGCTGCCAATAATGGATTGGTAGCGAAGCAATGGAACAAGGTTCGCAGCGACGTGGGTAAGGCCTTGCTCCATGCGGGCCACCAGAACCGGATCATCTGGCTCCGGGGGCATGTTCATGTTCGGGTCTTCTTCCAGCGCGCGACGTGGGTCTGCTTTTTCTGATGTTTCTTCATGCTTTCGGATAAACGAGCCCCGCCCGACAAAGGTGTCGATATACCCTCGCTTTGCGGCCTCAGAATACCCGCGAGACACAGTTGTGAAGTCTAATCCAACAAGCTTGGCGACGCTGCGTTGAGGCGGAAGCCTGTCACCTGCATCAAGCACACCTGTCTCTACATCATGTCTGATCGCTTCCGCGATCTGGACATAGAGTGGTTTCCCGTCGTCTTGCAGGTTCGGTGTCCATGGCTTCAAGGCATCATTCCATTCAATATAGAAGATTGTGTCTGTCACCTTTACCCATATTACAGGCGTATTTCAACATATTGTCGCACTTGCCGGAATATTGATTGGCTATTGATTGCATTTTGTTTGAAGATAAACTATCTGAGGCGCAACCGAAGGAGATCAAAGATGTCCGACCTTGCAATTGACGCCCACGACGACAGCGAAGAGCGCCCCATCAAACCCGCGATCATAAATGGGATGCGCCTCAAGTGCCCCAAGTGCGGAGAAGGAAAACTGCTGCATAGCTACATCAAAGTGAACGATGAGTGCTCGAATTGCGGTTTGGATCTGAGCCATCAGCGGGCTGATGATGGTCCGGCTTATCTTACGATCCTGATCGTAGGCCACCTTATGGGGTTCGCGTTGCACATCGCATGGGTGACATGGAGGCCAGAACCCTGGGTCTTGGCACTCAGCATGTCTGTGATTGCAGTTGTAGGTGCCTTGGCACTGCTGCCGGTCATGAAGGGCCTGATTGTCGGATACCAATGGGCCAAACGCATGCACGGGTTCTAGCCAGCCGCCCTCCCAATGAGTTCTCAGCCCTTTCAAAGGATGGTTTCCTTGATGGATTTGGATTTCTATTCACTTGAGGCGACAGGAAAAACAATTGCGGATCTCACATCAGCCGCGTCACTTATTCCTGCGAGAACCCCTGTCAATGTGGCCTGGCTGAACGATGAGGATGATTACGACCGGTTGCGAACGGTGCGCCGGATCGACGATGTCGGACTATTGCCGGTGCCAATATTTGCTGCTCGTCGCCTTCAATCAAAGAAGCACTTGTTTGACCTGACCGAAAAACTCCGGTTTGCCGGTGCACAAGGACAAGTCATGGTCGTTGGCGGTGACCCATCTGATGCGTCGGGTCCATTCAACAACATGATGGATCTCCTTCGAACGGAGTGGATTGAAAAGTATGCGATCAAGAGGGTCACCTTGCCGGGTTTTCCTGAGGGGAACGCTGCCATAGGTTATCGTTCGGACGTGGCCCTACTGGAGCAGAAGGTAAGACTTTTGGAGTCCTACGGATGCAGCGTGAGCATAACAACTCAACTTGCCTATGATCCAATCAGAATTCTCAACTGGATAAGCCAGCTTCGAAACGTTGGTGTTAGCCAGACCATCCAAATTGGGATACCAGGGCCGACTAAAAGGGATCTCCTGCTCAGGTTTGCACGCTCATTTGGGGTTTCGGCTGGCGGGTTGATCAACGTGAGTGACACCGTGGACGGGATTGTCGATTTCTCCCGTCTGGTCTGCTTGATCGAACAAGGGCTGCAACGACGCAATTTAGCTGATGTTGCGGTTCACCTTTATCCCTTTGGTGGCACGAAGGCTGCCGTTGAGTGGCTTACTGCGATTAAGGCGCGGCAAGTTCGGGGCGCTTCGAGCAAAATGCTGGCCTGAGGCAAAAGGCCGACCATTGAGGTCGGCCATGCTAGTTTTTCGAGAGGGTTTCTTCTTATTGTTGAGGGTATCACGCCGCCAGTGCGACAGAGTCCTTTCCGGCAGGGATCCGAAGTGGGCATGTGCTGTCGGTGACGGCTCTCCAGATTGCCTGCACGACATCCTCTGAGAAGGTGAATTCTTTCCCTTCAGCGTTCATGAAGGCGGCCATAGTCTGCTCGACGAACGGCTTGTAGTCTTCAGGCGCGTCATTGGATTCTGACATCATTGCCATTGCGTTCTTGCCAAAATTCGTTGTCGGGGCCTGACCTGGTAGAACGATATGGGTCCGAATACCCACAGGGGCCAGTTCAAAGGAAAGGCATTCGGTGAAGGCGTTCACCGCAGCTTTGCTGGCCGTGTAGACCGAAGCCAGTGGCAGCGGTTTGAGTGTGACGCTGGAAGAGACATTCACGATCACCCCTGATCCCGTAGCGCGCAATTGTGGCAGCACGGCACGGACCATTTCCATGGTGCCGAACGTGTTGGTCTCAAAAATCCGTCGCAGGTTATCTTCTGATGTGCCCTCAAAAGGGGAAAGCCAGCCCACGCCTGCATTGTTCACCAAGGCGTCGATGGGGCCAGCAGCTTCCACTGCCTTTGTGATGCTCTCGCTGTCCGCGATATCCAATGGCAGGATCGTCAAACGATCCGAGGACGGCAAAAGGGTCTCATCTGGCCTGCGCATTGTCGCGATTACCGACCAGCCCTGTTCGAGAAAGAAGCGCGCAGTCTCCAGCCCAAATCCCGAAGAACATCCTGTGATCAATACGGTCTTCATGACGTTGTCTCCTACTTGTTGATGCCTTGAAAATAGACGACGTCGGCAGTATTATATATAATCAGTAGTCCGCTTCTTTTTATCAATGGTCCGAAATGGCAGATCCTTTCTCTGAAATCATCACCCTGCTACAACCCAAAGCGTCCTATTCCAAACTGGTGCATGCATCGGGACCATTTCGGGTGCATCGTGAGGATGTAAACGAGGCCTTCTACTGCTCACTTCTTACCGGACGTGCGTGCCTGGAGGTCGAAGGGAAAGAACCACTGGTTTTGAATGCGGGTGACTTTGTGCTTATCCCTGCGGTTAAGTCCTTCACCTTTTCAAGCATGGATCCTCCACCACCTGCTGATTTGGTCAACCACCCAGTGGAGGGCGAAGACGGTATTTTCCGGCTCGGGGCGGCTGATGCGGATCCAGAGGTTCAACAACTCGTAGGACACTGCACCTTTGCCAGCCCGGATGCCGATCTCTTGGTCTCATTGCTACCAGACCTGATCTTTGTTCGCGGTGAGGGTCGGCTGGCTGCACTGACGGGGCTTGTTCGCGATGAAGCACGCGCAAACAGGCCGGCGCGAGATGTGATCGTCGAGAATCTGTTGCAAGTCCTACTGATCGAGGCCTTCCGCTCTAGCGCGGACCCGGCCCCGGCTGCTGGCCTTTTGCATGGATTGGCAGACGTGCGGGTTGGACCCAGTTTGCGAGCCATGCACGCGGCTCCGGCTCACAGCTGGACTGTTCAAGCTCTTGCAACCGAAGCCGGGCTATCCCGATCTGCATTCTTCACACGGTTCGAAGGCGTCATGGGAATGCCCCCAATGAGCTATTTGCAGAACTGGCGAATGACATTGGCAAAGCACATGCTTCGCGCGGGCGATCTCAGCATTGCCGAAATCTCTGCTCAGACCGGATATGGGTCCTCCAGTGCATTCAGCACCGCATTTTCCCGCTATGTAGGATGCCCTCCAGCGCGTTATTCGAAGACAATCGCAACACAATAGTCTTTCGTGGTTCCATAGTGGAGGACAGCGTTTTGGGACACTACCCTGCGATTGAATTGGCTTACTCCTTAGCGCGATACTCTTCCGGCATCACAAACACCTCGTCTGCACGGCCGTATCCACCGTCTTCAACCTCTTCGATCAGGACCATCGTGGTCGGGCGCACCACCTCTCCAAAGAAGCCGACCATCAGTTCTGTCGTTTTATGGATCAGGTCCTCTTTTTGATCTGTTGTTAGCGAGGCCTGCGGAAGTTAGTAGTAGGCAAATGGCATTGCGATTTCCTTTCGTGAGAAGATTTAGACGATTCCGCCATTGGCACGCAGTGTTTGACCACTGATCCAGCGGCCATCAGGTCCGACCAGAAGCGAAACCGCGGCTGCAATGTCTTCGGGCGTTCCGAGTCGACCAAATGGGTTCATTTCTTTGATACTCTCAATCACCCCTTCGGGCTTTCCTGTGATAAAAAGGTCGGTCCCAACCGGCCCAGGCGCTACGGCATTCACGGTGATGTCACGTGAGCCCAGTTCTTTGGCCAGCACATGGGTCATCGCTTCCACCGCAGCTTTTGTCGCCGCATAGACCCCGTATGTCGGCTGATAGAGTCCAACTACACTGGAGGACAGGCTAATGATCGCACCGCCTTCATTCATGCGGTTGGCAGCCTCGCGCATGCCGCGAAAGACACCGCCAATGTTGATGGCGCAGTGAGCCTCAAAGTCAGCATCAGATGTAGATGCAACTGCACTCAGGCGCATAATACCCGCGTTGTTGACCAGAACATCGACGGAGCCAAATTCCTGATCAGCCGCATCGAACAATCGTGGCATGCAAGATGCGTCGGAGATGTCACCCTGAACTGCGATTGCTTGGCCGCCAGCTTTTTTGATAGCGTCTACAATCTCGTTCGCTCCAACCTCATCACTCGCGTAATTGGCAATGATTGCATGGCCATCCTGAGCCAGGCGGAGTGCGATAGCTGCACCAATCCCTTTGCTGGCGCCGGTTACAATAGCCGTTCGTTGTTCGTGTAACATGTCAATCTCCTTTCTGTTTGAAGCGAAGATAGACGGGGAGATGGGCCAGATAATCTAGCTTGTTTTGGAATGACAATTCGGTAAAAGCGAACAATGATCGATAGACTTGAAACCATGCGACTGTTTGTTCGGGTGCTGGAACGCGGTAGCTTCACACAGGCAGCTGCTGACCTGAACATTCCCCGGTCCACTGCAAGCGAAGCCATTCAGAGACTAGAGCGTGACCTTGGTAGTCGGCTACTGGATCGCACGACACGCCACGTGGCTCCAACGCCAGATGGGCAGGCCTATTACCAAAGATGCGCGTCCATTTTGGCTGATCTAGAGGAGGCTGAAGGTGCACTGCGCGGGCACGAGCCCTCAGGTTTGCTGCGCATTGATGCCCCTGGCACTCTGACAAGGGTATTCCTGCTACCTCACCTGGCTGATTTCCTTGCGAAATACCCCAAGATCACCCTTCAACTCGGTCAGACAGAGCGCCTGGTGGATCTGGTGCGCGAGGGCGTTGATTGCGTCATCCGTGCCGGAATTCCTGATGATAGCGGAATGATCACAAGACACCTGGCAGACCTTCCGGAGATCACCTGTGCAAGCCCGGAGTATCTGGCCAAGTTTGGCACTCCCATGTCGGTGAACGATCTGAAAGATCACCGAATGGTTGGCTTTCTATCCTCGCGCACCGGCACCGCCATGCCACTGGAGTTTAAGGTAGGAGAACAGTTTGAGGAAGTAATGTTGCCGGCATTGGTCACCGCAAATGACGCCGACACTGTACACCATTTGGTCAGAGAAGGGTTTGGCATCGCCCAGGCGCCTAAGTACCGGTTTCTCACAGACCTTGATGCTGGGCGACTGGTCGAAGTCTTGCCAAATGCGCCACCACCGCCAATAGCGCTGGCCGCATATTATCCCCAAAGCAGACAGCTTTCACCTCGTGTACGAGTCTTTCTCGATTGGGTAATAGAAATATTCGAGAAGGCCGCGCCTTGATAACGTCTGTATCGGTGTCTCGGGTCGCATTGTCTAGAATGGAACCGACACAACTCGTCGGCGGTAGCGAAAACAGTTCGAGAGACGTTTTGAATATGCAAACACGCCGACACGCGTGCTGATCTTCGGAGTTGAACGTATGGATATAGTTCGGTTTTCCGAGCGTCTTATGGGGATGAAAGACGAGGTTTGGCTGCGTCATGCCAATCCATGGTCGGTCTGGACTCGTGTGTTGACGCCACTGCCGCTCTTGGCTGTGGCAATCTGGAGCCGCCCCTGGGTGGGCGGCTGGGCATGGGGAGCCATGGCTTTCGTTCTCGTCTGGATCTGGTTGAACCCGCGCGTGTTTCCACAACCCAAAAACTTTGACAGCTGGTCGGCGCAAGGCGTGCTAGGTGAACGCGTGTGGCTGCGGCACCGCGACACGGTTTCAGTGCATCACAAGAGAATTGCCAAAGCACTGGCTGTAGGAAGCGGGTTGGGTCTCGTACCCTTCGCTTATGGGCTGTGGAAGTTTGATATCGGGTTCACGTGTCTTGGCATTGTTATGATCTCAGGCGGCAAAATGTGGTTTGTGGATCGAATGGTCTGGGTCTGGCGCGATTTCCAACGGGGCGGTGGGTCGTTGAGTGATCTTGAAACTGCGCGCTGAAGAATTGACCCCCGGAATAATCTGTAGCTGCCTGTTCCGGTCTGGGTTATATCGCACCCATCTTGCGGCGTAGATGCTGTGCGAACGCTGCCACGCGTCGAGGTTGGGCTCGGCTGGGTGGGAACATCATTTGTAGCGGCTTGGGCGGTGGGAGGAAGTCACCTAACAGGGCTACCAGCTTTCCGGTTCTGACATCTTCGCCAACATCCAGTTCCGATTTCAGCACAATGCCATGGCCTGCCAGAGCCCAACTGCGGATAAGCGAGCCATCATTTACAATTCGGTTTCCCTTGACTGGGATAAGCTGACGCTCAGCGCCTGCGCCGAACTCCCAAACGTTATCGAGCGAACCACCAAAACGCATTACCAGGCAGTTATGATTTGCGAGATCTTCGGGCCGTTCCGGTGCTCCGTACGACGCCAGATAGATGGGTGCTGCGCAGACGAACCGCTGGTAGCTCCCGAGGTTACGTATTCGGAGCGCGCTGTCGGTGATGTCCCCAAACCGAACAGCCAGGTCAAAACCCTGACCTACGAGGTCGACATAGCCATCGGATAGCGACAGTTCTATGGACACAGCCGGGTTCTCTTCGGTGAATTCGGCGATTACATCAGAAACGACTCCACGACCTAAATCGATTGGCGCACTGACGCGGATCAGGCCAGAAAGGGTTTCGGCACCGTGGCGAATGCGGGTGTCGAGGTCTGTGACTTCACTGAGAACGCTCTTGGCGCCATCGACCAGAACCCGACCCTCTTCGGTCAGGCTGATTGAGCGTGTCGTTCGGTTGAACAATACCACACCGTAGTGTGTTTCCAGCGCAGCGAGCCGTTCGGAGACAGTTGTGCTCGACATCCCTGTCTCTCGGGCTGCTGCTACAAGGCTGCCTTTCTCGGCGATGGTCAGGAAGAGGCGAAGGTTGTCAAGAAGCATTAAACGGAAATTCCGGATTATATGTCCGATCCTACCCCGTTTATCCCGAAAAGATTGCGGCGTAAATCCAGCACATCGCTGAAATACACAAGGGACCTATTTCAATGGCCAAGCTGACAATCGTCGCCAACATCAAAGCCAACCCCGACAAGATTGACCTCGTAAAGGCCGAGCTCATCAAGCTCATCGACATAACCCGTGCCGAAGAGGGTTGCATTAACTATGACCTGCACCAGGACAACGACAACCCGGCTCATTTTGTGTTCTACGAAAATTGGGAAAGCCGAGAGCTTTGGCAAAGCCACATGGGTGCTCAGCACCTTGCGGCTTACCTGGAAGCAACAGAGGGCGCCGTTGCAGAGTTCACGTTGAATGAGATGACAGTCATCGGTTGATACAGAACCGGACAAAGGAGCACGTTATGAAAGCCGTGGGATACCGTGAGACAGGGTCGATTGATCGGGCGGATGCCTTAATCGACTTCGATACCGACAGACCGACGCCGAAGGGGCACGACTTGTTGATCAAGGTGCAGGCCGTGTCAGTGAACCCAGTCGATACGAAAATTCGTCAAAAACGAGCTCCTGCAGGTGCAGCACCAGATATTCTGGGGTGGGACGCAGTAGGGATCGTCGAAGCAGTTGGCGAAACGGTTGAGACTTTCAGTCCGGGAGATACAGTTTGGTATGCCGGGGCGATAAACAGACCGGGAACCAATGCTGAGTTTCATCTGGTTGATGAACGTATTGTCGGAGCCGCGCCAAAATCCATACCTGCAAAAGCAGCTGCGGCGATGCCGCTAACGACGCTTACTGCCTTTGAGATGCTGTTCGACCGCTTGCGAGTCCATGATGCCGTTCCCGGCGGGACAAATACGTTGCTGGTTATAGGTGGCGCAGGCGGTGTCGGGTCAATCACCATTCAATTGGCCCGGGCTCTCACTGAATTGACAGTGATAGCGACGGCGTCCCGACCCGAGACACAAGACTGGGTTCAAGAGCTTGGCGCACACCATGTCATAAACCATGCGGAACCTTTTGGCGCACAACTCGGGGCTCTCGGTATCGAAAGCGTGGATTTCATCTATTCAACGAGCCATTCCCAGCTTTATGCGTCTCAAGCCGGAGAGGTGATGACACCTCAAGGTCGGTTTGGGTTGATCGATGATCCTGAGACCTTTGACATCGCGCCATTCAAACCCAAATCGATCTCATTGCATTGGGAGTTCATGTACACTCGGTCGCTTTTTGGGACTGGAGATATGAACCGTCAAAGCGAAATCCTGAATCAGGTTGCCGGGTTGATAGACGATGGAAAGATCAGATCCACAGCAACCGATACACTTGGTACAATCAATGCTGCAAACTTAATGAAAGCGCATGCTATCCTCGAAAGCGGCAAGGCCAAAGGTAAGCTTGTGCTTGAGGGTTTTTAGATGAGAATTGAGCGGCTAGATCATGTGAACATCGTAACAACTAAGTTGTCTGAAATGGCTACTTGGTATGAAGAGGTCTTGGGTTTGAAACCTGGGGCCCGCCCTGATTTTCCGTTTCCCGGGGCTTGGTTGTATGCGGGTGATCACGCCGTGGTTCACCTTGTGGGTCACGAAGGCACGCCAAATGTCGGCTCCGAAGTGAGGCTTAAGCTCGAGCATTTTGCGCTCTCAGCCACGGGGCTGAGCGCATTCGAAGAAAAACTGATCTCGAGTCAAATCCAGTACCGCAAAACTGACGTCCCAGGGGCTCGAATGGTCCAAATCCATGTGGCCGATCCTGATGGAAATCATATTCATATTGACTTCGAGGAAGGCGAGTGAGTTGCTAACCAACGAAATAGATGGAACGCAAAATCAAGCTCGCAACTTCTTGTCGATTAGGGATTGAGATCCTTGCCGGGTTGCTTCCTAGAACTACGCGGGTCAACATTTTAGGGAGGTGCAAACGTCGACTTGGAGATCAGCATGCCGGACCTCGAAACAAACAAGAAAAACGTCATCGCTTTCTACGAAATGATGTTCAACGAGTGTCGACCTGCCGAGGCCATAGCGACCTTTGTTGGTGAATCCTATACGCAGCACAACCCGCATGTTGGCGATGGCAAGCAAGCCTTTGTCGAGTACTTCGAGCGCATGGCCGCCGAATACCCGGGAAAGCGTGTGGACATCAAACGTGCCTTTGCTGAAGACGATCACGTTATTCTGCATTGCCACCAAATCTGGCCCGATGGTCTCGAGTACGCAGGGATCGATATTTTTCGCCTGGATGCTGATGGTAAGGTTGTCGAGCACTGGGATGTTCTTCAGGAAATTCCAGCAAACAGCGCGAATGACAATGGCATGTTTTAACTTAACCGTTCTGACTACGGTGCATGGAACTTTGAAGACTCCTTTCGGCTGAGCCACGATAGTCAAAGGGCGTAAGTCTGATCCAAGAATCCCGCCGAAGCGTATCTATCAAGAACCTTTTAGAAAGGAGATAAATATGCTCTCGAAGAGTATTCTTGCCGCGACCCTTGGATTGCTTGCAGCTACTTCGCTTCAAGCTGGTGTACAAATTCGCTTCATAGAAGGCGCACCCAAGGACCGTTTTGTTCTGACAAATGTCGGAGCGTGCGAAGTAGATGCCTCGACCCTCAAAATCGACTTGTCGCAATCTGCCGGACGATTGGTTTTCGACGTTACCGAAAAAGGTGCGGGCGTAGAGGTATTCCAACCTCTCGAATTCGTAGAGGGTGCGGATGCTCTGCGGCAAATTCCAGCGGTCGTGGACGGGCAAGATTCAATTGAACTTGAGATCGCCTCCCTTCCAGCCGGGGACAAACTCGCCTTTACCATCGATGTAGACGACACCATCGGGCAACGCGAAATCACCGTAACAGGGTCGGAGATCGAAGGCGCCACGGTGTCATATTCCGATGCGGATAAGACCAGTATTGCAACCTTCTCATCCGAAGCGCTTGTCAACGTGACGACCACGGGTTGCTGAAAGCAGTCCCGCAATGTCGAATTTGTTGATCCGCGTAGCATTTCTTGCGCTCATGTTGGGAGGCGGCATCCTGATCGGGACACTGACCGCACCTGGCGATTGGTATGCTCAGCTTTCTAAACCGGCTTTCAATCCACCAAATTGGATATTTGGTCCGGTCTGGACGGTTCTTTATGTGTTGATCGCCATTGCGGGTTGGCGCCAGTTCGAAGCAGACCGAAGCTCGACTGCCATGAAGCTGTGGTGGGCGCAGATGGGTCTGAACTTTTTGTGGTCCCCAACCTTTTTCGTACTGCAACTGCCGTGGTTTGCTCTTGTGATCATTGTCGCGTTGTTGGCTGTAATCGTCATGTTCATCGCTCGGGTCAGGAATTCAGATCGGGTTTCCGCACTAGCTTTCCTGCCGTACTTTGCGTGGGTCGCATTTGCCACGGCCTTGAACTTTTCTATCGCGATACTGAACTGAGAAAGAACGATATGCGTGGAAACTTCGCTGGGCTTGTTTCAAGTCTTTTTATCATCGGATCTACAATGGCACTGGCTAGTGAAAATCTTGCAGAAGACTTCTCCGAGTCTCCGGAGACGCGTTGGGACTACGTTGCCGACACCGTCATGGGAGGAGTTTCCTCAGGGCAGGTGCAGTTTAGTTCGGAAGGTAATGATGCATTCGCGCGGTTGACCGGAACCGTCAGCACAGAAAACAACGGCGGCTTCATCCAGTTCCGACGCAAGTTGCCGGACAGGCCAGATGCAAGTGTATCGGGCATCAAGCTATTGGTGCGGGGCAACGGCGAACAGTACTTTGTTCACCTCAGGACGCGTGGCACGGTGCTTCCGTGGCAATACTATCAGGCCGAGTTCGCAACTTCTGACAAATGGACCGAAGTCTCTTTACCTTTGTCAGGCTTCAAGGCTTCAGGTGCCATGTTGCGCGCTATTCCCGTTGCTGACGAAATCACCTCAGTTGGAGTTGTAGCCTACGGGCGCGATCACGAGGCCCGTGTAGATGTCAGCGAGATTGGTTTCTACTGAAAGTCTACCAAGAGAGGGCTGTGTTCTTCATATAGGTCTGCAACGCCGGTATTTCTTCTTCCGTCAGTTCCTGAATGCGGATGTGCAGTTTCTTCTTTTTAGATGCTGAACCTGTCTTTTCTGAGCGAACATTCAGAGTAGGCTGCTTTCTGAAGAGACAACTCGTCTGGCAGTCTTAAGTTAAAAATACTTAATCAAAGCAAAGTACTTTCGGCAAAAAACAACTCCCACATGACGCTTATCAAAGGGAGTGAGTATCATGAAGAGGATTGCAGCTTTGGGCCTTGTTGCCCTGACCCTATCATTTGTTGGCACTGGTGCGTTTGCGGAGTGCTACTTTGGGAACGATGCGGTAACCGGGGCAGAGACGATTATCTGTGAGACAGAGAGTGGCTTTTCTAGCTGGGGCACGATGATCGCTGAAGCTTGAGCGTTTCGGGCACAACACCAAACTTTCTGTGAGTTTGTGTAAATCAGATCGAACTCTGCAATTGGTAACACCAAAGCCGAGGAACACTCAGCGCCGGGAGTGGTGACGCGACAGACTCTTTGATAGTTGTTGCGCGACGCGGAACCTCGGGTTTCGCTGCGATTCAAGAAGCTGCGCCAATTCTTCACCTTGGTTTGCATCGCTGGAAGTTTCAACTCACGCAACATTGCGCCGATTCTTGGCGTTCTCCGTCTCTCTGACCAGGCAATGTGATGGCCTCTGTTGTTAGGAGATCAATCGTTCTTTGTATTGACCCGTCACGTCACTGCCCCACCTTTCTAACTCAGTTTTGGGAGCATCCTGAGTGTTTGTGAGGACCACCGCCTTATTGATTTTTGCTGTGTCGACCCCGGCCACGGCTTTGCAGCTTCGCGAAACAGGGCGTTATGAACTCAATCAACCCGCAAGTCTTGACTACGATCCGACCTTTTGTGGGTTGTGGATTGCGAACGAGGGACCCGAGGCCGTTCTCGTTACATTGCAAGGTGATGAGTTGCGCCGCATATCCAGCGATCTCTTCCGTATCAAAGCAATTGCTATCGAAGGGGATCACTTGTTGGTAGGCGACGGTCTTGGCAGCCTCCAACGTGTCACGAAGGAAGGAGCCACTTTAGGAGCACCCTTTGAACTTGAAGGTGGATTTGCGGATACCGAAGGGATCGCGATCAATGCCAAGGGGCAGATCGTGACCGTAGAAGATGACCCGGAACGGTTGTCTTGGTTCACTTCAGAGGGTGCTTTAACGGCGAGGTTGGATACCATGGAGCTGTCTCCCCCCTTAAGCGAGGCACAGGGCATCGCGATTGACCCACGCACCGGTCACATGTTGATCGTTGATGACTGGGAAGGGTCAAACAGCCTGTATGAGTTCACGGCAGATGGCCAATTGCTCGCCCAGCAAAAGTTGTTGGAGTTCGGAACCGACCCGGAAGGCATCGCCATTAGGCCGGGGTCCAACCAACTGTTCGTTGCATTCGACGGTGGCGCGAAGATCGTGACATTTGACTACACACCCACCTTGCCTGAAGGATCGCCGCCGCTGCCTCCGGGCGCGGATTGTATGATCTTTTGAGAATTTGGCTGCTTGCTTGGGGCGACGCAGGTTTCGGCTAGTTGCGCTCTTTGTCTAGAGTTTCACGTATGAGAGTCAAATTGGGTAAAGACCTATTGAACGGTTCGGGCCCGAGTTCGGACAAAACTGGAGCCAGGGCTTCCGACATCCGCTCCATACAAGCTTTCAAAAACTCCACGCCTTGCGGCGTTGATCGGGCAATTTTCGAACGCTTGTCCTTGGGGTTGGTCTCAAGAGTGATCAAGTTATGATTTTCAAGGCTGGCGAGCATATGCGTCATCGATGTCTTGGGCACCTGGAACGCGTTCGAGAGTTGCAGTGGAGTCTCTCCCTCGGGGCGCCGAACCAGATGGCCCAATATTCCAAATTGTGTCGCTGTCATTCTACCGGGAAGGAACGCTTCTAGCTGGGTCGAGATCAACTGATTGATGATCCCGACCTCGGTGAAGAACCGGTAGACTTCGTTGGTCGCATCTTCAGGCTTCATTCAGAATTCGTGTCTCCAGCGGCCAGCGGGGGGTGGCAATTGGCTCGGGACCATACCCCAAACGCAACAACATTTGCACCGTGTGGCCCGGTGACGCAAGAAGCTCATGCGCCAGAGCGTATTCGTTGGCCATCTCAGGATATTCCTGAAGTGCCTGACTGACCGGATGAACGCCTAGTCCCATTTCGGTTGTCTTTAGGTAGAAACGCATCAATTGACGTCCGGCATCGAGTTGATCGCTTCGCGTATTTGTGGCTGTCGTGAGGACTGCGTATTGCGGCGTCGCGTCTAGCATGGCGAAGTAGCCTCGCATGTGTGACTGAGTGCCTGGGTGATCAACATTCATCAGGGTCTCATTGTCCAATAGACCGGTAAGTCGCAGTGTTTCCAGCATGGGATCGCGTAATTCAATCCCGTCTGGGTTGGCGTTGATTTCTGCTTTCCCGATCCGCATCAGGTCGACGGATTCTTTCAGCGTCTGCGGCGTTCGCATTTCGATTTCAAAAGCGCGTTTCGTAAGGTCTCGAACACGTGCCACTATATCCTCATCGGAAATCAGAGTGGCATAGTTTTCAAGGACCGACGATTCCGCCTTGGACAGCCGCTGTTCAGTGTACGGTTCTTTGTTGGAATGCCGTTTGAGGATTTGATCTGATAGTGGATCGGGTGCTCCGCCAGGAACAAACACTGCTTCTGCAATAGGTCCGTCATCCCCATCTGGCAGTAACTTGACCTCGGTATCAAACCCGAGAGCACCTGCTGCCAGAATCATCGTCTCAACAAATGCGCCGAGGCCAATATAGAGCTGGCGGTGGTAAGGATCGGTTTCCGGAAGCTCGCGATCTGTATCGCGGTGGATGCGCACCTTGCCTTGTCCAACCAACTCGACCAGCCAAGGTTGCAAATTGTGTGGATTGGGGGCGAGAATTGCGTAGGACAAAGCGGCTTTGCGAGGGTCGTCATACGGTTTTGGCGTCCACGGAGCCAGCGCGTCATGCGGCGTGCGTGTAGCGAGGAACCCAACCGCACCCGTTGCCGCCAAAATCGTGCCTCCGCCTAGAACTTTTAGAAAACGTCTTCTGTTTGGCATTTTGACTCTCCAATAGTACGATATCAAACTAAATAATACGAAATCGTACTACTTCAACCCCAGTCGATGCGGTGATTGGATGAGTGACTTGAAAAAAAGTAAATCAGAGCAGCCGGACGCAACCGTGGACTGCCGTGGGAGACAAGTATTCGGAGCGCCTTTAATGCCGAAAATAGGCAGTTATTTTAGGCGATTAACGACCGGACACGAGAAGATCAGAGGCTGGTGAGCCGATGCTTTTCGAGTATCCCGCAAAGCATAGCCTGTGCTTGCAGCCTGTGTTCTCGATGACGTTCACGGGCGACATCCGGTCGACTTTCACTAATCGCTTGGAAAACAACCCGGTGATCTTCATTGGATTTGACGGGCAGGGGCCTGATGAACAACGTCGTTGCGCGCGCGCGACGTACCTGGTCGCTCATCATGGCGACAATCGCTTCGACTCGTTTGTTGCCGCCCAACCGAACGAGCTCCTGGTGAAACAACTCGTCGGCCTCGGCCCAGGCTTCAAGGTCTTCGGCCTCGATGGCTTGGTCCATCTTTGCAATTGATCCAGCAAGGACCGCCAGTTCATCTTCTGAATAACCCGCTTCGGCAGCGCGCTGTGCTGCGAGACTCTCGAGTTCCGTCAGGATGTCGTAGATTTCACGCATATCATCTGATGAAACAGGCAGTATCCGCACACCTTTGCGGGGCCGCATTTCCAGCAACCCCTTACTTTCCAACATCAGCGCAGCTTCCCGTATCGGGGTGCGGGACATGCCAAGGGTCTCGGCGAGTTCCGACTCCAGATGGTCAGTCCCGGCTGCAAGTTCGCCAGACAGGATCATCTGTCGCAAATCCCTAACAGCGCGTTGCGTATTGGAAAGAGTTTTTGCGTCCTGATCCTTCACGGCGTCTCCAGGTTGATCTTTCGTCCCTCCGCAGCCGAGAGATAGATGCTTTCTTCGATGCGGATCACGTCCAAATAGTCTCGAGCCGTGTTCTCCAACGGCGTGCCTCTTAGAAGGCCTGAAACGACGTGACTTTGCAAGGCGTGGACGCAGTCTCCTCCAAATCCATCATGATCGCTTGGAGGTAGAATCTGCTGTCGCTCCTGTTTTCCAAAAAAACGGAGTTCTACTGAACCGTCGCCGTTAAGAACCAGTGATCCTTCCGATCCTTCGATGAGCGCTTCGCCCATGGTCTGACGCAGGTTTTCGGCGCTGTGGTCAAGGCATCTGTTGCCATCGAACAGAGCTTTCAAACCGTTGGGGTGGTCAAACAGGATGTAACCTGCGTCCTCGCCCGCGATAACGGGGTTAATTTGGCGCAAGTCCGCATAAACTGCGCTGGGCGCATCGAATAGAAACCGGAACGTGTCTACCCAGTGAACCGCTGTTTCATGAACCAGAAAACGTGGCATGTCCTGAAAGTACGGCTGCCGGTCAAGGTAGGCTCGTGGTCCCTGTCCGTCGCCCGGTCGAAGCCGGAAAGTCGCTTGTAGAGGTGTTCCGATTCGACCCTCGGTCATCGCCACTTTGATCGCACGATACCAGGGCTGAAAGCGAAAATTTTCATGCACGACAATAGTTGCGCCTACCGCCTCAGCCTCGGAGACGATCTTCTCCGCTTCATCCAGAGACAGGCAAAATGGCTTTTGGCAGATCAACCACTTGATACCAAACCGCAGTGCCGTTCGGATGGCGTCGACCTGCGCCACAGGTGGAAGGATGATGTCCACGAGATCTGGTTCTTCCGCCTCCAACATTCTTGACAGATCATCGTAAGCGGCCAATCCTGTTTCTTTCGCCTTGCTGATATCACGGTTGCAGGATGCAATCGGAACCGCTCCGGGCATTCGGGACCAGCTTTCGTAGTGGAACCTGCTGAAGTACCCCGCACCCACACACGCGACTCTGACGGTTTGGTGAGTATTCATGCCAAAAGTGCTTCCAATACCGATGAGGCTGCGTCCTGCGTTCCGGCGGTGCCACCTAGGTCGCGCGTCAGGTTCTGTCCGTTCGCAGTCACCTCTTCCACGGCTTCACGCAATCGTTCACCGTCGTTGGACAGGCCTGTGTGATCATGGATCAACCCCAACCATTCAAGCATCATTGCTGCGGACAGGATCATCGCAAAAGGGTTAGCAATACCCCGTCCCGCAATGTCCGGAGCGGAACCATGGCAGGGTTGGAAAACAGCGTGGTTCAACCCGATATCCGCTGATGGCGCCAGTCCAAGACCGCCCATGAGACCCGCACCAAGGTCGGAGAGGATGTCTCCGAACATGTTCTCAGTCACCAAAACATCGAATTCCCAAGGCTTTTGGACCATCCATAGAGCGGTGGCATCAACATAGGCATGGTCAGCTTTCAAATCGGGATGGCGTGCGGCCTCCACGTCAAAGATAGATCTGAAGAATGCAAAGGCCCTGAAAACATTGGCTTTGTCGACACATGTAACCCGTCCTTGGCCGCGACCGGATGCCTTGCGGTTCTTGGCGAGTTCAAACGCGAAACGGAACAGTTTTTCGGACACCTCACGAGTGATCAGCAGAGTTTCTCGTGCTTCGTGTTCGGTAACTTCGCCAGCGCCTTGGGTGAAGAACAGTCCTTCTGTGCTTTCGCGTATCAAGACAAAGTCGATCTCTTTTCCGGGGGGCAGCGCCAAGGGGGTCATTTGTCCGCTGCTTACCTTTACTGGTCGTACACCAGCGAAAAGTCCCAGTTTCTTTCGCAGATCGATCTGCGGTGAAATCTCGGTTCCGTCAGGGTAACGAACATCCGGCAAGCCCATTGCAGACAGCAGAATTGCGTCCGCATTGCGTGCGGTTTCGAGTGATCCAGCCGGAAACGATTCTCCAGTTTTGGCGTAGTGGCCTGCGCCTGCCGGCGCGTCTGTAAACGCCAGCTCGTAGCTGGGATTGTTGCCCGAGAGCTGGCGCAGGATTTCAAGCGTAGGGGTCATAATTTCCGGGCCGATCCCGTCCCCGTGGAACACCGCAACATCGTACATCTTATTCATCTTGGCCCGTTTCCTTCCCGTTTCGCATTCATAGCGCGATAGCAGCTTCCACTACAGTACGTTGACAATGCATTCTTTAATGTATACGCAAATAAATGCAATAATAATCGCGAAGTTGTTTTGGGAGGACTTGGAAATGAAACAAAATCTAGGGCGGTTGGCGGCTGCAGCCGTGATGGCGACCGGGATTACAGGGGCAGCTGCTGCGCAGGATTATCCCTATCGTGATATCACCACAGCTGTGGTCTGGGGGGCCGGTGGTGGCACGGACACGATCAACCGAATGATCATGGCCGAGATGGAAAAACACCTTCCGGTCTCGATCAATGTGATCAATCAAACAGGTGGTGTCGCAGGCTCCAACGGTATGGTTTACGTGATGAACCAACCAGACGATGGCTATACATTGGTTGGTCTGTCAGAGTCTAACGTCACCGCTGCTGTGCAGGGTGGTTGGGATAAGAAATTTGATTTTTGGTATCCGTTCATTGTTGGTGGATCACCTGATCTGATCTCGGTCCCGGCGGACAGCCCTTACAATACGCTGGAAGAACTGGTCGACGCTGCGAAAGCTGCTCCTGGCACAATTCCTGCGGCGGCTTCCGGCGCAGGTTCGATCCATCACTTGAATCTTCTAGCCATCGAAAAAGGGTCCGGTGCAGAGTTCAAGTTTGTTCCATACAAAGGCTCAGCGCCCGGGCAGGAAGCAGCGATAGCGGGTGAAGTTGCGTTGGTTGTGACGTCGCTGGCTGAACAGGCTCCGTTGATTGAAGGCGGTCAACTTAAACCGCTCGCGATGTTGACGCCCGAAGATGCGCAGATTGCAGGGGCAACAGTACCTTCTGCCTTTGGCATCTATGACGGTCTCGATCAGTATTTGCCGCTCAAACAGGCCATCGGGTTTGCAGTCCACAGTTCAGCCGGGGACGATGTAAAGGCCGCGCTTGGTGATGCCTTCGAGCAAGCTATTGCCTCCGACACCGTCGCCGAATGGGCCGCGGCAAACAATTACGATGTCGGTGGTCAACACGGTGAAGAAGCTCAAGAACTGTTTGCGAACCTCGAGGCTACTTTTGCCTATACCTTGCAAGACCTTGGCGCTGCCACAGTGGATCCGGCCTCGCTGGGTATCGCGCAGCCCTAATCCGATCAATTTTGAAAGGGCGCGCTTGATCGCGCCCTTTCCCTCAGGAGGCAGGCAATGGACAAACCTGACGAAACACTGGTCATGCGGTCGCGCGACTTTTGGGCAGCAATTGTTCTTATAACAGTGTCCGTCTTTTTTCTTTGGAAGACGTCGGACATTCCGCTTTGGGGCGAAAACCGCGCAGGTGTAAGTGGATCGGATTGGTACAACTCGGCTGCAATTGTACCGCTGTTCATCTTCGGTGGATTGCTTAGCTTGTCTTTCGTTTTGCTGGCTATTTCAATCCGCTCAGGTGGTGCCCAAAACGCGCTCACTGCTTTGGGGATCGGATGGGATAAGTCGGAAGCCTATCGAGCTTCAACAATAGGCCTGATCCTTCTTGCATACGTCGTGGGGCTCGTTCCCAGAGTAGACTTCATTCTGTGTTCTGGGTTGCTGATTACAGCTCTGACTTATGGCTACTACGGCGGCCATGCGCGGCGTGCTTTGGTTGCTTGTATCGCAGTTGTCTCTGCTGGGCTTTTTGCGTTTGCTGTTTTTCCCGCGCAGGCGGACTGGAACGCGCACGGTGATGATTGGTTTACACTGGCTCTATGGGTCTCGCTCACACTTGTGGTGTTGACCAAAGCGTCCTCTGAGCCCGTTTTGAGGTTCGTGCCACTAATCGCGATATTGGCCCCGTTCATTCTGGTTTGCGCGATGGCCTTTGTTTTCCGCCAGAACGTGCCCGCGCGCGGGGGGCTGATCTTCAAGCAAATCGAATACCACTACTACGTGACGCTTCGTCCGCTATGGAAAGATTGACCGGATGGACTTTATCCTTTCGCAACTGGCTGGATTTGGGGCCGCATTCGTGGGCCTGGCAGTAGACCCGCTGACCTATCTGTATTTGATCGCATCCGTGTTCTTGGGCATCACGTTCGGCGCATTGCCCGGCCTGACCGCAACGCTGGCAGTGACGATCCTGACGGGTTTCTTCGGCAACAAGATCCCATTGGACTATTCGCTCATCGCTTTGCTCGGGGCCTATGTCGGCGCGATTTACGGTGGCTCTTATCCGTCAATCCTGCTGAACATTCCGGGCACGGCGGCCAGTGCGGCGACGGCTATGGATGGATACCCTCTGGCCAAAGCGGGTCGAGGGGGCGAAGCACTAGGGCTGACCACAACGGCCAGTTTCATTGGTACAGTTATCGGGACCATCACGCTTTTGATCTTTGTCTGGGCGTTGCTTTTGGTTTCAAAAAACATCGCAAGCCCGGAGAAAGCACTGCTGGCCCTGTTCGGCATTCTGCTTTCTGGCACTTTGATGAGCGAAGACCTGGTGATTAAGGGATGGATCGCCGGTCTGATCGGGCTTGCGATGTCCATGGTGGGACTCGACCCTCTGTTGTCTGAGCCGCGCTATACCTTCGGCTGGTCTTACCTGATGAGCGGATTTCAGGTCGTGCCGGTTTTGATGGGGGCCTTTGCGATCCCCCAAATCATCGAGGGTTTGAGGCATGTTGAGGCTGGAAAAATTCTGGCCCTGAAAGGCCGTATTCTTCCAAACCTTCGATCTATTCGACGCTACCTGCCAACCATCGGCCGGTCAGGAGTGATTGGGACAGGGGTAGGAGCACTTCCCGGAGTTGGCGAAGATGTCGCCGGTTGGGTTAGCTACGGTGTCGGCAAGACCGTATCTGCCGAGGGCGACAAGTTTGGAAAAGGGTCATTGGAAGGCCTGCTGTGCTCTGAAACAGCAAACAACGCCTGCATTGGGGGCGCGCTAATCCCGCTTTTGGTGTTGGGCATTCCCGGTTCACCACCCGCCGCGGCTTTGATGGGGGCTTTCAAGATCAACAACGTGATCCCGGGGCCCACGATAGACCCCGAGATCATTCTGCGCGTGGTTGCAATACTTGTGTTGGCCTCCCTGACAATGTTCTTGATGGGCCTGTTCACTGCTCGGGTTTTCATCAGAATACTCGCCATTCCGCAGACTATCTTCTTGCCGGTTGTGATGGTTCTAACAACAATTGGGTCTTTCAGCGTCGGTGGTGGCATCAATGATCTTTACCTGATGCTTGGCGTCGGCGCCGTTGCCTATTTCATGAACCTGATGAAATACCCAATCGCGCCATTGGTTATCGGGGTTATTCTGGGCAGCCTGTTTGACGAAACATTCCGCCGGTCGCTGTTCTTGTCAGATGGGGATCTTTCGGTCTTCTTTTCGCGGCCCGGTGCGGCCATTCTGCTGGTGCTCAACATTGGCCTGATCCTCAGCCAACTGCCCGTTGCGAAGCGCGCTTTCTCACGTCTGAAAGGACTTTCCGTCTGATGTTTGTGGTTACTGTCACCTTCACTCTCAAGCCCGGTACGAGAGACACCTTTTTGCCGCTGATGGTCGAAAACGCTTCGACCTCTTTGTGTGAAGAACCCGGATGCCAGCAGTTTGACGTTTGCCTCGGCGGCAATCCCGAGACAGTTTTTCTCTATGAGGTTTATGATGATAGCGTGGCGTTCTCCGCCCACCTGGAAAGCGCGCATTTCAAATCCTTCGATGCGGCTGTGGCTGATATGATCGCCACGAAGACAGTTCACCAGTATTTCGAGGTCATCCGATGAACGATTGGGAGATTCACGCCGTCAAGTATGCGGATCGCAATGCCCGCACTCGACGCGACAGCTTCATCTTGGATGACAATCACGACGCACCTCACGCGATGGACTATTTCGTTTGGGTATTGAAGCGCGGCAACGAAGTCATTCTGGTCGATACCGGCTACGACTCCGATGAGGCCGCCGCCCGTGGTCGTCCTATTGCGATGGACCCACGCGAGGCTCTGCGCCCCTTGGATATCATGCCGGAAGCGGTGACAGACATCATCGTGACCCATCTTCATTATGACCACGCGGGGGGGCTGCATATGTTCCCGAACGCGAAGTTGCATATGCAATCGGCGGAGATGGCCTTCGCCACAGGCCCCTGCATGTGCCACGACCATTTGCGTGCACCTTTCACGGCGGGCCATATTTGCGAGGTCGTAAAGCGTCTCTATTCAGGGAAGGTCGTGTTCTACGATGGAGAAGCCGAGATTATAGATGGGGTCACGGTGCACTGCATTGGTGGGCATTCGCGAGGGTTGCAATGCGTTCGCGTAAGGACGGAAGCCGGGTGGATGGTGCTCGCCTCTGACGCCTCGCATTACTATGAGAATTTCATGGCGCGCAAAGCCTTTCCCATCGTCGTCGACCTGCAGGACATGATGGATGGATTTAAGACGCTCGAGAGGTTGGCCTCGCATCCTCGACTTATCGTGCCCGGCCATGATCCACTTGTGCGTGAGGTTTTTCCTGTCGGAGCGGCACCGCATATCCATAGGCTGGATCCCGGGCCAACCAGGGACATCAAATTATGAAGATCGGCGTCATAGCGGACGACTTTACCGGTGCGAGCGATATTGCGAACACTCTGGCAAAGGGCGTTGAACCGGAAGGCGGATTACAAACGGCGCAGTTTCCGGGTACTCCGACTGCCCCAGCCGACAAAGAGATCGAAGCGGGTGTGATCTCACTTAAAAGCCGCACTGCACCTGTCGAAGAAGCTGTTGCGGACAGCTTGCGGGCCCTGCGGTGGCTTAAGGATCAAGGATGCCAGCAGTTCATTTTTAAATATTGCTCGACATTCGATTCCACTAAAGAAGGGAACATCGGCCCCGTTGCGGAAGCGTTGGCCAATGAACTGAGTGCGCAAAAGGTGGTTTTCTGTCCGGCCTTTCCCACCACGGGGCGTACGGTTTTTCAGGGCCATCTTTTTGTGCTCGGCAAGCTGTTGAACGAGTCTGGGATGGAAAACCACCCTCTTACTCCGATGACGGATGCCAACATCAGGCGATGGTTGCATTATCAGACTGAAGAAGCGGTTGGGTTGGTGCCAATTGACACTGTGAAGCAAGGTTCAGAGGCAATTGCTGCTGCTTTGCAGAAGGCCGACGAACGATTTGTAATTGGCGATGCGATTTCGGATGAAGATTTGTTGGCCTGGGGCGAGGCTCTTAAAGACGCCAAGCTCATAACCGGGGGTTCGGGGATAGCACTGGGGCTCCCCAGAAACTTCTTGAGAGGGACTTCACCCAAAAGTGCTGGCAGTGTGTTCACTGGTATCGCAGGGCCTGCCGCGATCCTTGCGGGTTCTTGTTCAGGTGCGACCCGCGGGCAGATCGATGTTCATGCGGAATCCCATCCGACTTTCGCCATTGATGTTCCGGGTGTCATGTCCGGGGATGTGACCACGCAAATGCTTCTGGAATTTTTTGAAGCGCATTCGGGTCAGGCTCCGCTCGTGTATTCATCGGGAAGCCCGGATGATGTTCGCGCGATCCAAAGTCAATTCGGTCAGGAAGTTGTGGCGGAAAAACTGGACAATCTCTTTGCAGATGTAGCACGAGAACTTGCCGAAACGGGGTACAAGCGCATTGTGGTGGCAGGAGGAGAGACGTCGGGAGCTGTCGCCAAGGCTGTCTCTGAGGCACTGGGGTCACCGGCCATGTCAATTGGGCCAGAGATTGACCCGGGCGTGCCGGTCCTGAGCGTTGGGAAATCTGAACCCATAGCGCTGGCTTTGAAATCTGGAAACTTTGGCGCTCCGGATTTTTTCGCGAAGGCCCTCAGAATGATGGAGGCTGGAAAATGAGTTCTGAAGAATTGGCTTTACGACAGCAGATGTCGGAACTGTGTGCATCGCTGTTTGTGCGTGGCTTTTCCGTTGGCACTGCGGGTAATGTCTCTGCCCGTCTGCATGACGGCATCCTTATGACACCCACCAACTCGACTTTGGGCAATGTTGACCCTGAGCGAATTGCCAAGATTGATTTGGATGGCAACCACGTCTCCGGAGACAAGCCGACCAAGGAGGTCTTTCTGCACCAAGCCTTCTATGAGACGCGGCCGGAAGCTGGTGCAGTGGTGCATCTGCATTCGACCTGGGCGACCGCACTGTCGTGTCTGGAAGACACCGATCCCAATGACTGTATTCCACCGCTGACGCCGTATGTGGTCATGCGCGTTGGCACGGTCAAACTGGTTCCATACGTAAAGCCGGGCGACCCGAAGTCCGGTGATTTGATCCGCGAACTGGGCGGCAAATATAGTGCGGTTCTGTTGGCCAATCACGGCCCCGTCGTTTCGGGAAAGGACCTCTTCTCAGCGGTTTGCGCGGCAGAAGAGTTGGAAGAAACAGCCAAGCTACTAGTGGCTTTGCGCGGCCTGCCAACCCGCCTTTTGGATGCTGAAAAAGTCGCAGAACTCAAAGAGACTTACGGAAGGATTTAATCGGACACCGATAGGGGGAGTCTGCAAACTTTTGGGCAAATCGTGCAAAATTATGAGCAAATACCACGCAAAGTTATGGGCAAGAACATCTGAATTTAATGATTGAAATCAATAGCAAAAGCGCAGCGTTATGCGCGTCCCTACAGGTTTTGTAGGATCGCCCATAATCGTTCGCGACACCCACAATCGTTCGCGGTCTGTGTGGTCAGTTTTGTTTGTGGTGGGTGTCACCACAAACAAATGCCGATGAAATCGTGCAAAAGGAATGGTGTGCGCTTTTCTCGAAGGTCTCTCGTTTTGATGGACGCCAATGTCTGTTGTGAGCGGCAAGTGGACATTCGTTGAAACGACAACGAATACCTGATTGTGGCCGAGGCATAGGTCAGTTCATTGAGCGTATCGGTGACGGGAACCAAAGGTCAAAATGCAGATGCGGCTTCCAAGATGGCTTGTGTCAGTTTAATTTACACGCCAAAGTTGTTGAGTATTCCGCGGAAATTTGAATCGACAGATTAGCTTATGAATGAGATTGACCTCCAGGCGGGAGTGGACAAGGCGCTCGACGCCCTACATTCTGATCGTCTGGCTTTGCTTTGCGGGGCGGGCCTTTCGATGGCTGCTCCAAGTTCGTTGCCAAGCGCTGCAGCACTCGCCTAGCATGCTAAACAAAAATATGACGCTACTTACGGCGCTGACCGGGACCCACTGCCTGAATCAATCGACGATCAGGCCGAGTATTTTTTCCAACGTGGTGAACTCGCGACCGGATATCTACGGACATATATTGACAAAGACTCTTTCGCGGCTGAGCCAAATAGCGGTCATTTCGCTACTGCGGACCTGTTGCTTACAGGCGCGATCACTACAGCGGTCTCTACAAATGTCGACGCGCTCATCGAGACCGCCGGGAACATGCCTTTCGGACATGTTGGAGCCGGCGTGACCCGGGAACAAGTAGCTGGTTTAGGGCCAGCAGTTTCGCCGCTTCTAAAAATTCACGGCTGTTGGTCCGATCCGCCTGGTACAGTTTGGGCGGCCAGTCAAGTTACGACCGAACCAATAAAAACGCGTATTGAGGAGTGCGGTGCGTGGCTAACCAATCGTCTTCTCAACCGCGACATCGTGATTGTTGGCTATTGGACTGATTGGGACTACCTCAACGAGGTGCTTGAGATGTCACTCAACGCAGTGGCTCCGAGCCGTGTCATTGTTGTAGATCCGTGTGAAACTGGAAGCTTCGCAGCTAAGGCGCCGGCGCTTTTTGAACTTGGGCAGCGTGCTACTGAGGAATTCCTCCACGTTTGTAGCTCCGGTGATCTTTTCCTCGAAAAGCTACGTATGAGTTTTTCGCGCGCGTTCGTCCGGCGCATCCTCCATGCAGGCGTCGCGACTTATACCGCTCAAGCTGGCACCGGTCCCGATAACACATGGCTGAACCCCTCTTCTACTGATGCCGACGTGCTTTGGCGGATTCGTCGTGATCTCGAAGGACGCAATCCTAACGAGCCAGCCAAGGCAAGAGCCCCAATCGAAGAGCCATTGCTCGGCATGACACTTCTTCAGCTTCAGGCCCGGGGTGCAATTGCTGAAGGAAGTTACTGGAACTTGAATGGACAACGAATAAGAGTACTTCGTACATCAAATCGCCCACTGCATGAGGTTGAGGCTGTATTCGCTCGAGAAACTCCACCAGTCGTGGCTCCTGAATACGTGATCGCGGTTGGGGCCGAGGCGCTACCACTACCAGCCAATATAGCGCGTGGGAGTGGGACCGGTTCCATTGCGCGTGGATCCTCTGGTCGCTGGTTGTCACGCAAGGACGCCGTAGAGGAGCTTGAGTTGTGACCGATATCATCGAGATGGCGAAACAACAGCTTGTTGACGGTGGGTACTCGGTCAAAACAACTGACGATAACGACGGTCCGGTGTTGCTGTTCGAGAATGATGCCGTTCTGGGCTTTGTTTTGTGCTTCCCAGATGCAGGGATCATGCTCGAACGGTGGAAGGAAATCAGCCAACGTATCTTCACGTGCGAGCAATTTGCATTGCGCCGCGCGGAGAGCAAAGCGTGGAATGCCTACCTTGTACTTCTCACGTCAACTCCCGGCGACTATGGAGAAAATATCATGCTCGGCGGTATTGAAGAGGACCTTGTTGGGACGCGAAAAATAGCCAGGGCCGGGGTTGCCGATGCCGGAGACGTTTGTTCCGCACTACTGCCGCTGCTTGCGATCCGCAATGCTCCGCGTCTCAATGCCCTGGATATGTCGGCGGAGATACGTTTGAGAACTACCGAGCTGCCGCGGGACTTGGTCGAAGGCTTCCTGAGCAGTGCTTCGGAAGGTACTCTAATCCAATTGCTGGAGGAAGATAAATGAAGCTCGCCTACGTACACGTTTGCGGCTTCCGAGGCTACCAGAAGCCGATTCGGATCGACTTTTCTGACAGTTTTACGATAATTGACGGCCGCAACGGCGTCGGGAAGAGCACGATCTTCGATGCGGTCGAGTTCGCGTTAACCGGAACCATCAGCAAGTACCTCGATGCAAAATCGGGACGCGAGTCCGTATCGGACTACATGTGGTGGGCAGGTGAAGGCGACGGGTTGACCGACAGATTTGTCGAAATTGGCCTCCGCGACGCCGCAGGAATCGTAACGGTTCGTCGAACGCCTTTCGACGACGAGGGTTCATATGCGGATTCGTTTCTGGACCGGCTAATCGATCCAGTGTTCGCGCCGAAGCTGCCAATGACACAGTTATGCAAGTCCACAATTATCCGCGACGAACACATCGCCAGGATGAGCCTCGACTTGAAGGAGGGTGATCGCTTCGTCCTACTGCGTGAAGCGATCGGTGCCCCGGACGCAGAAGAATGGATCGAGCGGGCGCGGGGGCTGGTTGCAGCGACTTCGGCGCGTGTATAGACCGCCACAGGAGAAGTCGAGCAAGCGGGTCTAAACTTCAGCAATGCTATGCGCCAGATGGACCAAGCGCGTGCCGCACTTCCTGAAGAGTCGCTGGTGAGCCAAGCTTCCACACGGCTTCGCGAAGTTTGCGCACGACCGGTTCGCATGACCAGCTCCCAGATATTGCGCGTCAACACATGGCTGCACTTGCGACACGACTCGACACGCTGGGCGGGCTCGCACAGCAATGCAGTGAAGTTGATCGCTTGCGGACAGCTCTGCCCCTCCTAAATGAGCGTGTGAAAATCGCACAAGCCGACGTGGCCCGAGCACAAATCGTGTTGGACGAAAACACCGCTTCTGTGGCGACGGCGCCGCTTTCAAGCGTGCTCAGTGAACAGGCGCGCCAACTCGAATCGTTGGCCAACATTGGCCGCGGACTTGGGCTGAGGGAGGGCCACTGTTCCCTCTGCGAAAGCGAAATCAGCCAAGGGCAATTTGATCAAGGGCTGCAGACTGCTTTGACCGTTGCAAGGCAGCTTGACGCGCAGGCGGTCGATCAGGTCGTGAAAGAGCGGGCTCTGGACACTGCCAGGAAAGAGCTGGCCGCAGCTGAAGAGTTGCATGAGAAACGCCTCGCCGAGCTTGAATTGGCCAAGAGGAGTGTAATCGATTTCGACGATCGTCTCGCGGCACAATCTCTCGAAGGTGAGAATCTGGCGGGCATAGAGAAGCAGATTTCAACGCTCGAGGCTGAGCGGCAAACGATCTCGCGGGACCTTCGCTTAGTCGACACGATTTCGCTTGACCGTGCTATAGCTCGAGCTGCCAACGATCAAGAAGACGCCAAAAAACAGATCGCGCGCGCCGAAGCGCGGCTGGGACGGGCGCGACTTGCGGAGACGCGTGCAAAGGCCATTCACGACGCTGCACGGCGCTCTGCGGCTGAAACGCTGGATCAGCAACTCGAACGAGTTCTGCCACTGATGTCTGAGCTTTATAGACGGCTACGGCCCCACCCTCTATGGGGAGACATTGAGTACAGCGTTCGTGGCGATGTGCAGCGCTTTCTGAAGCTTCAAGTCGGTGAAGGCATCAATCCGCAGTTCGTGTTCTCGAGCGGACAGCGCCGTGCAACTGGCTTGGCATTCCTACTTTCAGTAAATCTTTCAATAACTTGGCGTCGATGGCGCAGCATACTGCTTGACGATCCGGTGCAGATGTCGACGACTTCCGAACGGTCCATCTTTCTGAAGTGCTCGCCCATCTTTGCGAATCTGGCCGACAGATTGTTTGTGCGGTCGAAGACAGCGCGCTTGCAGAGCTCATGTGTCGCAGGTTGCCTGCGTCGGAAGGAGCGAGGGGAAAGCACGTTACCCTTGGTGCTGATCGCGAAGGGGCTCTTGCGGTTGTCAAAGAACGAGAGATAACTCCGATGAACAGACGCGCCCTGGTGCTTTCCGAAACATCGCGTAGCGCCTGAGAACAGCATCGAGATGCTCTTGTCGAATTGAAAGGTAATAAAGCGGTAATGCCTCAATCGGTCATTTCTGCTTTAACTCTTTTGCCCTTCAAAATTGCAGTCTCTGCTGCCTCTTTGGGCGCTTTTTAACAAACTAAAGAATACTGTCGGTCAAAATGCTGGGCTATAGAAGCGGGTGGCGAACGACCGGCTTGGGCAGTTGAAACGGGCGTAAGAATGGAGACGGTAGAATGGTGACATATGGTCACTTTTAGTTGATCGAAATTTTCAAAATTGAGCAGATTGATCAGTCTTCGATCAGCGAAAAATCGTCGCCATCGCCCGATTTTCTTTTGCGGTTCGTTGCTTTCTTGGTTCGTCTTGGGCCTTTGGGAACGTAATTGTCGTTTAACGCTTTCTCGACCAACCATGTGGCAGGGTGATCAGGGAAACCTTCGCCATAGTGGCGGATCAGATCGATATATTTGAACCCAAGCGCAGATATCTTTCCGATCTCCTCGCCGGTTGAGGCGTTTTTGACCACAAGGCCGCCGCCCTTGGCCGCCAGCGCTATATCTTTATCTTTCAACGCTGCCGAAAGCTCATCCCAGGCGCGCGTGTCGTCAATAGATTTGCGGATGAGCGATTTGAGGTCGAGTTTCAGCGGGCTATCAATCTCCTGTGGTTTTGGAACCGAGATATCCAATGCCTTTGCGGAAGGGTCGGCCGTTTGTCGATGTGGATTGTCCCTGACACGGTCCGTCTGATCTTCCTCTCGGACTGTTGGTGTCGGCTGCGTATGCGAGGCTTCGGCATTCTCATGTCGGAAGATCAACTCTGGTAGTATGGTCTCCCAACTATCGCGCCTATGGTAGTGAGCGTAGTCTTCGCCACTATCGATCTTGCGCCAGTTGATGATGGCCCCGATCTGGCCAGTGGCAAATACATGCCCGCCGGGTGGCTTCCACGATTTGGCCATTCGTCCGACAACACGTTTTTGGGCATCCAGCAAAACCCAATGAGGTTGTTGAAACACAAGGGAAACGGTGTCCCCTACATTCGCTGTGCGCACGGCGTTGTGCACTTCATGTGCATCCCTTTGGCGGCCGGCGAATGACAAATCTACGATATCGAGCGCAGGCATCTGGTATTTTGTTGCGGGCAACGAGGTTTCGTCGAGATCGGGCGTCACATGCCTGATCAGAACTGAATCTGAACCCTTTTTCAGAAAGGGGTGCGCTCCGGATGTCAGCACTGTCAGACTTTGCTGTGCGCGGGTCATCGCCACATAGAATAGGCGACGAGGTGCTTCGTTATCCTCCTCTTTCGAGACCCGGGTCCAGCCGCCGTTTAGAATGGCGACATGATCAAATTCAAGGCCTTTGGCCCGGTGCGCCGTCAGCAACAGCAGTCCACGTTGTTCACCGCGTGTATCCCGAGACCAGTCCGCGATCCATTCAATGATGTCAGGTACCGGCATAGTTTTGGTGCCCAACTCCCGGGCCAGTTCCGCCACACCTTCTGCCAGCAAATCCACCCATTTGTTGCGAGGCTGAACATTCAGGACCGTGAGGATGTCCTGAATTCCCAGAAGTGCGCCTTGTTTCTCGCGCAGCCCGGACACCAGACGTTGGGTCTCCCTAAGTCGCCAAACATTTGGAAGGTCTTCGTTGGCCATGTCTACGCGCAACCCCAGTGCTTCGGCATAGGTCCGAACTGCATCCAGTGATTTCCAGTCTCGGGAAATCACAGCAACGCGGGACCAGTTCCAATTGGGGTCCAGGCGAGAAAGGCGTATCAGCTCGTCGATTGCTGCTGCAGATTGCGGCAGAGCGCCAGGTGGGACGTCCAGCAACTGCACTCGGCCATGGGCAACGGAATCTTTCCCCTCCAGACGTCCGCCGCTGGGTTGAGAGAGCCGCGCCTGATTGATCGTGATTTGGTGATCAATTTTCATGCGTTCAGGCGCCTTGGATATGACCTGATTGGCGGCTTCGATAATATGTGCTGTCGACCGGTAGTTTTCGATCAGAAAAGATGGTCTGGCCTTATAGTCCTCTTCAAATCTGCGGATGAAATCCACGGAAGCCCCGTTGAAAGCATAGATATTCTGGTCGTCATCGCCCACGGCAAACAGGCTAAGTTTAAGCTCGGCATCTTCCAGAGAACGACCGGCCACGGCGGAAATGAGCGCGTATTCCTCCGGGCCAATGTCCTGGTATTCATCCACCAAAATCCAGCGAAACCCCTGAATCAGGCTCTCGCGCTGCGCCTCTGCTTCGGCTTTTGTCAGTCCTTCGGGGTTGAGTTGGCGCACCGCCTCCATAATGACATTGTCGAAGTCTTCTGTCGCGGCCTGAACTCCCGCAAAACTGGCGCCAACCAGCTTCATCGCAAGCGAATGGCAAGTCGAGATCGTAACCCCCGCCGCATCATCGCCCACCAGCGCTCGTAGGCGAACACGGATTTCGGCAGCGGCATGGCGATTATAGGCCAGTACCAGGATACCGCGCGGGTCTTCGCGCTTCATTCGTAGTAGATAAGCGATCCGGTGCACTAAAACACGGGTCTTCCCGGATCCGGGACCGGCCAAAACCAACACATTGGTCTGGTCCCGATCGTCCGCGACAATGTCCTGTTGGACCTTGTTGCCCAGATCTTCGACAATGGCGGTCCAGGACTTGCTGGTTGTCTGTCGCTTGACCTCTCGTGCCATGCCCGGCATCCAACGTTTCATGAACTGCTCTTTGTTGAGCAGGAAGTAATCCTCCGATAGGCGTTCGGCGTCTGTGATCTTCTCGAGGCCGGTTTCCGCGTAAGTTGCCATGACATGGGTCTGAAGCGTCTGTTCGGCGTAATGCTCTTCCAGAGGGAGGAAGTCCGATTGCGTGAACTGACCACCTTCGGGATTGAGGAATACGGTCATGGCAGGGCGGAATACGGTCAACCCTTTCCCCAGTGTCAAAACGCCCTGTTCATGCATCCAAAGCAGGGAGCGTTCCAACAGCTTGGTCATATCCCGCAGACCGCTGGATTTCAGAACGGCATCCTGTGTGAGCTGCGCCAGAAGGTCTCCCACGGTAGTTTCGACCTGCAGATCTTTGCCGCGCGCGCCTTTGTCGAGTCGACCCGTCAGAAACTTCAAAAGAATCCCGGCAGCTTGCCACCGAACCTCAGCGGTTTGGGCAATGACTTCCCACGTTCTTATCCGCGTCACGTTTAGAGTGTTCCGACTGATTTTGCGCAAGCGGATATTGCCGGTGCCTCCATCCTGCCCCTTGCCATCCCGAGCTATGCCCCGGATCAGTTTGTCGATTACATCGGGGCGGGCATCGGCGTGGTCCTGATTGCGCAGATGCTGGCAGGTTTCCTGCAGGTTCAGCGGTATTGGAGTCTTTTTGTCCGCATCCGGTGCCAGCTCTCGCATCGACGCGATCAAATCCCGTTCCAGGTTTGAGGCCTCTGTGAGGCGCCCGGAGGAAGACTGCGCCACACCGACATGGATGAAGAGCGTCATTGCAACGTCGTTGCGCGCGATGCCAAAGCTTTCGAGATTGGCCATCGCCTTGGTCAGTGCGCCGGGTGTCAAACCGCTGACGCCGCAGAGCTGATCGGTTGAGACCCCTTCATCCGCCGGGGCCAAAATCAGATGCTGCACGATGGCCAGCAATTGTTTGCGATGCGCTTGAGTGATCTCCGCAACCGCAAGCCGTTGTTTCGCCTCGTCCAGTGTGCGGACTGTTAGCGAAGAAGGGAAGATACGAACACGGTTCTCTTCTCGCGAAACAAGTGTTGCTTCTTCAAGCCAAGATACGGCCGTCTTGACGCGCGTGTCATCAGTCGCACTGTCCCGTTCAAATTCTTGATCTTTTTCGAACCGGACAATCTCACCCGCAGTGGCGACGATCTTGCCAGTTTTGCGTGTGCGCTCGTCGATCCGTCGTAGGGCTTTGAGAATGGCTCCGATTTCATGCCGTGCCAAACGCGAACCTGCGGACAGCCTGAACTGGCGTTCTACATCATCCCCCGCGTACAGAAGCACGCAATCGGCGATTTCCCGGTCGCGTCCGGCGCGCCCAGCTTCCTGCAGGTAGTTTTCCAAGGACCCTGGGATGTCTGCATGCACCACCAGCCGGATGTCGGGTTTGTCGATGCCCATGCCAAAAGCGTTGGTGGCTGCGATCACCCGCAGGTCTCCGACCCGGAAGCGTTCCTGGACGTCGTGTTTGTCATCGGATCCAAGTCCAGCGTGGAAATGTGCCGCGTCCATGCCTTGTGATTTTAGAAACTCGGCGACGCGCTCGGTCTCTTTACGCGTCGCGCAATAGATTACGGCGCCGGATCGGCCCTCAGCGGGCAGCAGCTCTTCGATCACGTTCAGTACATCGGTCAGTTTGCTGTTCTTAGTGGTACGCCTGACATCAAATGTCAGGTTTTTCCGCGATGCTCCACCATCAAGGGAGAGCAGCTCGACCCCGGCGCGAGACTGGAAATGCTCGATGATATCGGCGACGACCTCTGGTTTGGCGGTGGCCGTGAGACATAGGATTGGGGCAGGGGCTTGATCGCCCGAGAACTCTTTGATGAACCTTCCCAGATATCTGTAATCCGGCCTGAAATCATGACCCCATTTCGACACGCAGTGAGCCTCGTCAATTGCCCACAGGCCAACTTCGCGCTGAGCCAATACCGACCGGATTGATGTGCTGCGCAATTGCTCGGGCGAGATGATCAAAATGCCCGCATCGCCCATGCGGACCTTGTCCAGGGCGTCTTGTCGCTCGGGCATGGACATCTGACCATTCACAGTCACGGAACAGGAAATGCCTACGCGCTCCATACCCTGAACCTGATCTGCCATCAGCGCGACCAACGGTGAAATGACCACGGTCAACGCCCCGATTTTGTCGAACCGCGACAAAGCGGGCACCTGATAACACACGGACTTTCCAGTACCTGTTGGCAGGATGCCGAGCAGGCTTGTTCCGGACATGGCCTCATCGACAATGCGTTCCTGCAGAGGGCGACCATCTGGGTCCACAGGCTGTGGGCGGAAACTGTCGAACCCGAACCACCTGTTCAGCGCACGGACCGGGTCATTCTGTTCAGCACACCACTGACAGGCGGGATCTTTACAGGACGTATCCCTGAGATGCCGAACAATCAGAGATGCCTCGCGAAACTGCGCCCGTACCCATGGCGGCATAACCGAGTCCCCACCCGCTACGGTGATCCAGGATAGCGCATAAGCCATAGGCCATGCGTTTCGGGGATTGCTAAGCCGTCCCAGAGTCTGTTCGACCCGTTTACTACAAGCCCGATCGTCCAGCATCCGACGGATGGCGGCAACGGCTTCATCCTGCGGCGGACAATTGGCTTTTCTCAGGTACTTGAAAACCGCATCGAACCCTTCCGATTGTTCAGTTCGAGTGGTCAGGAAATGATAGGCTACAAGCGCATCCGGTTCGCTTTCGGCAAGGTTTTGAAAGGCATCGAGCTGATTAGCGAACACCTCAAAAACAAGCCGGGCGTCAAGTTCTGGATCATTGATATGCCCTGCAGCCAGCCGCCCGTCCTGATAGTGTTTGACCAGATGGTGGTACGGGTTGCGTGGGAAGGCCAGCGGGTTCAGCCACAGTGTATCAATTGGTGCCCGCATCATCTGGGTCAGACGTGGTCTGGCGGCAATTAGGTGTTCCATATCGTGGTGCAGGAAATTGTGACCAATCGGATGTGGGGCACCTGCGATAGCCTTTTCCAGGCGGTCGAGATCTTGCTCCAGCGCGCTGGATTCCGACTTCAAAGCAGGTTGCTCATCGTTTCGGACGGCGGCAAAGGCAAATACCTTCGCGGTTTTTGGATCCACCTCCAAATCGATGGACAGACAATTGGAAAGTAACTCGGTATGTCGACCGTTCATTTGTTGTGCGCAACTGTTCAAAGGTTGCAGCCAGAGAATACCTTTTTGAGACTATACACAACCCGGGCGGGAAGTGATGGCTGATCCCATGGGTTGCAAAACCACAAATGATGGCGATCAATAAAAATCTGGATACGGTCCTGACGGGTTGGTTCCAATTAACGAGGCAAATATGTGCATTTAGCTTTTATCCGTTTTCGGGAAGCTGCACTGCGGTATCGCCGGCCACAGTGAATGGTAGGTTTGAACCGTTTACCACTTTGGGGCGTCTCGGCGGGAAGCGGAAGTTCGCCGCAGCGGCATTGTGAAATGGAGGCATCATCGAAAGCGGTCATTTAAACTAAGCACACTTAGAGGAGAACCCAAAGAACGATTTTTTGTGTCATTTGGCCACGACCCTAAATCAACATAAACAGAAACTCGGGCGATTGGTGAGCTCCGATGTTCAAAACGTAAAACAGGTGTTTGGTGAAAAGGAAATAGGCCTTAAGGCTTTCTACTTGCGACCGGCTACAGCATCTGGCATCAGCTTCATGGCGCCAAAGGCTGTTACTCCGAGGGAAGCCCAGTCGACGAAACGGGAACAACTTTGAGATAGGCAGCAATCGCCAAACGGTCGTCATCGGTGAGTCGCGATGTGTTCTCAATGACCTCCACCATATCACCACCTGCACTGTCATAATCGGGTGTGAAACCGGATTTCAAATACTCTGCAATGTCAGCCTCGGACCAATCAAGCTGGCCAGATGTCAGGCCAGGTATGCGCCCTTTTCCGCTGGGGTTTGG
Organism: Ruegeria hyattellae; assembly: GCF_041537925.1. NCBI lineage: Bacteria > Pseudomonadati > Pseudomonadota > Alphaproteobacteria > Rhodobacterales > Roseobacteraceae > Ruegeria > Ruegeria hyattellae. The sequence goes on along the minus strand of NZ_JBGOSH010000009.1, from coordinate 34,912 downwards.
CGCACCTGCCAGCCAAAGTTCGCGTTTCAAACCACCAAAGCCATTTCGCGGCGTATGACATTCAGCGCAGTGCCCAAGCGCCTCAACCAAATAGCGACCTCGGATTTGTTGTTCGGTCAAATCGCCTTCTACCACCCAACCTGGCGCCATGAACAACAGCTTCCACCCACCCAACCCCCGCCTAACGCTGAAGGGGAAACCAACCTCATGCGCTTTGCTTTCGGTCGCGACAGCAGGCAGAGTGCCGAGGAATGCATGGAGCGATACTACATCCTCTGCGGTCAAGTTGGCGTAGGTCGTATAAGGAAACGCCGGGTAATAGTGTTGCCCTTTGGGACCGGTCCCATGGATCAGGGCATTGGCCAAATCCAGCGTGGACCAGGAACCAATACCGGCTAACGGATCGCTGGATATATTGGGGGCGATGAATGTGCCGAAGCCTGACACAAACCGACGGCCGCCGGCGAGAATGAGGTTTTCCTCTCCAACGGCGTCCGGCGCCGCGTGGCACGAGGCACATCCACCTGCGTAGAAAACGATCTCACCGTTCGCAAGATCAGGAGAGATCCCGTCCAGTATAACGTGATCAACTCTTTGCGGTCGGGTCAGCAACAATCCAGCCAACCCGACCAAAAGTGCAGCAACTGCGGCGAAGAGGAAAATCCGCCGCACAGCTATTTACCATTTAGTCTTTCGGTGCTCTGTAAGCTTTGTGACATGCCGAGCAAGCTCCACCCAGATTTCCCATTGCCCCTTTCAGAGCGTCAACATCTTGTCCTGCCGCAGCCTGCATCGCAACAGAGGCGTCAGCCATAGCCTGCCCCTTAGCACCTACATCAGGGAAGTTTTCCCAGATTGCGGGCAGAGCGCGTGTGGAAGGGTCAGATACATTATCTGATCCAGCCGGCCACATTGCGGATTGATCAATCTGCGTCAAAACAACAAGGTTATTCGCGGCCCGAGTTGCCGCCTCCGCATCGTAATCCGTCTCTCCTTTGGCCATGCCGCCAAGAGTACCAAGATTGAATGCATAGAGCTGCATAATTGAGGTCCGAGCTTTCACAGCCGGGTTTTCGCTTTCATGGGCGATGGCAGCGCCAATAGCGGCAACTGACAATAGACCTGCCGCGAAGATTGAGAACTTCTTCATCATGATGTGTCTCCCTGTTCAATAAGCCGAATGTTAGCTTGAACGAAATTCATTGTAATTGTTTGTTATTTGTCGTCACTTGTTAATTTATGAACAACGAGAATTGGGATAACATTCGCTACGCGCTTGCCGTAAGTAAACACGGTTCACTGAATGCAGCTGCCGCGGCATTGGGTGTCACGCATGCCACGGTCCTTCGTAGAGTTTCTGCATTCGAAGAGCAAAATGGCTGCATGGTTTTTCAGAAGGGCCCATCAGGATATTCCGTTCTTCCTGAAGCCAGTGCGATCTTATCGGCTATGGAAAGTGTTGAAGACGCGGTACTTTCGGTGGAACGGGCTATTGTGGGCGCAAATCGTTCTCCTGTGGGCCATGTACGCATTACATCCACCGACAGCCTTTGCCAGATTGTTCTACCTCCAATATTAAATGAGATCTCACGGCTTTACCCCGGCCTGAAACTGACTTTGCTAAGCGGAAATAGTCACCATGATTTATCCCGGTTGAGCGCAGACATCGCCGTGCGCCCATCGATAAAGCTCGGGGAGGGGCTGATTGGGCAGCATGCAGGAACACTGTCGTTCGGAGTCTTTGACGACGGCTCTCCCAATCGCAAATGGATGAGGCTTGATGGGTCGTTAAGCCGTTCGCTTCCTGCCAAATGGCTGGAGGAGAATGTCAGTGCTGACGAAATGACCAACGGGGCAGACAGTTTTTTGGTGCTACAGCAGATGGCCGCCGCGGGAGTCGGTAAAACGTTTTTGCCTACGTTTTTTGGCGACGCGGATTCCCGGCTTCGAAGGTCGCACGATTTGGACCCCAAAATCGAGGTTCCGCTCTGGGTCGCAACACTAGAAGAAATTTCGCAAACCCCGAGATTTGCTATCGTACAACGGGCTTTGGTAGAACGCTTGCCAATGTTCTGACAGGATGGCGTTATTCCCTTAACATCAGTCGCGAGCACTAGGATTGTGCTCCCAGCAGATACACAACGTAGGCCTTTGAAACTCGCAAGCAAAACTTAGCGCTATCGCCAGACAACTCAATGAGCGGCCTCGCAAAACCTCGCAATATCAGACACCAGCTGAGAAGTTTGCAGAATGTGTTGCGGCCATCAGTTGAAATAACCTCACATAGCAGTCGTTCATAAAGCAGATTTCAACGGCAGGTTTGTCCCGCATTCCGTGAATTTACCCATCGTAGATTTTGCGCTTGCAGCGAATGGCAGGTTCGACGGGCCGCACCGCAGCGCCCGTGATCAGAGACGAATGACTGCCATGGGCCGATCTATGCGTCTCTGATCGCGAACACAATTGTCATAGCGACGCCGATGCAAACAACGATTGCGCGCACAGCGCTTGCCGACAGGCGCCGCGCGACGATGGCACCGCTATAGCCGCCAATGGTTGCGGCAACCATCATCAGGATGGCCTGGGGCCAATAGACGATGCCTGCCAACGCAAAGGTTACAACTGACGCGCCTGAAAGTACGAAAGACATGCCATTCTTGAGCCCGTTCATCAGGTTGATGTCGCGCATTCCCAATGCAGAAAACAAGGCAAGGAGAACAATCCCAAGTCCCCCGTTGAAGTAGCCTCCATAAACGCAAACCAGCAAGGTCGCAAAATTTCCTGTGAAGCCTTCTGCTTTGACATTTCGCTCTGCCCACGCCGATATGCGATTGCCAAGAGCAAATACAAAAGTTGCAAAACCCAGAAGCCAGGGAACGACAGCGGAGAAGACGCTCGCAGGTGTCACCAGCAGCAACAGAGATCCCAATACCCCGCCCAATAGCGACAGGCCTAGAAGTACAATCAGTTGGCGGATTGGAAATTCCCGCAGTTCTTTCAAAAACCCCAACGCGCCGCTGAGATAGCCAGGAAAAACCGCTACCGCACTTGTCGCGTTGGCGGCAATGGTTGGAACCCCTGTGAACACCAACGCAGGGAAGGTCAGGAAACTGCCCCCGCCTGCGATTGAGTTGGTGATGCCTGCGAAAAATGCTGCGGTGGCCAGCAAAATGATATCAAAGATGGTCAACTTTAAATCCGCTTCAACTTGTTTGTCCTGCGGCAACAAGCTCTTCGCTTGGCGCATCAGCACGCATTTTCGAAGCGATCAGCGTCGCGCATTCCATCGCAATTGTTCCAGCCAGAAACGCGGTCATACCTCCCACATCGTGGTCAGGACTGACTGTGTTGATGTCCACGGCAACGATGTTCAACCCTGTCAATGCGCGTAACATGGACAATCCTTCGCGCGCCGTTGGACCACCCCAGGTAGGTGTACAAACACCGGGAGCGCAGGAAGGATCGAAGAAATCTATGTCGAAGCACAGATAGACTGGCCTGTGGCCAACAGTTCGGTGAATTTCTTCCGCGATGTTTGGAATGCCACGCTCGAACATCGCGTCTGTCGTGATCAACTGGTATCCCAGTTCTTCAGCGTGTGCATATGTGCCCTGCAGGGGTAGTGTACCCCGCGCACCGATGTGGAAAGAACGGGACGTATCGACCAGTTGCTCCTCGGCAGCACGGGTAAAGGTGGTCGCGGTGTTGTAGCGGTCATCAAAACTTGGCCCCTCACCAACACTTGCATCCGCATGGGCATCCAAGTGTACAACGACCAGATCCGGGAAAAATTCGCGGGCAGCGCGGAGCTGCGGCAACGTCACGGCCCCGTCGCCCCCTAAAGTGATCGGCACTGTCGTGCTACCGAAGATATGCACCAACGCCGCCTCAATCATATGCATTGCGTCCTCCAGCTTGGCGGAGGTCACAGCCACGTCCCCCATATCGGCTACCGCCAATTCGCGCAGTGGATCAAAATCTGCGAAAGGAGGCTGGTATCGTCTTACCAGGGAGGATTGCGCACGGATTGCACGAGGCCCGCCACGGGCCCCGATGCGTGTTGGGTGTTGGCCGCAATCGAAGGGGATGCCCAGAATTGCCGCCTTGCGGGTTCTCAGATCCGAAGAGAATGGCACGCCCATAAAGGTCGCTGGTTCACTCATGCCGCGCAGGAACGGAAGGTCATTGTTGTTGGTCATTGATTGCTCCTATTCCAGCGATGGACCCATGACGAGATCGGGTAACCAGGTCACCCAGTCCCCCCAGAAGGCGAGAAGAACGATGATGAAGAGATAGGGGATCAGCAGTGGGACAACGCCTACTGAGATATCCTCGACAGATGTCTTCGTCAGTTTGGAGGCCACAAAGAGGTTCACCCCGATTGGCGGTGTCAGGAAACCAACCTCGCAGGTCATCACTGTAAAGACACCGAAGACAATCGGATCTACTCCAATCTGGGTTGCGATCGGCAGCATGACCGCGGTAAAGATGATGATCTGTGGGATGGATTCCAGCCACATGCCAACAAAGATGTAGACGACCCCTATCAGCAGCATCACCAGCCACGGGTAATCGATAATCCCCGAGAAGGCTGCGCCCACCATGTCCGGAATATCAAAGATCGTGACCAACTGGCCGAAAGCTTTGGTCGAGCCTAGAATAAACAGGATCGAGCCAGCGAGGATCGCTGTAAACCGCAGGGATTCATAGACACCGCGCCAGGTCAGGCCGCGGTAGATGAAGAGCCCGACAAAGAGACCGTAAAAGACAGCGGCCGCAGCGGCTTCTGAGGGTGTGAAGAAGCCAGCATAGATGCCACCCAGAATAAAGACCGGTGCTCCAATGGCCCATTTGCCTTCCCAAAGCGCCCACAGGAGTGGAACAAGTGTGAACCGTTCACCGGTGCCGCCATAGTCATTCTTTTTGGCGATGCCATAAGTTACAACGCAGAGAAGAAAGCCGAGAAACAGTCCTGGCACGATCCCGGCCAGAAACAGACGCGGAATGCTCTCATCCGTGACGAGACCGTAGATGATCAGCAGGTTGCTTGGCGGGATCATGCTACCCATCGCACCGGCCGCCGCAGCCACAGCACCGGCAAAACGCGGGCGGTACTTCTCTTTCAACATCGTGGGTATGGTGATTGAACCGATGGCGGCAGTGGTTGCCGGGCCGGACCCGGAAAGCGCCGAGAAGAACATGCAGGCGACTACCGTCACCAGACCAATGCCACCCTTGTACGCTCCGATCATCCTCTGTGCGATCTGGATCAGTTTTTCGGACATACCGCCCTTTTCCATGAGTTGGCCTGCCAAAACAAAAAGCGGAATTGTGGTCAGTGGAAACGGTTCAAACGCGTTGTAGGCACTTTGTGCCAACAGCGCGAGAGGGATGTCGGCGATATAGAGCCCGACGACGGTTGCAATACCCGCGGCAAAAGGAATAGGGACTCCGATTACGATTGTCAGCAGGAAGACAGTCGCCATCCACATTGGACCGTTCATAGCGGAAGTCCTTCTGCATGATCCCGGACAAGCCATCGGTAGTAGACTTGAGCCATGCGCCCGATCATCAGGCAAAGCGCAAGTGGAACGATGGATTGGGGGAATTTCTGATTGATGCCCAACGCGGGCGATATGTAGTCAAACTGAACCAATAGCTGGATCCAGGTGATGCTTTCCTTGAGCAAAAGCAGGATGAAGGCCATCCACAGCAAATCCGCCAGAACGATGCAGAAAACCTGTCCCTTGTGGGGGAGCTTTTCGACGAGAAAGGTAATCCGGATATGCGCACGCTCGCGAATGGCCAAGGAACAACCCAGATAAATCGCGGTTACCATCCCATAGACGGCGATTTCTTCGGCGCCGTGAAAGGCGGATTCAAAGAATACACGCAGGACCACCTGGGCGAAGATGCATGTGGCCATGACCGAAAGGCCAGTTAAACAGAAGATCTCTTCAAAACGCGATTCAAGCGCGCGGATAGAACTGAGTAGCATTTTCTGCTCCACTCATTGGGAAAGGGAGGGGCGCGTTCTCTCCCAACGCGCCCCAGATGGTCGGCAACGCCAACCAGGGAGGATCTCACTCAGCAGCTTCGCGAATGTCGAGGATCAGCGTTTTGGTTGCCTCATCAGCACCGTCTTCGATGAACGCGTCCTGTACTGCGATACCAGCTGCGATGAAGTCTTCTTTGTCCGGGAAGGTGATGGTCATGCCGCCGTCCGCTGCCAGAAACTCGCGTGCTTCTTCCAATTGCCGCGCCATTTCTTCGCGCTGATGTTGACCTGCGTCACGTGCGGCACGGCGGATGGCATCTTGCTGGGCTTCGTCCAGCTTGCCCATGGCTCGGCTGCTGGCCAGCATCGGCGTGAAAAAGGCGAAATGTTCCAATACCGCCAGATTGTCGGCGATCTCATAAAACTTCTGCGACTTCACAAAGGATGCGCCGCTGTCGCCGGCTGAAACAGCACCTGTCTGCAATGCGGCCAGGGTTTCTGACCAGGCAATCGGCAGCGGCACCGATCCAAACGCCTCGTGGGTTTTGATCATAACGTTGTTCTGTGGCACACGCACGCGAATACCCTGAATGTCATCGATGCTGTTGATGGGCCGTTCAGTATTGTAGAAATCACGGTATTCGACATACCCGAATGTCAGCAGGTCCAATGACGTTTTCTGCTTGATTTGCTCGGCGATCCCGGCACCAACCTCGCCGTCCAGAACACTGTAGGCATGGTCCGTGCTCTGGAAGATATATGGCAGCACAAAGGCTTCCATCGGGGCAAAGTGGGGTGAGATGTTGTTGTGGGTCATGATGTACATGTCCACTGTGCCCAGTTGCATCGCCTTAAAGGCTTCGTCTTCCGTCGCTAGCTGCGTGCAGCACCGGACCTTCACGTCAATGGACCCGCCTGAATACTCTTCGGCCAGTTCTTCGAACTTAGTAGCGAGAACCCCATAGGCGCTATCTCCCGGAGCGGCAAAGCCCAGGTTTATTGTGACATCGCCTGCAAATGCTGCACTTGAGCCGATGGCGAAAGCCAGGCCCGACAGTGTGAGTTTGAATGTGTTAATCATGATCAGCTCCCCTTGATTTGATGCGTGTTGTCGGGAAGCGTAGCCAAGCTCATTATATAAAAATAATAATATGTTTTGCGTTTAGTATACGATATTTAGATACATACCTGACACCAACCCGAGGGACACCATGAATTTAAGGCAGCTTCAATGCTTTAAGATGATCATGCTGCACAAGACAGTTTCGAAGGCTGCCGAAGTGCTCAATATGTCCCAGCCTGGTGTCAGTACCATGATCGCAAATCTGGAACATCAATTGGGGTTTGCGCTCTTCGATCGTCGATCCGGCCGATTGCATCCAACTGTAGAAGCGACCTATTTCTACGAAGTCACTGACCGGTTGCTGGGCGATCTGGATCTCGCCAATCAAGTCGCCCGCCAAATCCGGCAAGGTAAATTTGGCGCTATCACGATTGCAACCCTTCCAGGCTATGGCCTGACTGTGCTGCCACAGGCGATTGCCCGTATGCATGCAGCAAAGCCAGATGTGAAGTTCGATATCCAGACCCGTAGCTCGCACATGGTCCGCAGTCTGTTTCCGTCTCAGCAATATGACATAGCGTTGGTCGAACCGCCGGTCGAACCCTCAGGGAATGTTTACCGCGAAATTCGCCTGCGATGCGTTTGTGTGGTTCCTGCCGGGCATCCTTTGGCAACACGGGATGTTCTGTCCATCGAAGAAATGGCGCGGGAGAAGATCGTGGCTCTGTTCAACGACCACTCCACCAGTCGACAATTATCCGCGGCTTTTGCTCTTGCCGGGTTCGATTGGGCTCCGTCGATACATACCCAGTTTTTCGCCACCAATTGTGAATTGGTAGAAAAAGACGTTGGTATTTCTATCGTCGACCCTATTACGGCGTCGCATTTCGAAAATCGAAATTTGGTGACTGTTCCGATCGAACTGGACATCTTTCACGAAGTCGTCCTCCTGCACCCCCCAGCAGGAGAAGCCTCAGACCTTGTTGATCAGTTCGTACAAGAACTTTTGGAGGTAGTATCCAGTTACGAACAAGACATCGCCATTTGATCCCTTGCGAGAGTTGGTTTTCCCAAGACCATCGTCATCTGCATCTCAAGATTGCTGCAAGATTTCCAAACGACAGGAATACGAAAGCTGCTCTGCGACGTTACCCTGGAAATCCATTCGCAGTCTATCGAGGTAATTCGCAGCGCGGTGGTCGAGCAGGTAGAGCCTACACTTTGTCTGGCATCTTGCCTTAAAGGGAAGATCATCAGAGCCGCTGGAATCCAGTGACACCTGGAACGCTATTGCAAGCACCCTGCTTCAGCTACTTAGCCAATGCGGCCACAACTGCTTCAAAAAGACTCCCGCGTGTAAGAGCACCAGTTGACCTCAACCGATCTTCGGATTGCATGCCAGTTGTAACCAGAACAACCTGACACCCAATCAGTCTCGCAGTTTCGTAGTCTTCTATAGTGTCGCCGATCAAGCAAACTTCCTTGGGAGTGAGACCCATTCTGTTCAGATGGCTGCTTATACGTTCCGTCTTGTATGAAGGGGCACCTGGTGTTCGCCCTTCTACCAATTTAAAGCGATCATGAATGCCAAAATGCTGCAATAGTTTGATCAAACGGCCATGCGGCGCCATAGATAGAATAGATTGACCACACCCATGGAGCATTGCCAGGTCGATTGCTTCAATAGCGTCGTTCGCTAAGGTCTGGCGATACATGACAGGTACGTAAAGCTGATCATAAAGCGCGTTAAAACCCTTTAGTTCACTTTCTGTCACCGTTCGCCCAGTCAGAGCTGATAGATAGTCGGATGCCGGTCGGGTGTATGCAGACCGTATTGAAGTGTTATCAAGATCGGGCCCACCGGCAAGCGAGACCGCGCGACGCGCGATCTCTGCTGTAATTCGAAAATCATCGAGTAAGGTACCGTTCCAATCCCAAACAATGTGTTTCAAACACCAAGCCGATCCCAAGTCGGAGAAGACAGCATTGATTCCACGGTTCATTTCCAAGCCGCATGAACACGCTTTTCGAGGTGTTGCGCCAAGTGGAACAACATGACTGAAACAACCGTCGCAACCAAACTTGCGCCAAGAGCGACCGCTTTGTTCAAGTCCTCGCTTGCCTGGCTGAGCAATGTCCCCAGGCCAGGGGTCGCCATTAAGAACTCAGCGACCATGGCGGCAAGAACGGCATTGGGTCCGGCAAGCCGCATAGCTGTACACCAACTTGGCAAAGCCGCAGGCAGGGAAAGGTGCCTTAGGTAGCGCAGCCGGGACGTACCAATCACCGATACCAGGTCGTGGCCGCCGGGTGGCAGCATCCGCAGGCCCGTAGAGGTGTAAACAAAGAAGGGAAAGAAGGACAAGATCGACACAATCGCTAGCACCGTCTTGGTTTCGTACCCCAGAAGACGCGCCAGGATCGGAATGATGGCCACGACAGGAATGGAAGCAAACATCAAGCCCAGAGGCGTCAATACCCCACTCAGAATGCGCGACGACCAACTGATGATGGCTAGGGTTGTGCCGATTACTGCACCGATAGCCAAACCGACCAAAGCCACCCAGGCCGTACTTAGGAAATTTGTCAGGTAGAGGATCGGATTTTGGATCACTGCCAGGACAACATCCTCTGGAGTAGGAAGAACAATCGAATTGAGTTGGCGACCGATGACCACCGCCTCCCAAAGACCCAGAACAAGGAGTATGCCCCAGTAATTTTGTAGAAACTTCGCGACAACACTCAGAACCGGATTTGCGGGCTTGGTCTTGGTATAACCTGTTGATTCCGTCCTCATCTGTACCTCCGAAACGCTGCACGTTCGACTATGGTCAAGAGTGCAAACAATGAGAGTGAGATCGTGGCTGCCAGCACGACGCAAGACCATAACAAAGGGATTTGGAAATTCTGCATCGCGTTGACAATCAGAATTCCGATACCTCGTGGCGCACCAAACCATTCGCCTAAAATGGTGCCTATCAGGGCGACAGGCATGGCAAGTTTCATGCCAGTAATGATTGTGGGAAATGCCATTGGCAAATCAATGTTCGTGAAGCGCCGCCAGCGGCCTGCGCCCTGAACCCGCGCCAGATCAACTTGTGACTGCAGAGCGCTGCCAAGCCCGGATGTGCCCGCTACATAGAACACAAAAAACGATCCAGTTGCGGCAAGGGCCGGCGGCGCTGCGCCGCGGCTCAGCAGGACGACAAATAGCGGTGCCAGAGCGATGGCTGGGATCGAGTTGACCACAGCAGCCAGACGATCGCCGCCAGCCCGAAGCAACGGGAACAGATGCGTGATCACACCGAGACCCAGTCCGACAAAAGCGCCAATAGCATAGCCAAGAAACATGGACGATAGCGTCGCGGACAGGGCGCGTTGGAACAGAAGTCTGCGGGAAGGATCAAACAGATACTCCATAACAACAGTAAAAGGCGGCCAGGTAATACCAACAAGTTGATACTGGCCAATCAGTTCCCAGATAAGAAGGAAGAGGAACACTCCCAATGCTCCGGAGAAAATGGTTGTTGCACGTTCCGACATCAATCCTCTCCATCCGCTCCGGGTGAATGGAGCATCTCGGTTAATTCGTCATGCAGATCATGGAACAACTCTGTACGCATGATAGAAGGATCGCGTGGACGTTCGAAAGGAACATCCACAATGCGGGTAACGCCGGCTGGGCGGGCTGACAAAACCACAATGCGATCGGACAGAAACAAGGCTTCATCCACACCGTGCGTGATGAGCATCGTCGTGACCTGACGCTCGGACCATATGCGTTGCAGCTCAATGTTCATCTTGCGCCGCATCACGGCGTCGAGCGCAGCAAAAGGTTCGTCAAGCAGCAAGACATCAGGGTCCAGCACTAGTGACCGGGCAATGGACGCACGCTGCTTCATGCCGCCTGACAATTGCCGGGGATACGCTTTCTCAAACCCGGTCAGGCCAACCAGTTCGATGAGTTCCTGAACTTTCTTGGGGTCGACTGACGTGCCCGATAGCTTGCCAGGAAGCGCCACATTGTCCACGATAGTGAGCCAGGGAAGCAGCGCGTGCTCCTGAAAGGCGACACCTAATCGGTGCTCGGAAACCAGCTCATTCGGCGCCCGGTTTTCTACCAAGACGGTGCCGTTGGTTGGAGTATCAAGGTCGGCGATCAGTCGCAACAAGGTGCTTTTGCCGCAGCCACTTGGGCCGATGATCGAAATGAACTCCCCTTCGCGGACATCAAAAGAGACGTCGCCGAGAGCCGTCAGTTTCTTGCCGCCGGGCAAGGCGAAAGACTTTTCGATGTTGGAAAAAGATATCGCAGTGTCCGCGGCGTTTACGCTGTCATAAGCTTGCTGGTTCATTACGCAACCATCCTTTCGAAACGGGTCATGATCCCGGGTAGTCGTTCGGTCAGTTCATGCTTGAGTCGGTCCACGTCAACTGTCAGGATCTCGCGGTCCTTCATTACGGTCGTACCGTCAATGATGACTGTCTGCACGTCCTGTCCAACGACATTGTTTGCGGCTGTAAATAGCGGATCGTAGCTTGGAAGTTGATCGATGCGATCCTGACGCGCCAGCAGAATGTCTGCCCTTTTGCCGACTTCCAATGATCCGATTTGATCTTGCAGCCCCAGTGACCGGGCACCGCCACATGTCGCCATCTCGAGAGTTTCGTTGGCCAACATGGCTTCACGCATGTGCCACGGTGTACCCGATACGGCCTGCTGCCCGATGAGCGTAGCATGAGCGACACGGAAAATATCCAATGTTCCAAAGGTGCTGGCACCATCCGTGCCCAGCCCGATGTCTATGCCGCGGCGCCACATTTCCATGACGCGTGGTGCCCCCATTGCGTAGTTGTTGAACGCGCAATGGCAGGCCGAGGGGCGCCGCTTTTCGTAAAGATCGACCTCGTTGGGGGACAGCAGGACGGAATGTGCACAATGCAAGTGGTGATCCAGAATGCCGAGGCTTTCTAGATACTCCACGGGCCGACAACCGTGATGTTCAAGAGCGTAGTCAATTTCGTAGGTGCCTTCGCAAAGATGGGTGTGGATCTTGACATCCAACTCCTGTGCGGCACCAGACATGTCCTGCAGCAGTCCTTGCGAACAGACAATGATCTGGCGCAACGACAAGCACGCCTTAACTCGGTCCTGGTCCTGCTTTCTCCACCGTTCAACTAACGCGACGTTGGCGGCAAGTGCGTCATCGGACGCCATCATCATGTTGTCCGGAACCGATGAGCCAATCGAAGTGGACTTGTCGATGGTGGATTTTGAGATCAGCCCACGAATGCCAGTCTCCAATGCAGCACGACCCATTTCATCGGGGTGCGGACCGCCTGCTTCAGCAAAACATGTGGTGCCGACCGAGATCATGTTTGTGTAAGCTATTAGGCCCGACAGATGAACGTCCTCCGGGCTCAGAAGACTCTCAAACGGGATCAGGTAGTTCTTCCAATAAGGGATCTTTAGCGGAGCATCGCGCACCATCGCTCTAAGCTTGCCGCGAAGCAATTGCTGCGCTGTGTGGAAATGCCCGTCGATCATGCCGGGCATGGCAATCTGGCCACCGGCGTCCAGAACATCCGACGCCTGTACATGCTTTCGCGTCTCTGCGGCCGGTCCGATCCATGCAATGCGCTTGTCTTTGATGGCGATGGCGCCATCCGGCAAGACGGTCTTCTTTCCGTCGAGGGTGACTACATCGCATCCGATCACCAGCGTGTCACATTCTAGAGGGGCAATTATATCGTTCATCACTCAATTTCCGATTTCACGGTGCAACAGAAAGGCCGGCCACAGAGACAACCGTGGCCGGTAGAAGGTCACATCAGATGGTGGAAAGAGCCTCTTCTAGTATGCTCATATCCACGACTTCTGATGGGTCTTCGGGGAGATTGTTGCGTCCCGCGAGGCGGGCAATGTCGTACATCTTGCCAGCAACCAGTTCGGGATCGATCCAGAACAATTTTCCGTCCTCGGACAGCGTTAGCGGAATTTGCAGCTCGTTTTGACGAGTTTGCTGCTCGACGCTAAGGCCCAAATCGGCTCCATATTTCTCGACTACGAGCTTGGCGGCCAAACTTGGATCTGCGTCATTGGCCAGCCAGCCGCGCATTTCTGCACGTAGGTACTTCACCATCAGCTCGCGATTCTCTTCGAGGTAAGAGGTCGAGGCCGTAAACGCCGCTCCAGGCTGGTAGTAGCCAAGCTCAGCCATGGTTACGACGTGAAAATCCTCACCTTTCTTCAATCCCATATTTTCAAATGTAATGGGCTGGTTTACCACGAAGCAGAAATAGGCGTCGCCGTCGCCGGCCAACAAGGGCTCTGGCGAAAAGCCGGCCGGAACAATGGTGTATTCCTTGGGTAGTCCATTCAGTTCCAGGATGGTGTCGATGACAGTCTTGTCATTAGCGACTTGTGTAAGGATACGGGCGCCAACCAGGTCTTCGGGTTTCAGAATAGGCTTGCCGGCCATCGACATGATACCCAGAGGGCTGACAGGGAAATTCGCGGCAAACATCTTGAAATCATTTCCTTTATCGCGGGCATCCAGCAGCGAAAGCCAATTCGAATGGACGATATCCGCGCTGCCGCTGGCAAGGGAAACCAGCGTGTTCGGCGCGTTGGGGCCTCCAGGGATTTCCAAAGACTCGATGCCTTCATCGGCAAAATAGCCCTTTTCCAACGCCAGCCAGTGACCGGCATACTGAACGTTTGGCACCCAGCCGAGCCCCAATGTGACTGGCGTCTGCCCTGCGGCCCAAACCGGTGTTGCGCCCATAAGAGGAGCCGCAGCCAGTGCAGCTGACGTTTTCAGAAAGTGGCGACGGCTGTTGAATGTAGGTTTGGTCATAATTTCCTCCGTTGGGTGACTTCTCAAACGCGCTGCTCTGTGGTTGCTGTGAAGTTGAGAATTCCGCTGCATGAAACATTTATTACAGCAGGACATCGTTTTTGCAATAAAAAGTTTCACAATTGCGTTGCAGTGTAACAATTGTTACTGTTCTTGGCGAATGCGAGACATGTATGGGAATGGGCTGGAATGTTGCAGAATGACGCGAGAAAAAAAGACGCTAGCCAACTTGGAGTGACTGCCAGAATTACTGCGGAGTATCCGCAACTCACTGCAAGTATGAAGAAATTTGCAGATTTCGTATTGGAAGACCCGCTGGAGGTTGCGAGCCTTTCCATTCACAGTGCGGTCTCGGTAGTTGGTGTGTCGGTTGCGACAGCGCATCGGTTCGTGACCAAGATCGGTTACGGAGGATACTCCGAATTCCGATCAGATTTGTTCCAGAGTTTCCGAGAAGGGAACGCGGCGGACGAAAACATCCGCAAAAGCAGCTTGCAGTTCGATTCGGTGCATGACGTGTTCAGTTCGGAGCTGAAAGCGGTCTCGCAAAACATCGTTTCCAGCCTGCGTCACATCGGCGCTGAAGATATTGATCAGGCAGTCGACCGGATCATTAAGGCGCGAAACATCTATGTTGTTGGAACAAATGTCTCGGCCCATCTGGCTGCTCTTCTTGCCATTGGCCTTGAGCATTTTCGAGGCAATGTGTTCAGCAGTGCGGGCGCACACGGGGCTGTGGGCGCTGCCCAGCAACTTCTCCGTTACGATGAGGATGACCTTGTTATAGCAATTGCCTTTCCCCGATATTATCGAGACACCATTGAACTGGTGCGCTTTGTCTCAGAGAGAAGGGTGCCGGTGCTTGGCATTACTGACAATTTGCGTTCACCTCTGGCCTCGGTGGCAGATCAGATACTGCTATTGAACTCGAAGAGATTGACTACGGGCCAGACCTCGGACTCAACGATTTTGGCCTTTATCGAGGCACTTGTTGCTGCTGTCGCCTATCGGTTGCCAGACGCGCCGGAGAACGAACTGGCCTTTTCAGAATTCACTTTGCCCTGGTATTCTCGAGCCTGAAAACAATTCGACCGTTGGAAAAACTACTAATTCCTGGTTTTCGTAAAAGTGGGGATTGGACTGTGTAAGTCCAAAGCGTACGAATTCACCCTAAAATTCTAAGCCGGTTTGTAAACTTGGTCGTACGCTCTGGTTTGCTATTTTGAACAAGACAACGCGCTTAGCATTTAGAACTTCACACCCGAACGGATATGTCTGGGGTGCGACAGGAACAGTCATTGGATCGTTTTGGTCAAATCGCAGCTATGTCCTGCGTTGCGTGAGTTCGACCAACCCTAAATTTGCGCCCCCGGCGAATGTCCGGAATGCGGGCTGCGACTGCAGCGATCAAAGACAATACTCAAGGTCGGCTCTGGGCCGTCGGCATCGCGCACCGCGACCAATCTCACGTACATTCTGCGCCGCATTTTATGACGGCCGTGAGCTCAAAGTAGCTGATGCCGCAGGATGTACTGACGTCCGCTTCTGGAAAACAACCATGACGAAAAGGACTCTTGATAATTCGATTTAGGAGGATCACGATCATGCCATGATGGACCGGCGCTCTTTCTCGATGCTGGCAACTGCTGCGGGTCTGGCTGCGCCTTCAAATCTGCGCGCGCGGTCCCCACAGAGCGTCTTGGTGATCAGTGCGGGCGCTGCTGGCCTGACAGCCGCCTACCATCTGCTGTCGGCTGGTATTGATGTGCGTGTGCTCGAAGCATCGGATCGTTGGGGCGGGCGGGTCATGCAGGATACAACCCTTGCGTCTGTTCCGCTGGACCTAGGCGCCGAGTGGATTCACGACGACCCCACTGTACTGGGTGAGATCCTTGGCGTTGGCGCAACGGATTTGGGCATCACAACGATCGACTATACCCCGCAGTCCTATCAGTTTTGGCATAAGGGTGCGCTAAGGTCTCTGGATGTGTTGCGACACGCCTATAGCGAAGTGAAGTTCCAGGATACGACTTGGTACGGCTTCTTTGAGCAGCATGTCTTGCCCCGCGTGGCCGAGGTCATCCTAACCGACACAGCCGTGACCGAGATCGCGCCAAATGGTAGAGGCGTTCGGGCCGTCAGCAGATCGGGGCGAACATTTGATGCGGATAAGCTTCTCGTGACCGTCCCGTTGTCTGTCTTAAAGAACAAATCGCTCAGCTTTTCCGGGGCCTATGCGTCAGCACCACTGGATCAGTTACAAGACGTGCAGTTTGGCGCAGGGCTAAAAGTCTTTTGCACCTTCCGGGAAAGGTTCTACCCAGATATTCTGTTATTCGGATCAAGGCTGACGGCACTATCAGATGCCTGGAGCCAGAAGATTTACTACGATGCGTCATTCCGAAAGCCGATCCAGGAGAATATTCTTGGGCTCTTCAGCGTTTCGGACACAAACATGCCGCGCACCGCACTCAGTGATGCGGCCCTCATCACCTCCGTTCTTGACGAGCTCACGGAGATTTTTGGCGACACCGTGCGTGACAACTTCATTGCGGCCCGCGCGCAGAATTGGAGCGCGGCGCCGCATATCTTCGGCAGCTATTCAATGGACAATCAAAGCGCGTCAGACATCTCGGAAATCCTCGCCCCGATTGAAGGAAAGGTGTTTTTCGCCGGTGAAGCCCTTGGCGATGACGCTCAAGCCACTGTCCACGGCGCCGCATTCTCGGCCATCTCAGCCATTGAGCAGCTCCAAGAGCACTAACGTTTTTTTTACATGAGGCGTAAGTTGCTTAACCGTTAGCTAAAGCGGAGCACCAGGTCACCCGTTGGTACGGAATAGACAGCAAATCGGCACCGTGCACCTGCACAGAACAAGCTCACCGCGCGAGCAATGCTCCATGCCGTATTGGTCCATCAGCTTCACGCTATGCATCTTCGTTTCGACGCGGCTTGACGCCCTCAAAGGTGTTCTCTGACTTGGACATGAAATCATTCAGGACGCTGACCACCTGTATTCACAATGGCTTGCCCTGCGTTTGATCGACGGTGACATGCTACCGGGCCAACAACCTTGAACTAATTCTTGATCAAGGCATACGCACCAGCAAGGAAGGCGTTCCTTAAATAGACCAGAAGCTTCTCAGGGTACGCCTCGACTTCTTTTTTGGCGAAGTGAGAGAGCGCTACCGGATTAACGAACCTGGTGTCACATCCTTCTACGAGTTGGATCAAGGTCTCGATCTTGAAGGACACGGCACCACCAGCCATCCGGCCCTTTTTTGCACGCGTTTTGATTGCAAAGGTCACTATTTCGTTGGCACGCGCAAACTCATGAAGGGATGCCAGAAACGATCTCAGATCCGCTTCAGATGTATCGTCCTCGAGTTCGATTCTTGTGGTTTTTAATGGAAGCATCGCCACATTGCCTTCTTCGTCCTGGTAGACGACGGCCAATCTCACTTCCTGTGCAGAAATCTCACACCCGCAAACTCTCATGTGCCGCTATTCATTTCTATTGGGGTGCTCCACTGCTGATTTATTGAATTCGTCTCGCGACGGTTGCTGGTATCTGCGCTGTGGGATTGCGCACATGTCGTCTACAGCCCTTCAAGGCTATGCTTTTAGCTTGCTCGCCTGATATTCGATGGCGCTTGCGAGCCCCTTAAGATGGCTCTTCTCTTCAACGGTCAGTTCTCCCAAGCGGCTTTCCGTTTCCTCGAACAGCACTTCCAGCTCCCTCATCTTTGCCTTCAGTCCAAGGAGATGGGCGGCGCGATCCTCTTCTGTCAGCATCTGCATTCTCCCTGGTCCAAGTTGACGTGGTCAAATCCTGACGAATTTTGGCACACGGGTTTGTTGATCTCGAGCATGGATGAGCCGCCCGATTATAGCAACATGTGGAGATCTGTCGCAAATTTTCGCCGGCATATTGCACCTTTGGGACTGTGTTGCAGGGATCGGTCGCTCAAAGTATTCTCAGCGTTTTCTGTGACGTGAGCGACGGTCGATGCCCCACAAATTCAATGATGCCCGTCGCGATAAGTTTCCCAAAGCTAAGTACCGGGTCACGAACTGCTCGGAATACAATGAAAGTCTCCGGCGTCGAGGTGACGTGACGATCTGGGTTTCAGATGATGTGGCACAGAATTGGTCATCGCCACGCCGCAAGACACGCGGTGGTCAGCCGCGTTACTCTGATTTGGCAATCGAGATTTGCCTTACTCTGCGGGTAGTGTTTCGGCTTGCATTGAGACAAACTCAGGGCTTCATGCGGTCGATTGCCAAGCTGATGGGCATGGAGCTTGTGGTGCCAGATTTCTCGACCCTGTCGCGACGCGGCAAGGGGTTGCAGCTCGCCCAAAACCGGCGAGCTGCAAGTAAACCAACCACCCTCATTGTGGACAGCACGGGTCTGAAAGTGCGTGGCGACAACGGCTGGCATGAAGAGAAGCACGGCACCAAAAAGGCCCGCAAAACATGGCGCAAGCTCCACATCGCCCTCGATCCGGTAACGGGCGAAATCACCGCGACGGAGTTGACCACTGAACATGTGGGCGATGAAACGGCACTGTCAGCTTTGCTCACTGACATTGATGACGATGTGAGCCGGTTTCTGGCGGATGGTGCGTATGACGGCCAAGGGGTGGTTGACTGCCTGATTGAGAAGTTTGGACACGAGGTTGAGATCATTATTCCTCCGCCGAAAAACGCGGTTCACGGCAAGAACGCACAACGCAACCACCACATCGATGTCATCGCTCAAAATGGCAGAATGAACTGGCAAACGAAGACGGGATACAACGAGCGATCACGGGTCGAAGCCCAGATCGGCAGATGGAAACAAGCTATCGGAGATCGCCTGCAAGCGCGTGATTTCGACAGTCAGATCGCTGAAGCGAAAATTGCGTCAAAAACGCTCAACCGCATGACTTCTCTCGGTCGTGCGGCGTATGAGCGCGTCGTCTGAAGTGATGGGGTAAGGGGCAAATCCGCCTCAGTCCTGATCCATGCAACACAGCCGTTGAGCGAACGATCCGTGCAACACAGTTCCCTCCTACCTAATTGGCTTTGTCTAGAAATCCCTCAATTTCGTCCTTAAGCGCATCCGAGTCACTCTCCCTAGCGCGCAGAAGTAACTCCTTGAGCTCGGTAAACCTCTTCGAAATAGAATCACATCTGCCGAGCGCTTCTCTGAGTTCAGCAGACCCCACACCCCATCCGCTGGCAAGATATTCCATATTGTCCAATTCCGCACTATCGCGGGCTATACGCTGATCTATCCGCTTGATGAGCTCGGGCTTGACGTCTCCTCCTTCTGCGGAGTCCTTGAAGGATTGGAACGAAGGCTGGATGTTGACAATGCTCTGTCGTGCGATGGTGATCAGAGACGCGAGCTTCTCTTTCGCCTGTCTTAGTTCTTCATGTTCCTTGGAATTGATGGAGTTGCTTTGCTCGGGTTCATTCGCTGTGCGGCTTCCGAAATAGAAACCTACAATAGCTGTTAGCGCGGTCGCGAGCATGGTCAGGATCTGTTGTGCAAGCGTGGCTACACGTTCACCATTGTCGAGCCTGTAGACATTGAGTTCGGTGAATCCATCTTCGATGTTGGACTTGACCACAAAACCCTGACCATAGGCTTCCCTGAGCGACTCTTGTCCCTTTGAAACGGCCTGCTCGGCATTCGATATCCGTTCTTTGTATGCCGCGTCGGTCTCATTCTTATCGTCAGCCGACTGTCCCTTCGGGCGAAAGTCACCGGCTTTGACAACTTCGGTATCGACGAGTACGCGGCGCTGGGGAGAGCTGACCTCGGTGATCAGATAGATGCCAAACACAAGCACTAAAACAATAAATCCCATGGCGAGGATTGCACGTATGGACCCTGGCGGCAGCCCGAATGCGTGATATTTGCTTACCATGCCAGAGGCCGACAGGGCCTTAAAGCAGTATACGATTGTGAATATGAGAGACGGGAACGCGATCATCCCGATCAATATCGGCAGAACAAATCGATGATCACTCAGGACATCTGGATTGTTCCATATTAGGGCAGCGACAAATAGTAGGCTCAGCGCAAATATGAAATGCGATACCCACAATTGCAGAGACCGTTTTTCTGAATTATTGGATTCATCATTACCGGTGTTAGACATCTTCTCAACCTTCAATTTATGTTTTGGCGTTCTTCACTTTCTTCAGTGCCGCGCAATGAGAGCCCCAAGATGCGATCAAATAAAGGAACTCCCACGCCGATAATCGCGGAACCGCAGCAGACATTCCTTAGTCATTCGAGATTGGCCTGCAAGGCCATTCTATCGGGCGCTTCGGAGGAGCAGCGAATAATTTCCACCGCCCGCGAACTGTAGTTCGGATGGTGCAAACGCTCGCCCACACCGAACGCAATCAGAGTCAATCCGCGCTCATTCCGCACAATATGCTCCAAGCCGGTTGGATCCCCGTGCGTACTTCCAACCAGCCCTTTTAGCAATTGGTGCTTAACCCATTCCGCGCGCGCTTCCGAGATTCGCATATTTGCCTCGGGAGATCCCGTATAGCTGGCGCCACCACGCAGAAAGATTATCTGAATTTGAGTGTCGTCTTTTGCGATGCGGTCCAGTTTGTTAATAGCGCCCAAAATATCGGCCGGTTCGGTTGAAATGCGCACGTGATTTTCGTCAAAATCGACATACCCAATCGTTTCAACCTCGCCCCTCGCACATCCAGGCAAATAGCTTTCCCCGTTCCGGCGCAATAGATCATTGACAATGCCGGACACTCTGACCGACATGCCTTCCTGGATGACACTATCATATTGGCCCCCTGGGGTTCCCGCGCTCTGGCCTTTAGGAGGTTTGGCTTGCGGAAAGAATTCTGAAATCCCATAGCGAACGGCGGCCAGCCTTGCCGAGATACCAAGCGCCGTTGCGGCAAGCCAGTTCTGATTTGTGCGTATCTTCCGGATGTCCTGAACCAGAAGCTTCTGCAACTCTGCCATTCGGCTTATGACGGTTACAAGCTCTGGCTGAGAACGTCGGTCCAGCGAAGATACAAGCGACAGTGTGTTCACCATTGCATTTGCACGATCGATGCGTGACGACAAACGGTCAATCCTACGCCTGAGATCCTCTATTGTTGCCTTGTCGGTTGGCTCTTGCCGAGCGACAACGGGAAAGGTGAAGTCCAAATTCAACCGATTTCCGTTTAGCAGCGACAGAGTGTTACCAGTTGCGGCAGGAGATTTAGGAGTGTTGGACTCTGGAACAGGATCCACCGAAAATTCGAGGATGGTGCTCCGTCGAACCAGAACGCGCTCATCGGGTTTCTCCACCCGGGCCACCCAGGCCCAATCCCCGAAATTTCTGATGTGAATCAGTCTTAGAGTGCGGAATCCGCCGTGCCCGGTAGTAGAGGGCTCGACACCCATGTGGGTCGATCTGGGCGTTGATTGACGGGCGAACGTCATGCTACCTATCTCAGGCAGCGGCGCTGTCAATTGCCCCAGAAAACCGATCGAAAGTAATTTGCTAACTATTTTCCCCGAAATCGGATTGAGCTCGACAACTCTCAGACTTTCAGCGGGTCCGTCTCGTTCCTCCACTGCCAGCTTGCTAATTTGTCCTTCTTTATAATACGCGATTTCCGTAGCGAAGATGAGCGCGATCGTGAAAATCAGTGCAATCGAAATAAACCTTCCAAAAATCACCTGCCCATGGCTCTTTTGGCCGAGGACGACGCAATTCAGGAGCCAACGAAGTAAGTTCTGGGAGTCTTTTTTTGCCTCCTTGAGTTTTCGTTGAGCATCGCCGCGATACTTTACATATTCCTCAAGGGCGTCATCGCGCTCAGCCTGCAACCCCGGTCGAATTCGATTCAGAGCACGCCTAAACCAACCAACATCATTTGCTGGCTGTCGGTTCCGGGCAGTAAGTGCGGCGTTTGCCTTCCACGGTTGGATCAGGTAGCCGAGAAATCTTGCTAACTGTCCATAGGACAGCATCGCAATGGCCGGACCCCAGAAGCGGATGAAAAGGCCCAGGAAATACGTTAAAAAAATGCACGAGATGATTAGTCCAAGCGCAAGCAGTGCAAAAAGAAAAACCAAGACACCCAGCCCTGCATTGTGAATTGCAGCAGCGGTCACATCAAAGCCGCCAATGGTCAATGTGGTGGGTACCTTTGATATCGCGATCTGGATATGCTCGATAACAAAAAGAGAAACGGCAAAAACCACGGCCAAAACTGTCGAAAACTTCAAAAAGAAAGGTGTTTCATTAATCTGCCGTCTAAGCAATCGCAGCGCAGCGTTTTCGGCGGCACCGCGCTCCGTGGTGTACCTAAGATCAGCTCCTCTGCAGTACAATAACAGATGCTGGTCGCACAGGATGCCCGCACCATCCTCTGCCGTCGTTCGGGCACATCTCTTGTTTCCACGCATCGCAATACAAGTGGCTTTCTTTTGCTCCATATTCTCATTATTCGAGGCCATGATCACCTCTCCTTCCAATAACGTTCGTGCCGCATGCAATAAGGTCGTTAGAAAAACCTTGTAAATATTTGCATTCTAGCTGTGAAATCAGCGTGATTCAGATGATAACCCAGCGTGAAAAATCGCTTGCTTGCCAAGCGATTTGCTTGGCCCCGCCGCTAACACAAGAGTTCTGCCACCTATCGGCGACGTGATCAAATGCGGTCCCGTGCCAGGCCTCTGGCGCGCTACCCGTCTGGAGCTACGGGACTGATAATGATTAGCCGTGCGCTTCCAATAGCGCTACTTTGTTTTCACCCAATTCGATCTCTTACAAGGCGATCCTCGGCGAACGAATGAGCCATCTGGCTTTTGACTCTGTCTTGTGGAGTGAGCAATTCTCTGCGGCCACGAAGCTCATTTGCCTTGCGCTCGACGGGTGTCGGAGCACTGGTTTGTTCGGTGTCGAGATTGACGGATGTCAATTCTTTGGCCTGGCTTGGTTGGTCATCTACAAATCTCAGCGCCAGAGCCCGGGCGACCTGAGGCGCTGCAACGCTAGTCCCATTCAGCACCGCGTTGGTTCCTGATCGACTGCCCGCCGCTAGGACACCGGCCAAAACCCGAGAACGATCACTTACCGCTGACAAACTTGGCGATCTGACCGTTCCAGAGCCAGCTGATGAATAATGGGATGACGCTTGATCCCTCCAACGATAGCCAGCAACGATGAATGCGTTGCCGTTGGTTCCGATACCGTTAAGTGATCCGTATCCACAAATTTTTCCATTTGTGACATGAACATTTGAAAACTCTTCGAGCTCCTGAATCAACAGCTGTTCTGGAACAATCTTCTTGTCAACGAAATACGACTGCCGCCCCAAGCGGCGATACCCAAAAAGCCTGTCATCTCTTTGAATCCACGCACTTATGTCTTGCTTGCTTGCGAGCGTGGCTGATACCTTGACTTGCCAGATACCTGGGGGGGCCGGAGGTGCATCTGATCGGCTAACCCTGGTCGGTGCAACGGCCACCAACACTCTGATCCGACCAATTCCATTGCCCATGACATCGGTTTCAGTATCAGCCCCCGCCCATGCGACGAAGTCGGGGGCTTCGGTATCGCCACTCGCAAGCGCCAGGGCCCCTCCATCAAGGTCAATTCGTGCGGCTCCCCCAAATGGTTGGCCAGGTGAAACAATCTCGACGCAAGGCTCTCCCGCATCGGCAGGCAGCCAAATTTCAAGAAAGTTGGGTGAGATATCATCAGCTGGGATCATCCAGTCAAGATCAAGCGCCTCCGCTCCCGGGCTGTCGGCCACCCGCCGCGCATGCCCGTCCGCACGAAACCGGTTTCCAGCGGGGAGCACCACTTGCACCGGATTGATTGGGTCAGCTGTGTCCCTGTTCGCGGTCATTTCGCTGAGACATTTCTCTATCGGATGTGAACCGCGATGGCTGCCCGCCCCAAGCCCATAGCTGAAGTTGATGATCAGAGGTAGGCTCTTGGTATCTGCTTGTTTCGCTATCTCTCTGGAGCGCGCTTCAACATACCGTGTCGCAGCTTTCAAAAACAGGTGCAAAACTGCCCCTGATGCCTCCAGAATGACCCGGCGCGGTAACTGCACCGAGATGATACGGTGGCTGTCGCCTATGTCTTCGCCAGGCTCGAAACCAGCCGCAAGATCCATTATGTGTGTGCCGTGGCTGATCCGTTTTGACAATGCGATGGTTTCATTCTGCGCAAAGTCTTCTAACTCTAGCTGACGCAAAACATCACTCTCATTCGACGCGTCATCTAGTATGTCTGCAATCTCCTTATTCGACCATTCACGCCCGAAGGGGACGGTTGCCGAGTTTCGGTCACGCGGCGCTGTGCCATCCATAACCCAGGCATAGTCGACGCGTGACCCCCCGTCCCCCGACCTGAATCTGTGGTGCGCAAAGTTTGTCGCATCATCAATAATTGCGACAATAGTTTTGACCTTGCAGTTCCTGTCGCATGGTGCTCCCGGTTTTGGGCAAGGCGCCAAGGACTTATACGCTCCAGGAACACTTTCCGCCCGCAATGGCGCACGGTGCCAAGTATGTGTATCGACGGGTTTCCCGCTTGTCGCTGTGGTTTTCAGTGTATCGATGTCGGTATCTATCGGACATTCGGATTCGATCCGAAGCGCGCCCAACTGGTCGCACGCATCAAGCGAACGCCATGATCTATTGGTTTCAAGTTTCGGTGCGTAGTCCACGATCCACAAATCCGGCAGGCATTTGCGATCTCCGGGCTGACTATTCTTGTAGCGGCGACCGACAACCTCAAACCAAACGGTGTACGGGTTTGTGTATGCTCCCAGCTGAATTTCCGGGAAGTGTTCCCAACGGTATTTTGTCATGGATGTTCACCACATGTCTGATGCTGTTCGCGCGGGCCATTCTTCCTTGGCACGCTCCCAGAGCCATCTCAGGGGCCGTGACATTGAACGTTCGGAGACTTCGACCGCTTCTAAAAGTTCGACAACAGGAACGCTGCTTTCGTTGTCCAAGCTTTGGCGCTCACCCGACCTGAAAAGGTCACGCATACGAAAATCAAGGCTGCTGATATTCGTGCCATCGAAACGAGCGGGCTTAACCCGGTTTCGAATGGTTTTTGTATAAGCCTGCCCGGCATTACGGTTCTTGCCCCTAGATGCGCCGACGCCAAGCCCGTTCGCGCGCGCCACAAAGTACTCGCCCAGGCCCAGGCCGAGCATTGCTCCGGCGATCGAATCCGCGGGGAAGTGAACACCCGCTATGGTTCTGTTAATCGCAATGCGCTCTGCTTGGTGCATCAATTGGTCCTGGACACCGTTACCAACATCCGTATCCGCGCGATCATCAACCAAGAGGGACATTACGCGGGCCACGGTAAATGCTTCGGTGGCGTGACCGCTCGGGAGCGTTCCATGACCGGGCATGGGGATCATGGGCTGAATCTGGCTTGAGAACATATCCGGCCGCTTGCAAGCAAGGGCATGTTTGACCCTCTGAGCGACTCCTGTCGCAAAAAGCTGCGCCATGGCCATCAATTCCAACGTGTACCGCGTCCTATCAGGATGCAGTCCAAGAATTACGCCATGAAAGTGCTCAGGGTACCCGGTTTGGCTCAGGATTTCGGCTGAGCGATCCAACCGTAATTCCGAATAAGTGTTCACATAATCCAACTGGCGCCTGAATTCGGTCAGGCTTGGCCGTTTGAAGCTGAACAGCTCTGACGAGTCAAATGTCACCGAACCACTGATCTGATTGCGCGGCTCAAGATGGCGGATCCGGAAATCGGCGTTTTCGTCAGGAACCTCCTCGAAAATTAGAGTAGCCAGCAGGTCAGTTTGAACGACATAGCTGCGCGCCCAACCGGGCCACTGCGCCATGTTGTTCGGGTCACCTGCTGAATTGTCATGCAGATTCCGGTTAGGCCCCTGCCAAGCGCCTATGATGCCATCGCGGGCGGTCGTTATCCCGAAGGACAGACCCGGTGAGAACGCCCCCCCCCCCGGTCCAGCCGCTCCCGTCGCACCAGTAGCTCCCGTCGCACCTGTTGCACCAGTGGCTCCCGTCGCACCTGTTGCACCAGTGGCTCCCGTCGAAAATGGCATAGCGTCCCCCCTTTCCAATTTGGCTGCTAAGACTTTCTAATTCCTGACTCTTCCAATGCTTCGGCCCATCGCCTACCGGTTTCGAAGGCTGCTGCAGGATGAGAGCGCCGATATCCTTCAATGGTTAGGTTTGGCTCGCGCGTGGCGAGTTCCTCGGCAGATTGCCGCGCCTCCTCTAAACGACCGAGGCCGTGCAGAGCGATCGTGCGTACACGCAGGGTTGAATTATGCATCGGATTGCGCTGGTAGGAGCGCTCTGCCAGCCTCAACGCATTTTCAAAGTTCATCGCCGACAACTCAGCAGTTGCCGACAACGTGTCAAAGAGGTAGGCGCCAGGATCTAGAGGCGACAAGAAACGCGATTTCTGCGTATCTTCAACCGCTCTCTCGTGGTCTCCTTGGAATGCCCGCGCAACCCCAGAGAACAATCGTCCATAGGCATTGTTTGGATCAAGATCCAACGCAAAGTCAAAACGATTGAGCGCTTCATCGTAATTCTTCAAGACATTGTTTTCAATTACCGCATCGACCGCGAGAGAGAACGAGCAAGTCGGATTCAGATCGAGAGCTTTGGCCGTACAGTCCTTTGCCCTACTCGCATCAAGTGCCGTGTTGTCATGCCAACCCTGAGACAGGCAAAGCACATACCACAACCCCAACCAACTATGTACCAGGGAGCTATTGGGCGCACGGCGTGCCAATTCTTCGAAATAGGCTCGTGATCTTGCGCTGCTGGCAATATCCTGTTTGTGCAATAACGCGATCGAGGACATGAATAGGCAATGTGACTTTGTGTCCGGCAGGGGCTCCGCACTTACGATTTCGAACGAACGCCGCAGCAGCGTTTTCGAAACGGCCAGAGCAATATCAGCCGCGACAGTAGATTGACCTGCGAAGAATTCGTTTACGCAACCTGAAAATTCGGTGGACCAGATGAATTCTCCAGACGCGACGTCGACAAGATCAACCTTCAGAAAAAATCTTTCAGCGCGGCAATACAGGAGACCAGAAACGACATAGTCTGTGCCCAGCAAATCCGTCAACTCGTTGAGCACCACACGCCGCGCATCAATACTGCGGCAAGAGAAATGCGACTTTATGCGCGCAAAATGCGATTTGGACAAAGAGCGGGACACTTCTTCGGCCAGCATATCACCAAGTGGGATATCTTCGCTGTCATTTTGCGAGGACAGGAAAGGCAAAACAGCAATTGCGGGAAGCAAACTGTCAGGCTCGCGTGAAGAATGCGAAAGTTTCCGGGAACTCGTTCGAATTACCGCGCGCTGCTCGCGAAGCCATTCTTCGAATTCGGACAGGTTCGCCAAATCAATTCCCTCTAGAAACTGACCATCCTGCAGCGTCCCAACTATCTCAACGTGCTCCATATTTAGTTTCACGCACCCGCGATCGCTGTCGTCAAGAATGCTTGAACTTGCTTCGCCCAATAATCGCCGCAGACTCGAAATGCATTGTCTGAGAGAATTACTCGCCCGCTGTTCGTCATACGCTTGCGGCCAGAGCATCGATCTAAGAAAAGAGCGGGAGCGGCGCCCATCCGGAGCGCAGATTAGCAACGCTAACATCGCCTGAAGTTTTCTGTTTCTGACCGGGAGGCACTTTTCGTTACCAAGTTTCGCTTCGAAAGCGCCAAACAGCCTAACCGACAATAGCAAACGTCGCATAAAACTAACCCCTACCAACGTTGGTAGGACAGAAAAGCTACTCTGTGAAGTAGGTTAACAGAGTTTTCACGTCAGTTTAACGCCACAACCGGAAAATATTCGGCACTATCATTGAGCGTGTTATTTCTAGTCGAAATGGTGACGGCGTTGAAAATCAATGATTCGGACGACTTGGTTCTGGCCACGAAGCAACTCGAGGACCTGCGTGACCTCAGCGATTTCTGCGTCAAATGGAAGGACATTAGACCTTTGTTATCGGAAAGTGTTCTTGCGCAGTCCGGGCTCCCGGAACCATCGTGTAAGGTTGTCGAGTTGCTTATGCAACTCGCAGACCGAACTACGACGATGCCGCAGAATGTCGATCGAACCCGATGATGTCGCGCGTGCGGGCAATCCTGATAGGTCTGTATAGCAACCGACTCTGGCTAGATGATCGGATCGATACCGTCTCGAAGGAGATTGAACTGTCAATCGGCGCGCGATCTTGATCCCCTATCGGCATCCAAAAATGGCTCTGTCGCACATTTGGTGCAGTTGTACGGTATTAGCACTACATTTTGGCAGTCTTTGATGGAGGTTGCCAATGACGTCATGGTTTTCGCGCCGAGGATTTCTGCCGAGAGGGCTTAAGGCCGATCAGGTTGAGCTTGATGGCAATACAATCCGGGTTCACGCTCGTTCTTGGGACGCAAAGGCGGCCTGTCCGCATTGTGGCACTGTCTCACGTCATCTTCACAGCAAGTATCGGCGCCGACCAACCGATCTCCCGCGCACGGCCGGCCGGTGGAGCTGGTCTTGCTGGTTCGCCGCTTTCGTTGCCGCGCCATGAGTTGCCCTGCGAAGATATTCGCGGAGCGGTTTTCACCTGCCGTGACGCGACCGCATGCGCGGCGCACCGCCCGTTTGCAAGGGTTGGTTCGACACCTTGGCCTGGCACTGGGCGGGCGACCAGCACAGGCGCTTGCCGCACGGCTCTTGCTGCCGGTCAGCAAAGATACCTTTCTGCGCAGCGTTCGAGATACGACCGAAGCCGCGGGCAGTGAACTCCGCGTCATCGGCATCGACGACTGGGCCTGGCGCAAAGGCCAGCGATACGGCACGCTGATCTGCGATCTCGAGCGACGCCGGGTGGTCGACCTTCTTCCGGACCGCGAGCCCGCCACGGTCGAGGCCTGGCTCCGTGCGCGTCCGGGTATTGAGGTCGTCGCCCGGGATCGCAATGGCGGCTATGGCGGCGCCGTCACACGCGCCTTGCCAAAAGCGGTTCAGGTCGCCGATCGTTGGCATCTGCTTGAGAATGCAAGCGCCGCCTTCCTGACCGCAGTGCGACAGAGCATGCCCGCCATCCGCAAGGCAATCGGGGCGAAGTCGCTCGATCTGAAGCTGTTGACTGCGGCGGAAAAGCTGCAATACGAGGGTTTTCAACGCCGTCAGCAGACCAACCGCATGGTTCGTCGGATGGCAGACGATGGTACTCCAATAAAGCGGATTGTGCGTCTCACCGGGCTCAGTCGCGGCTTGGTCCGTCAGATCATCCGCGGTGAACGCGAAGACGTCTTTCGCATCCGGGAGAGCAGTCTGACACCTTGGCTGCCGCGGCTGGAACGGGAATGGGGCGGCGGCTGCCGGAATGGCGCAGAGCTCTGGCGCCGACTACGGGCAGATGGCTTTCAGGGCAGTCTCCGGGTCGTCAGCGAATGGGCGACACGCCAGCGCCGCGCCGAGCAAGCTGTGCCGTCCGGAACAGTCAAGTCACCACCCGCCCGCAGGATTGCGCGACTCTTGACTGTGGGACGGGATCACCTGTCCAGGGCCGACGCGATTCAGGTCGCGCGGATCGAAGCTGCGTTGCCAACCCTGACAGCCGCCCGAGAACTGACAGACCGGTTCACCGACATGGTGCGCAATGCACGTGGGGGCGAATTGGCAGCTTGGCTCGACGTGGCCGAAGGCAGTCTGATTGCGTCCTTCGCCCGCGGCCTCCGACGCGACTACGATGCCGTTACCGCCGCGCTGCGGGAACCTTGGTCAAACGGGCAAACCGAAGGTCAGATCAATCGCTTGAAAACGCTGAAACGCCAGATGTACGGTCGTGCGAACATCGATCTGCTCAGGGCGCGCCTTGTCGCCGCATCATAGTGTCAAGGTGCATCAACTCTGAGTCAGAGCCTAAAATGACCCCATTGGAGCGCATGGGTAGCTGGCCCGATGCGGTGTAGCCCCCATACAGCGAAGCGGTATCGGGCCAGCGGGGTCTTGGTCATTCACGGGTCTTGAAGCGTCGGCTCTCGTTGCCGGTTTCGACGATGTCGCAGTGATGGGTCAGGCGGTCGAGCAGCGCAGTGGTCATCTTCGCGTCGCCGAAGACCGAAGGCCATTCCCCGAATTCGAGGTTGGTCGTCACGATGATCGAGGTCCGGCGTTGTTGCATAACTTTCTCTTTGAATGATTCACAACGCGAATCCATATGTTTAAACGGGGCGAATGAGTAAGCTATCAACCGCCCGTTACCGCGTCACGAACTGGTCTGACTACAATGCCGCGCTCAAGAAGCGCGGCTCACTTCTTGTCTGGCTGGATAAGGACATGACCTGGTTGGCGGCGCATGAGGGTCGGCCTGGTCGCTCGCCGGTCTTTTCGAATGCGGCGATCCAATTCTGCCTCTCGATCAAGGTACTGTTCAAGCTGCCACTGAGACAGGCGTCGGGGATGGTCGCCAGCCTCTTGAGCTTGGCTGGGTTGGACTGGTCTGTGCCAGACTTTTCCACCCTTAGCCGTCGACAGAAGACCCTTGCCGTTCAGATTCCGTATCGCCGTGCCGACGGCCCGCTCAACCTTCTTGTCGACAGCACTGGTATCAAGTTTCTCGGCGATGGCGAATGGCAAGCCCGCAAGCATGGCGTTCGGGGCTGTCGCCAGTGGCGCAAGGTGCATCTGGCCATGGATACGGCTACCTCCGACATCCGCGCCGTCGAGTTCACTCCAAGCAGTGATGGCGATAGCCCGCTGCTGCCAGAGTTGCTCGACCAGATCCCGACGGATGACGAGATCGGGACCGTCACCGCAGACGGCGCTTACGACACGCGCCGCTGCTACACCGCCATCGTCGAGCGTGAGGGCGCCCCGATCATTCCGATCCGCAAGAACGCTCGACCGTGGAAGGAAAACTGCTCTGCAGCTCGGGTCAGGAACGAAACACTGCGATCCACCTTCCACTACGGTCGGGCGTTCTGGAAGCGCTGGACAGGATATCACGCTCAGAGCCGGGTCGAGGCGAAGATGCGGTGCCTCAAGGCATTCGGCGAGCGCATCTCAGCAAGAGACCCCGACCGACAAACCGCAGAAATCCACATCCGCGTCGCAATCATAAACCGGTTCAATGCTCTCGGCACTGCCAAAATCACTCGTGTGGCATGACATCAGTGGGGAAAGGGGCGGTCACGCCTTACGCATGAGTTACGCAACAACGCCCTCTGATGCTCTCATCAGAAATTCAGATTGCTGTTGGAATTCCCCCCGATTGCCGGTGGGTCACTAATAATTCCTTCCGGGATGTCAAATTAACGTCATTTTAACGAGCGCATCACAGAAGATTCGCGCTGCTTTAACAGTGCCTCAATATCAAAGTCCCAGGAAACGTTTGGGCTTTCGCCCGTCAACTGATCCTAAACTGACTTGTCCAACTTTCTCAGGTCAGTTCAGGCTCGAGTGTGCGGAAGTGGAAACGCCGAAGATCTCACAGAGGTGTAAATTGAAAGAGGTGCCACAATGCCGCTCAAACCACGACGCTACAGCACAATACGCAAATGGTATTATCGTGAACTCGCTGCCTTTGCTGGGATAGATTCAGGCCAGATTGGAAAACATGACCCGCTGAGTAACTACATCGGTGGTGGCATTGCGGCTTACAAGGCATTTGCGATTTCTCTCAACACCAAGCCGGGCTTCTCGGGTGACGGACTAAACATTCGCGCCAATGACATACCCAACGACACCAGCACCGTAACTGATCTGATGATTATAATCGTGAAAGACTACGAGGATCGCAACCAGTCTGTCGAGTTAACTTGAGGGAGGGTTTGATGATCTATTTTCTAGCCAGAACAATTGCAACGGTTTCTGCTGCCGCAACATGCGGATCAATGGCGTATGCCTTGACCAATGAGGAAATTAAATCTCTTGACTCCAACAACAACGGTTGGATCGAACCTGGTCCCGAATTGCAAGAACTTGCCACGAGAAGAGGAGATCTAAACAGACGGCAACTCGTATTGCTAATTGATGAACAGGTTGCCCCGACTGGCAAAGGCATCCCAGTGGATCAATTAACTCGGCTTACTATTGAGGAATCCCTGTTCAAGGACAACAACCCAGATCGTCGCTTCTTCCTACGGGAGAGCATCGAAGATGTTTCTTTGCTTAACCGCAATCGGGTCGCTGCGTCGGACGCTGGTGCGAGTTTTGCTTTTGGGCGAGACAACCTAACAAACACTTCAAGCTGGAGTGCTCAGGGCGCAATTGCATGGCTCGCCTATACCAGACCCGGATGCGGAGGAACCGGCAAAGGAGCACTGTCTGGGTGCGCATTTGCGCCGTATCTGGAATTTCAGGGAGAAGGTACTTCGACCGAAAAAGGTGAAAGCAGTCTGACATTTGGCGTCAAATCGCAATTTGAGTACACTGGCAATAAAAAAGTCGAGTTACATCATGTTTCGATTAATCCGTTTTTTACAACCGATTTTGATTGGGAAGCTGAAATCTACGGTCTATCCGCCACTTGGAGACCGATCAGCACCAAAATGCGCGTTAATGCCTATCCTGCCCGCCAAGGAGACGCCGCAACCTATTGGTGGAATTTCTATGGGCAGGTGAGATACCAGAACGTTCAAGAAGCTGGGAGAACTTCTTTTGTTACCGGTGACGAGTACGGTTGGGTGGGAGGGCATCTTTCGTACACGCGCGTGATGGGGAATGCCAAGGTTGGCCAGTTTTTCACGACCCTTGCGTATGACTACTACTACGACGTTGCAAACGACAGGACAGCCGAGCTTGCCAACGCGCAACTGGGTGTTTTCATCGACGAGCAAACCAAGAACTCAGTAGTTCTCTCTTACTCAAAGGGCCGCAGCCTTCAAAGTCTCACCAAGGTCGACGGCCTCGGACTCTCGCTGAGGATCGCTTTCTGAACCTTGACTCCGGTTCTGATCTAATCCCGCCCGACGGAGTTAACCAAATTAGGCGGGCAAGGGCAACTCGCGAAAGGAGCGTCATGACTAACCCACCCAACACCAAGGATTTTGCAGCTTGGATAAATCTCATGCCTGGCAGTGACCCGAAGCTTATCGTTGTCGGAAAAGTCGAAACGAGTGCAGACAACATGCACCCCAAGCTTACTCGGACCGTACCTCAAGGTGCCAATCCGACCATTTTTCTCCTCGACTTGACGATCGAACAGGTCGGCGTCGGCTCAGAGGTGATTGGCTATCGTGAAACTCGACACGAAGAGCATGCTTCAAAAGGCCAATACTTCCATGTGGCCATTATGTGGGAAGGAACGCAAATCTTACAATTAAACGTGTCCGAGGCGCATTGAGATACCTGGCTCAATTGAAAGCCACCTAAAAGAAAGAAAGGAACTTTAGGTATGCCGAACGAAGAAATCATGAAGCGAGTAGCGGAACTGCTGGCGAGTAACAAATTTGACGATGAACAGATGGTGGCAGTTGCCGAAGCAGTAGAGCGTTCCAAGTTTCCAGTGACCGGCGTCGACGTTTGTACGCACGGTATATGTATTGACATCGGTATTGAAGGAGGGTTGACAGATTTCGATTTGACGGAACTTGTCGACGTTGCGACGGGCCCAATCAGATCTATCGAAATTTTTCCGGAGGGGATCGTCCTGGACGACCGTACACGCGTGCGTTTGACACAAGCATTTTGACGTTGCGACGCCATGCTGACTAAGCAAAAGATTATCCATATTCATCCAACTAGGTTTTGCAACCTGAGCTGCGCTCATTGCTACTCAACGTCTGGACCGAGGCTGCGTGATGAGTTGAGTGTTGATGATATCCTGCGCGCAACCTATCGGTTGCGCGCGTTTGGCTACGTTTGGGCCAGTCTTTCGGGTGGCGAACCGACTTTGCATTCAGAATTTGCAGAGTTGTGCAAAGGTTTGAGCCGCCAAGGATATAAGGTTTCAGTGATTACCAACGGTTGGAACATCAAAAACCTTCTTCATTCTGTCGCAGAAAGCGCGGTCGATTTTTGCGCAGTCAGTTTTGATGGACCCGAAGAGTTGCATGACAAAATTCGCGGACGCAAAGGTGCTTTCCGAGCCGCAATGGCGGGGTTAAGTGCATTAAAGCGTCGCAGGCTTACTGTTGGTGCGATAATCTCTGCTACCCGGCTTAGCATGCCAAATCTACCTACGTTGACCGAAAAACTAGCCGCTGCAGGAGCTTCCAGAATACAGTTTCACCCAATCGCTGCCGTAGGTCGTGCGAAAGAAACTGCCTGGTCCGGTTTGAATGAACTGGATGATGAAGCTTTGGTGCGTCTTATTATGATGACTCGAGCCCTTGAATATGCCTGGCCTCACGTCACTTTTCAGTGCGATGCCACTGTCAGTTCCAATATCGACTTCAAACAACAACTAGAAGCCACCGGACAGCTTATCACACCTCTAGTGCTTAGTGAGCAGGGCGATTTACTTCCCTATGCCTATGGAATTCACCGAAAATTCAGGCTGGGTACAATACATCAAAGCACTATTGATCCCTTTGTTACAAAACCCTTAGGAGAATTGTTAAAATTGGCTGCTGACCGCTGTAAACAAGGTCTAGCAACATCGTACTATTCTGAGCTATGCGCCGCGTCGTACCGGCGTTGTTGCGTAACTCGCGCTTGAGGGGTGACCGCCCCATTCCCCGCTGATGTCATGCCACACGAAGGCTCTGAAGGTGTAGACGCCCCCGCTGGCCTTGGTGTGCCATTGTGGGTTTGCAAACAACCTGAATGGAGGCGTCTATGGATGAGATTAGCATGATTGGCCTGGATTTGGCGAAGAACGGCTGTGTTGCATGGATCAGGACTGAGGCGGATTTGCCCCTTACCCCATCACTTCAGACGACACGCTCATACGCCGCACGACCGAGAGAAGTCATGCGGTTGAGCGCCTTTGACGCGATTTTCGCTTCAGCGATCTGACTGT
>NZ_JBGOSH010000008.1:86054-242078 GCF_041537925.1 Ruegeria hyattellae | reverse complement strand
GCTTCCTCGACCGCGATTTCGTCGAAGGGGTTCATCGACATCTTCACGTTGGCGAGATCGACACCGCTACCGTCCGCTTTCACCCGGACCTTCACATTGTAGTCAATCACGCGTTTGACAGGCACAAGTACCTTCATTTGCGTCATTCTCCTCACAGATTTGATGAGCCGTGCGTCGACTCGACCTTTGTTCTCTCGGGCTAGATAGCGGGTAGAGGCATCGGAAAACAGGTTAAAATCGTCACATTAGCGACAAACGACGTCGGGTTCTTTTTGTTTCCGGTTTAAACGGTAACCCGTGGCCCGTCCGTGTCGGAATCCCCCCTTGTTCAGGACGGCGCCGGCAAGCGGATCGTGATCCGAGTATCATGTGCGCGCCGCACGTGTTTTCTGATAAGGTAAGAGATGCGGAGACCCAGCGACGGAGTTGATCATGGAAAAAGTGCTTGGTTTCGGCGGATTCTTCTTCCGCTCTGACGACCCCAAGGGGCTGGCGCGCTGGTATCGCGACACGCTCGGCATCGATCTGGTGCCCGACGACTATGACACTCCATGCTGGCAGCAACAGTCTGGCGCGACCGTATTTGCGCCGTTTGACAAGGTCACCGACTATTTCGGGAATGCCGAAAAGCAGTTCATGCTAAATTTCCGGGTCCGCAACCTCGAGTCGATGATCGCGCAATTGCAGGCGGCGGGCGTCGAGGTGCGGCGCGATCCGGACTCGCCTTATCCAAATGGCAGTTTTGCCTGGCTAAACGATCCCGAGGGAAATCCGATAGAGCTTTGGGAACCTGCCGGGTAGGCAGGCTTCGCAAAGGGCAAGTCCGGAGCTCGGCCCTTCCGGTCGCCGGGCCGTCCATTGGACGCCCCGGCGCTGATTGCATCAGCGGTTCGCGCCCGGAACCCACAAGACATCGTCCTTGCCGCCATTGTTGGCCTGCCGCGCCGCCACGAAGAACCAATCGCTGAGACGGTTGAGATATTTCACGGCGACCTCGTTGATCGGCTCGTAGCTGCTAAGCTCGACGGCCATCCTCTCGGCCCGGCGCGAGACGGTGCGGCAAACATGTAGGTTGGCGGCCAGTCGCGACCCGCCAGGCAGAATGAAGCTTCGCAGCGGCTCAAGGTTTGCGTTCATTGTGTCGATCTCGCCCTCAAGACGGTCAGTTTGCGTGGCACTCATCCGCAGCGGCGGGTATTCGGCGTCGGCATCCTTGTCCATGTTGGGGCGGCACAGATCGGCGCCCAGATCGAACAGATCGTTCTGAATATGCGACAGCGCCTCGTCCAACGCCCCTTCGGCATCGAGCCGCGCGACGCCGACAAAGGAATTCAGCTCATCCACCGTACCATAGGCCGCCACCCGCCCCGAGAACTTGTCGACACGGTCGCCATTGCCAAGGGCGGTTTGGCCACCATCGCCCGTGCGGGTGTAGATTTTGTTGAGAACGACCATCGCCTCAGCCTCCCTGATTGCGCAAATACACGTAGAGCACGACAAGGCAGACGGCGATAAACTGGAACAGCAGCCGAAGCCGCATCATCTTGTTGCCGTGTTTGGCGTTGAACTCTCCACCTTTGGCAAACCCGCCGATCCCGATCATCAGCACGACCACGACCGCCGCCATCGCCAACCCCAGTATTCCCAGTAAGAGACTGTCCATGCCGTCCTCACGTATTCCATGTTCTGACCCTCCACCTAGCGGGTCAGCGTGAAAAAGCGAACCGGTTTCTGGGTTAGAGCCGCGACATCACGCGATCAACCGCGCGCGTGCTGAGAATGCG
This sequence comes from Ruegeria hyattellae, assembly GCF_041537925.1. Classification (NCBI taxonomy): domain Bacteria; kingdom Pseudomonadati; phylum Pseudomonadota; class Alphaproteobacteria; order Rhodobacterales; family Roseobacteraceae; genus Ruegeria; species Ruegeria hyattellae. The sequence continues at coordinate 240,294 of NZ_JBGOSH010000008.1, read as the reverse complement.
GCGCAGATAGGCGGCGACATAGGTTGCCGTGGTCACATAATAGCGCGGGCGGGGACTGCGAGCCGTAAGTGCGCGCGCCAGCTTGGCGGTCACCGCAGAGGCGGGCAGTTCGAACAGATCGGGACCGGTTGGATGATACATTCGCGGCATCAGTTTTTCTTCGTATTCTGCGCGCTTCGGCGAGCTCTCCCAGTCGATGTAACGCTCGAAATAGGCGATGCCCTTTTCGCGAAACTTGGTCGTGATGGGGCCGGGTTCGATCAGAATGACCGAGATGCCGGTATCGCGCAGTTCCAATCGCAGCGAAGAAGAGATCGCCTCGATGGCGTGTTTGGTGGCGGAATAGGCCCCGCGCCAGCGCATATGGATCAGACCCAGCGTCGATGAGCATTGTACGATCCGACCATGTCCCTGTGCCCGCATGACGGGAATCACACGGCGGGTCAGATCGTGCCAGCCAAAGAAGTTCGCCTCGAAAATTGCACGTAGACCTTCCATCGACAAATCTTCGACCGCTGCGTTCAACTGATGCGCCCCGTTGTTGAACAACGCGTCGAGCGTTCCGCCTGTGGCTTGTAAAACCTCGTTCAATCCGGACTGAATGCTCTCGGGGTCGGTATAGTCGATTCTGGGACTATCAAAGCCCTGCGCGCGCAGCCGGTCGCAGTCGCGCTGGTTGCGGCACGAAGCAAAGACGTGCCAGCCCCGCGCACGCATACCATGTGCCGCATCAAGTCCGATGCCCGAAGAACACCCTGTGATCAGAATGGTTTTCCGCATTTCGCCTCTTGCCTGCAACCGAAGTCTCTATGACCGCAGGGCGGGATTGGCGCAATGCGCTGTCAAGTTCAGTTGGCGTTTTTGCTGACCAGTGATGCCGCAATCCAACCAATCTGCTGTTCGGGAAGAACCCGCAGCCGCAGCCAACCGGTGCCCGAGCTGTCCAGCACCTCGACCTGGTGGCCGATATTCAGACGTGTGATCACCGGATATATTGTACCGGGACCGTCGCGCATGTTGACGCGGGTGCCGGTGATTTCGCGAATATCGCGATCGGGTTCGGCAAGCGTGGTTGCTAGCGGCTGCTCGGGTTCCTGCGCATCTGTCACGGTTTCAGCGGACAGCAGGCCCTCTTGTAGAGAGGCCAGCGTGATCGTGTCTTCGGTCGGGGTCTGGAACAGGCTGTCAGTGGTGCCGATGACATTGACCTGCGCCAGCCGGGCCAGCGCGTCCTGCGCCTCGGGTTCGGGTGTCGCTGTCTGGACAGGTTGCGTGGTCGGCTGCGGCTCGATGACCGGTTCCGGGACAAGCTCTGGCGAGGAAGAGGCGATCTTGACGGGCGGTGTTTCGTCTTTCGGGACCTGCGCCACTATTTCCAGTTTCGATCCGCGTTCACCGCGCGGCTCGAAATCAGCGCCGCCGCTGAGTTCATAAAAGGCAAAGCCCATGAAAGCAAAAGATACAATAACCAAGCGCATGGCGCGCCTCCTCGTACTAAATAAACACCCGGAATCAGCAGCAGACTTAACACCCTCACCTTACCATAACCGGGGTCACGAGTCGAAAAATCGGGGAGGATTCGCGCCCTGCTCCCCATAAGCTGTGGAAAACCCCACCAGCACTGTGGGAAAACACACAGGCTCGCTTTACGCCTGCCTTCTGGCGTCGTATCACATCATATATGAGCGATACGATCGATGACCCCAACATGAAGTTGCCCGAACCGGGCTCCGAAGTGGCCGAACCGCTGCGCCGCGCCATTGGTGACCGCTATCTGACCTATGCGCTATCGACCATCATGCACCGGGCCCTGCCTGATGCGCGTGACGGTCTAAAGCCGGTTCACAGGCGCATATTGTTCGCGATGCGGGAACTGCGGCTGAACGCGACGGGCGGATTCCGCAAGTCGGCCAAAATCTCGGGCGACGTGATGGGCAACTATCATCCGCATGGTGATGCGGCGATCTATGATGCGATGGCGCGCCTGGCACAGGATTTCAACGTGCGCTACCCGCTGGTCGACGGGCAGGGGAACTTCGGCAATATCGATGGCGATAACCCGGCGGCCTCGCGCTATACCGAAGCGCGGATGACCATCGTGGCCGAGGCGCTGCTTGAGGGTCTGAACGAGGACGCGGTCGATTTCCGGGAAAATTATGACGGCACGCTCACCGAACCGGTGGTGCTGCCGGCGCAATTTCCCAACCTGCTGGCCAACGGCTCCAGCGGGATCGCGGTGGGGATGGCCACCAACATCCCGCCGCACAACATTGCCGAGTTGTGCGACGCCTGCCTGCATCTGATCAAGACACCCGATGCGCGCGACGACACGCTGCTGAACTATGTGCCGGGCCCCGATTTTCCGACCGGCGGCATCATTGTCGAGCCGCCCGAGAACATTGCGCAGGCCTATCGCACTGGGCGCGGAAGCTTCCGGCTGCGCTGCAAATACGAGGTCGAGGATCTGGGCCGTGGCCAGTGGCAGATAGTGGTCACCGAGATCCCCTATCAGGTCCAGAAATCCAAGCTGATCGAAAAGATCGCCGAGGTGATCCAGACCAAAAAAATTCCGATCCTGGGTGATGTGCGCGACGAAAGCGCCGACGACATCCGCCTGATCCTTGAGCCACGCTCGAAGAATGTCGATCCGGACGTTTTGATGAACATGCTCTACCGCAACTCGGACCTTGAGGTGCGGTTCTCGCTCAACATGAACGTGCTGATTGACGGGGTGACCCCCAAGGTCTGCTCGATGAAGGAGGTGCTGCGTGCCTTCCTCGATCACCGTCAAGAGGTGCTGCTGCGGCGATCGCGCTATCGGCTGGGCAAGATCGACCATCGGCTGGAAGTGCTGGAAGGCTTCATTGTTGCCTTCCTGAACCTCGACCGGGTGATCGATATCATCCGCTATGACGACGACCCCAAGGCGGCTCTGATGCGCGAGGATTGGGGCAAGGACCATGTCCGTGCCACTGACGAGAGTGACTATGTCTCACCCGCGCCCGGTGAGGGCGAATTGACCGAGGTTCAGGTCGACGCGATCCTGAACATGCGCCTGCGCAGCTTGCGGCGGCTGGAAGAGATGGAATTGATCCGCGAGCGCGATGCGCTGATGCTGGAACGCGCCGGGATCGAGGACCTGCTGGAGAGCACCGATCTGCAATGGGCCCGTATCGCCGAACAGCTGCGCGAGACCCGCAAGACCTTCGGCAAGGACTATGAAGGCGGCGCGCGCCGCACCCGCTTTGCCGAGGCAGGCCAAGTCGAAGAAGTGCCGCTTGAAGCGATGATCGACCGCGAGCCGATCACCGTGGTTTGTTCACAGATGGGATGGGTCCGGGCGATGACCGGTCATATCGACCTCAAACGCGAGCTCAAATTCAAGGATGGAGATGGCCCCCGTTTCATCTTCCATGCCGAAACCACGGACCGGTTGCTGATCTTCGCCAGCAACGGGCGGTTCTATACGGTCAGCGCGTCGAATCTACCTGGCGGGCGCGGCATGGGCGAGCCGCTCAGGCTGATGGTCGATCTGCCCAATGAGGCCGAGATCATCGACATCCTGATCCATTCGCCTGAACGCAAGCTGCTGGTGGCCTCTAGCACGGGCAACGGCTTTGTTGTGCCCGAGGTTGAGGTCGTAGCGCAGACCCGCGGCGGCAAACAGGTGCTCAACGTCAAGGGCGACGACCGCGCGCTGATCTGCACGCCGGTGGCGGGCGATCACGTTGCGGTGGTGTCACAGAACGGCAAGTTCCTTGTTTTCCCAACTTCGGAACTGCCCGAGATGGGGCGCGGCAAGGGGGTGCGGCTGCAGAAATACAATATGGCGCGTGGCAAGCAGGGATCGCTGGAACTGGATGGCGGGCTTTCGGATGTGACGACCTTCAACTGGGACGACGGGCTGCGTTGGACCATGGGCGGCGACAAGACCCGGCATGAGGGTGATCTGACCCAATGGCTGGCCAAGCGGGCAGGGGTGGGAAAACGGCCCCCGCATGGCTTCCCGCGCAACTACAAATTTTCTTGAACCGCGCTCATGGCCGGAGAAAACTCGCCCATGCTGCTTGGAGAAACACATCAGAGGTGGTCTAAGATCACCCCTGAGGAACCAATCGAGACGGGACAATCATGATCCGCACTTTTGCTCTTGCCGGTGGGCTTGCCCTGTTGGCGGCATGTACGCAGACCCAGATAGATGAAAAACCCGAAGATCTCGGAGATTTCAAACTGCGCATCAATCACGTGGTTGCTGACAAGGCGGTCAAGGGACCGGTGTCGCGTGATGCCACGCCCGAGGCATGGAAGGCGGCGCTGACAAATGCCATCGAGGCGCGGCTGGGGCGTTATGAGGGCAGACAGGAATACGATATCGGCGTCTATCTGGGTGCCTACATGCTGGCTCCGCCGGGTGTGCCGGTGATCTACAATCCCAAGAGCATCGCGATCGTGGATGTCTATGTTTATGACGTCGGACGGAAAAAGATGCTGGCCCGCGAGCACCGCATTCAGGTTCTCGAAGACACGACCGGCGAAAGCGCCCTGGTCGGGTCGGGGCATAGCCGCACCATGGAGCAGCAGATCGCGGGGCTGTCCCTGAAAGTCGCCGATGCAATAGAGGAATGGCTGGCCGAAGAGCATCAGAAAGATGGTTGGTTTGATGCCCGACCTGACGCGGTACCCACAACCGAGACAGAAAACCCGACCGGTAGCTAGGCCTGTTGCACGGTTCCGCTTGATTTTCCCTTTTGAACCAAATATCCCGCGCGCGCAGATGCTAACCGGGACCTTGGGTCCCCCAAAACGCAAAAGGGCGCCAAGGACATGGCAAAGGAAAAGTTTGAGCGTAACAAGCCGCATGTGAACATTGGCACGATTGGCCACGTTGACCACGGCAAGACGACGCTGACCGCAGCGATCACCAAGTATTTTGGTGACTTCAAGGCGTATGACCAGATCGACGGCGCGCCGGAAGAGAAAGCGCGCGGCATCACCATCTCGACCGCGCATGTCGAGTATGAAACCGACGCGCGCCACTATGCCCATGTCGACTGCCCCGGCCACGCCGACTACGTCAAGAACATGATCACCGGTGCCGCCCAGATGGACGGCGCGATCCTGGTTGTGAACGCCGCTGACGGCCCGATGCCGCAGACCCGCGAGCACATCCTGCTGGGCCGCCAGGTCGGCATCCCGACCATGGTTGTCTTCATGAACAAGGTTGATCAGGTCGACGACGAAGAGCTGCTCGAGCTGGTGGAAATGGAAATCCGCGAGCTGCTGTCCAGCTACGACTACCCGGGCGACGACATTCCGATCATCGCCGGCTCGGCTCTGGCCGCGATGGAAGGCAACAACCCCGAGATCGGCGAAGAATCGATCCGCAAGCTGATGGCCGCCGTGGACGAGTTCATCCCGACGCCCGAGCGCGCCGTGGACCAGCCCTTCCTGATGCCGGTCGAGGACGTGTTCTCGATCTCCGGCCGCGGGACCGTTGTGACCGGCCGTGTCGAGCGTGGCGTGATCAATGTGGGCGACGAGATCGAGATCGTCGGCATCCGCGACACCAAGAAAACCACCTGCACCGGTGTGGAGATGTTCCGCAAGCTGCTGGATCGCGGTGAAGCGGGCGACAACATCGGCGCGCTCTTGCGCGGTGTGGACCGTGACGGCGTTGAGCGTGGTCAGGTTCTGTGCAAGCCGGGTTCGGTGACGCCGCACACCAAGTTCGAGGCCGAGGCCTATATCCTGACCAAGGACGAGGGTGGCCGTCACACGCCGTTCTTCGCGAACTACCGTCCGCAGTTCTACTTCCGGACCACCGACGTGACCGGCACCGTGACGCTGGCCGAAGGCACCGAGATGGTGATGCCGGGCGACAACGTGTCGTTCTCGGTCGAGCTGATCGCCCCGATCGCGATGGAAAACGGCCTGCGCTTCGCGATCCGTGAAGGCGGCCGCACCGTCGGCGCCGGCGTGGTGTCGAAGATCATCGAATAAGTCGGCTTTGCCGACTGGTGGGCAGCCGTTGCTCCGAAGGAGCAAAGCGAGCCCGCACCATAGAAACAAACAAAGGCCGCTCCAAACAGGAGCGGCCTTTTCCTTTGAGCGAGCGTCTCAATTACTGGGCTTGATGTTCCAGGGCAATCAGCCCCCTGAACCGCCTGCGCCGGTCCGACCATCCCGGTGCGCGCCGGGGTCTTGGCCGTGGGTCTTCTTCTCTCGTTGGCTTGATGCGCGACCGATCCCCGGTCTGGCCTGACCTCGGTGCACGTTGTCCGATCATGAAATAACTTGCTGAAATCCTTCGGGTCACGGGATTTACTCCTCACAGGATGGATGCGCTTTATCCTGCACGCAGGAGGGTTCTTTCTGAACCGACAAGAGCCGTAGGCCCGCAAGCATCCGTAAGTCACCCGTATCTCTCTTTGCAATGTGTGGACCGTGGTGCCATCGTTATGGCTCCATGTTGGTAACAGGTCCGGTGTTCCCATGACGGATGGAGCCTCCAGATTCGCGCGCATGCTAAAAGCGCATCGCACGTCACATGGCCAAAACGGCCGGATGACGCAGGAGCAGCTTGCGGAACAGTTGGGGGTGAGCGTGGATGCGATCGGAAAATATGAACGCTCGCTCTCGTTCATCCGGGGTGATCTCGAGTATCGGCTGTCCGATCGCCTCGGCTGGAGCCAGGCTGATGTAATTGCCTGCCGCAAGGATTGGGGGGCAAGGAGGAAACCCGCAAATAGCCGCTATCGCCTACTGGATGACACGCTGGTCGAGACGGTGTTCGAGGGGTCGTGGCGGGCAGCCTGCCTGGCCTCCATCGCAATGGCGGATGCCGAGCTGCACGACCTGCCGTCCGAGTTGGAGCCCAATGTGGATGTGTTCCTGCCGATCTATGAGATCTTCCGTTCGCATTGGGCGGCCATCATGTGTGACGGCGCAATGGTCGCGAAATGGACCCTGCCGTTTCTGCTGCCCGAGGATGAGGCGCTGTTCCGGGCAGGCCGGTTGATCGAATGCGATCTGAGTGTGGACCGGTTGCGCCGCCCGATCCTGCCAGGAACCTATTTCGGTTATTGTCCCGCACTGATCGTGCGACCCGGCCATGAGGCTGCCAGTTCTCTGTTGATGTCGTCGTTTGTGGGCTTCCTCGAAACACTCGCGGAGCGCGAGGTTTTCCTGCACGGCTTGGGAACGATTTCTGTCTCGCCGAGCGGGGCCCAGATCTGCCGCGACATCGGCATGATCCGCTTGGGAACTCATAGCCTGAGCCCCGAGTTTGTCGTTTGGAACCTGCCCGGAAGTCGAATCCCCGGATCAATTTTCGGACGCCGCAGCACCTTTTTGCGACAACGCTATTGCGAGGCCTTCGGCTGAACAGGGAAAAAGCGGGTGCTGTGGGCGACGCACCAATGATGATCGAATGCTCACAGCGCGGCGGCGAGGGTGGTGGCAGGCGATTTGGGAGCATCGCCGACTCTGTCGAGAACGACACCGGCGAACAAAAAAGGCCGCCCGATCCGGGCGGCCCTTCCTGTCGGTAATTACCCGATCGCTTATTGCGGAATCTCGCCTTCCAGACCTTCGACATAGAAGTTCATGCCAGCCAGCGTGCCGTCATCGGCGGTTTCACCTTCGCCCAGCCAGTCGCTGCCATCCTGCTTTTTCAGCGGGCCTGTGAATGGGTGATAGCTGCCATCGGACATCGCGGCTTTCATCGCCAGCGCCTCTTCCTTGACATCAGCCGGAACCGCGTCGGAGATCTCGCCGATTTCGACCATGCCCTGCGCGATGCCGTCCCAGGTGTTCACGGATTCCCACGTGCCATCCATCACCGCCTTGGTGCGGGCGATATAGTACGGCGCCCAATTGTCGATGATCGAGCTGACACGCGGCATCGGAGCATATTCGCTCATGTCCGAGGCCTGGCCAAAGGTGATCACGTTGCCTGCGTCCTGGGCCGCGGCCTGCGGCGCGGTGGAATCGGTATGCTGCAGGATCACGTCGGCACCCTGTTCGATCAGGACCTTGGCGGCGTCCGCCTCTTTTGCCGGATCAAACCAAGTGTAGGCCCAGACGATCTTGAATTCGACATCCGGGTTCACCTTCTTGGCGTGGATATAGGCCGAGTTGATGCCCCGGATCACTTCGGGGATCGGGTAGGAGCCGATATAGCCAACGACGTTCGATTTGGTCATCTTGCCCGCGATATGGCCCTGCACCGCGCGGCCTTCGTAGAAGCGTGCGGAATAGACCGATACGTTCGGTGCGGTCTTGTAGCCGGTGGCGTGTTCGAATTTCACCTTTGGGAATTTCTTGGCCACGTTGATGGTTGGGTCCATGTAGCCGAAGGAAGTGGTGAAGATCAGGTCGGCCCCGTCCAGCGCCATCTGTGTCATCACCCGTTCGGAATCGGGACCTTCGGGCACGGATTCGACAAACACCGTTTCGACCTGGTCGCCGAACTCGGCTTCGACTGCCTTACGGCCCTTGTCGTGTTCATAGGTCCAGCCGCCGTCGCCGACAGGGCCGACATAGACAAAGCCGACCTTGGTCTTGTCCTGCGCGACGCCAGCGGTCGCCATCCCCAGCGCCATCGCCGCCGTTGCAAGAAGAGTGGTAAGTTTCATCAGGTTCTCCCCAGTTGGTTATTGAGTTGGCCTCTAGTGCGAGGCATGGAAAATCCGGCCGAGCGAAGCAGGCGCGCCACTTTTGTCCGCCGAAAGGATCACAAGCACAAGGATCGTGATGATGTAGGGCGACATTGCCAGATACTCGACCGGAATGGCAACGCCAGCTGCCTGCAGGTTAAGCTGTAGCACGGTGATTCCCCCGAACAGATAGGCCCCAAGTAAAACCCGCCAGGGTTTCCAGCTGGCAAACACCACCAGCGCCAGAGCGATCCAGCCGATGCCGGCGGTCATGCCCTCGGTCCATTGAGGCACCCGCACGAGGCTGATATAGGCCCCGCCCAGGCCGGCGCAGGCGCCACCGAACATGATAGCGAGGACGCGAATGCGGATCACCTTGTATCCCAGCGCATGGGCAGCGTCGTGGTTTTCACCCACCGCACGCAGGATCAAGCCCACTCGTGTGTATTTTAGGACGGCCCAGACGACAGCGATCAGCGCGATGCCGAAGTAAAGCACCAGATCGTGACTGAACAGGATCGGGCCGACCACCGGCAGGTCGCTCAGCCCCGGAATATTCAATTCGGGCGTGCTGGGCGGTTTGACGCCCACATAGCTCTGCCCCATCAGCGCGCTCAGACCCAGGCCGAACAGCGTCAGGGCTAGGCCAGAGGCCACCTGATTGGCCAGTGCCACTTGCGTCAGCAGGACAAACAACAGCGACAGGATCGCGCCGCCAGCCGCCGCCGCAATGAAGCCGAACAGGGTCGACCCGGTCTCGACCGTTATGGCAAAGCCGCAGATCGCACCGATGATCATCATACCCTCGACGCCCAGGTTCAGAACACCGGCTTTCTCGACCACCAACTCTCCGATTGCAGCGAGGAGTAGCGGGGTTGCAGCCACCATCAGAGAGGCAACCAGCAGGACGGGATTGATTGCTGACAGGTCCATGGGTCAAGCTACCTCTTTCAGCGCCAGTCGGAGGCGGTAATTGGTCAGAAGATCGAAGGCGAGCAGGAAGAACAGCAGCATTCCCTGAAACACCTGGATAGCAGCGGCGGGCAGGCCCAGTTCGGATTGCGCGATCTCGCCGCCGATATAGGTCAGCGCCATCAGGCTGCCCGCAAGTAGGATGCCCACCGGATGCAACCGGCCCAAAAAGGCCACGATGATCGCGGTAAAGCCATAACCCACATTGAAATCGATGCTGACCTGACCTGAGGGGCCGGACACCTCGAACAGCCCCGCAAGGCCAGCCAGTGCGCCTGAGAGGCCCAGACAGAACAGGATCAGCCGCGCCGGGTTGACGCCCGCAAACCGCGCCGCACGCGGGGCCTCTCCAGTCAGCCGGATGTGAAAGCCCAGCATATGCCGGTTGAGCAGCACATAGGCAAAGATCACTGCGATCAGGGCGGCCACGACACCCCAATGCATGCCGGACCCCTCGACAAGTTCGGCGTTATAGGCGCTGGCATAAGATTGGAAATTGCGCGATCCGGGAAAGCCGAACCCTTCGGGGTTTTTTAAAAGCCCCAACGAAACCGAGGCCAGCATCTGTTCGGCCACATAGACCAGCATCAGCGATACGAGTATTTCGTTGGTACCGAACCGGACCTTCAGTAAGGCCGGAATCATGGCCCAGGCCCAGCCCCCCAGAGCGCCGCCGATCACCATCAGCGGAAAGATGTACCACGCTTCGAGCGGATAAAAGGCCAGCCCGACACCCGCGCCGACGATGGCGCCCATGATGTATTGGCCTTCGGCACCGATGTTCCAGATGCCCGCCTTGAAGCCCAGCGAAAGCCCGATCGCGATCAGCACCAATGGCGCGCCTTTGACCAACAGTTGTGGGCGGTAGTAGAACGAGAACTCACCAAAAAGTGGTTCCCAGAAGATGGTCATGATCGACTCGACCGGGTTTTTTCCCAGCGCGGCAAACAGCAGCCCACCAAAGAACATGGTGGCCAGAACCGCGACAAGCGGCGTGGCCAGCGACCAGGCCTGTGAGGGCTGGGGTCTCTTTTCCAGAACGATCATTCGCGCGCGCCCTCGTTGTTATTTCTTGTTTCAGACATGCGCCACCTCGATCCCATGTGAGCCGCCCATCATCAGGCCGATTTCGTCCACGCTCAACTCCGTGGTCGGGCGCGGCGCGCTCAGGCGGCCTTCGTTCAGCGCGGCGAAGCTGTCCGAAATTTCCATCAGCTCATCAAGGTCCTGACTGATGCAGACCACGGCAGCGCCGCCTGCCGCCAGATCCAGAATGGCCTGCCGGATCGCCGCCGCAGCGGCGGCATCGACACCCCAGGTTGGCTGATTCACAACCAGCACATCGGGGTCTTGCAACACCTCGCGGCCAATGACGAATTTCTGCAGATTGCCCCCCGACAGCGACCTCGCCGCATTCTCTGGCCCCGGCGTGCGCACGTCGAAGGCCTTGATGATCTTTTTGGCAAAGCTCTGGGTCTCCGCCCATTTCAGAAAGCCGCGGTTTTCAAGCCCTTCACGGACCGAGCCGGTGAGCAGCGCGTTTTCCGTCAGGCTCATATCGGGAGCGGCAGCGTGGCCCAGACGTTCCTCCGGGGCGGTCAGCAGGCCCATGCGCCGCCGCGCCGTCGGACCCTCTTTCCCGATGGGCTGGCCGGCCAGCTTTACCGCGTCCCGATCGGTCGCGATCTCGCCCGAAAGCACGCCCAGCAACTCGTCCTGGCCGTTGCCCGCAACGCCGCCAATGCCCAGCACCTCGCCCTTGCGGACGGTCAGGTGCAGGTTCTTAAGCGCGGTCCCGAACTCCGAGGGCGAGGGCACCGACAGACCGGAAATATCCAGCGCAACCGCGCCGAACTCGCGTCCGCCACGCTCGGGCGTCTGCAGTGTGTCGCCCACCATAAGTTCGGCCATCTGCCGCGCCGAGGTTTCAGCGGGAATGCATTCGCCCACGTTCTTGCCCAGCCGCAGGATGGTTGCGTGATCGCAAAGCGTGCGGATTTCTTCCAGTTTGTGCGAGATATAGAGGATCGAAGTGCCTTCGGAGCGTAGTTTCTGCAGCGTCTGGAACAGGATATCGACCTCCTGCGGGGTCAGAACGCTGGTCGGTTCATCCATGATCAGCAGCTTGGGGTCCTGCAGCAGGCAGCGTATGATCTCGACGCGCTGGCGTTCCCCGGCGGACAGGTCCCCAACCCGCCGGTATGGGTCCAAGGGCAGGCCATAGGTCTCGGACACGTCGCGGATGCGCGAGGCCAGTTCGTTCATCGCGGGCGGGTCCTCCATGCCCAAGGCGACGTTTTCTGCCACATCCAGCGCATCGAACAGGGAAAAGTGCTGGAACACCATGGCAATCCCGTCGGCGCGCGCCGCGCGCGGCTCGGCTGGGGCAAAGGGCTGACCGCGCAGGAGCATCGAGCCGTTATCGGGTTTCACCAGACCATATATCATCTTGACCAGCGTCGACTTGCCCGCGCCGTTTTCCCCCAGCAGCGCGTGCACCTCGCCCTCGCCGATGTCGAAGGAAACGGTGTCATTGGCGACAACGCCGGGATAGGCCTTGGTCAGGCCCTGCAGACTGAGAAGTGGGGTGGTCACGCGCTCAGATCCTTTTTGTTTTCAAGGGCTTTATGTGGCCGCAGCAACTGCGCCGCAACGCCTACGGCGATCAATTGAGGGTGTTTGCCCAGTGCGGGGTCTCCGATCGGGCAGGTGATGCGCGCGATCCGTTCGGGCGCATGGCCCAGAACGCTTAGCCGGGACCGGAACCGCGCCCACTTGGTGGCCGACCCAATCAGCCCGGCAAAGGCGAACTCATGCCGCAGCAGCTGGTCACACAGGTCCAGATCAAGCACATGCGAATAGGTGAGCACCAGATGCTCGGCCGTTGTTGGCGCATAAGACACAAGATCGGCGGGCTTTGCCGCCGGAACCACAGTCACACCGTCGGGCACGGATTCGGGAAACCGCTCTGCCCCGGTATCCACCCAAGTGATTGCCAGATCGGGCAGCGGGGCTAGCACATCGACTAACGCCCGGCCCACATGGCCCGCGCCCCAGATCCAGAGCGCGCGTGCGGGATTGTGGATCGGTTCGATCATCCAGCCGTCGATCAGTTGCGGTTCGGGTGCGAGGCCCTGGCCGCGCCGTGCCGCCAGCAGCCGCTTTACCGAGAGGGGCATCTCGGTTGCCTCAACCGGGCGTACGATCACATCCCCGGTCAATTCGTTCAAGGCGCTGGCGTCATAGACCTCACTCAGCAAGTTGACCGCCCCGCCGCAGCACTGGCCCAGATCCGGACCCAGCGCGTGTTGGCTCAATAGGCGCGGCTGGGTCTGCTGCCGCGCGGCCTGGGCCGCCTGAAATTCCAGCGTCCCACCGCCGATCGTACCGGATTGGCCGCCCTCCCAGACCAGCATGGCCGTGCCCACTTCGCGCGGGGACGAGCCCCTGATCGACGCGATCACCACGCGCACCACGCGGCCATATTCGGCAACCGCTGCGCGCAGGGTTTCCAGCTCAAACCCCATTGCGCACTCTCCTGACCCCGCGCCAGATTTCCTCGGCAGTGGCGGGTGCGTTCAGCGCCGGATAGGTCGAGCCGCAGGCCGCGACCGCGTCCGACAGCGCCAGCCAGGCCGAGATGCCCAGCATGAAGGGCGGCTCGCCCACCGCCTTGGAGCGATAGATCGTGTCCTCGCGGTTCTCGCCATCCCACAGCGTCACGTTGAAGATATCGGGCCGGTCCGAACAGGCCGGGATCTTGTAGGTCGAGGGTGCATGGGTGCGCAGCGCGCCTTTGTCGTCCCAGACCAATTCCTCGGTGGTCAGCCAGCCCGCGCCCTGTACATAACCGCCCTCGACCTGGCCAATGTCCAGCGCCGGGTTCAGCGATGCGCCCGCGTCATGCAGTAGATCGGCGCGCAGAATGCGGTTTTCGCCGGTCAGCGTGTCCACAGCCACTTCGGTCAGCGCCGCGCCATGGGCAAAGTAGAAGAAGGGCCGCCCGCGGCCCTTGATCCGGTCCCATTCGATTCTGGGTGTCTTGTAGAACCCGGTGGCAGACAGGCTGACGCGACCTTGATAGCTCAGCGCCGCAGCCTGGGCAAAGCTGTAGCGGGCTTCGCCCACCTCTACCTGACCGTCAACGAAGCGCACCGTGCTGACCTCGGCCTGATGGTGCTCGGCCAGATACGCCGCCATCCGGTCGCGGATCGTGTCGCAGGCGGCCTTGACCGCCATGCCGTTCAGGTCGCTGCCCGACGATGCGGCGGTGGCCGAAGTGTTGGGCACTTTGGCGGTGTCGGTTGCTGTGATCTTGATCATCTCCGGCGGGATGCCGAAGCGCGCCGCCGCCACCTGTGCCACCTTCTGGAACAGCCCTTGCCCCATTTCGGTGCCACCATGGTTCAGATGCACCGAGCCGTCCTGGTAGACATGCACCAGCGCACCCGCCTGGTTGAGATGGGTCAGCGTGAACGAGATGCCGAATTTCACCGGCGAGAACCCGAGTCCCTTCTTGATGATCGGATTTTCTTTGTTCCATGTGTCGATGGCCAGCCTGCGCGCCGCATAATCGCTTGAGGCCAGCAGCGCGTCGGTCATCCCGTGCAGCTCGAAATCCGTGACCTCCATGCCATAAGGCGTGGTGTTGCCCCCCGAGGGCACGGGCCGGACCGGACGCGCGCGGGTGGTCTGTTCCACCGCGCCGCGGCTGGTCAGGTCCTCATGCGGGTCGGCATGACCGAGCGGCTCCGCAGATTTCGGCTGCGCGGGCTGCACGGCATGCGCCGGTTCATAGTAGTTGCGCTGACGCAGTTCGACCGGGTCGATGCCCAGCACATGCGCGGCGTGATCCATTACCCTCTCGATCCCCACCACGCCCTGCGGCCCACCAAAACCGCGATAGGCGGTGGCGGACTGAGTGTTGGTCTTGAGCCGGTGGCTCTCGATCAGGGCATTAGGCAGCAGATAGGCATTGTCGGAATGCAGCATGGCGCGGTCGGCCACCGGCAGCGACAGGTCCTGTGCCCAGCCGCAGATCGCGTGATGCAGGAACGAAACGCCCTGAATATGCCCGTCTGAGTCGAAACCCGCGCGATAGCTGATGCGGAACGCGTGCCGCTTGCCGGTGATGGTCATATCATCATCGCGGTCATAGCGCATTTTGCAGGCACGGCCCGTCGCCCGCGACACCACCGCACAGGCCACGGCCAGCGCATTGCCCTGGCTTTCCTTGCCACCAAAGCCGCCACCCATGCGCCGCGCCTCGACCCGGACGGCATGCATCGGCACGCCCAGCGCATCGGCGACCTTGTGCTGTATCTCGGTCGGATGCTGGGTCGAGGAATAGACCATCATGTCGCCGCCCTCCTGCGGCAGGGTCAGGGCGGCCTGACTTTCGAGATAGAAATGCTCTTGCCCGCCCAGTTCGAACGTGCCTTCGATCACATGAGGCGAAGCCGCGATCGCACCCTCGGCATCGCCCTTGCGATAGATTCGGGGGCCTTCCTCGAACCGGCTGTCTGCCTCCAGCGCCTCTTCGATAGTCAGGATGGGGGACAGTTCTTCGTACTCGATCTTGACCAGCCGCGCTGCCTTGCGCGCCGCCAGATGAGACGTCGCGGCGACCACATAGACGGGTTGACCGATGTAATTGACCATATCCTCTGCCAGCAAGGGCTCGTCATGGATGGATGGCGAAACATCGTTTTCAAATGGTAAATCTGCGGCGATCAGCACGGCGACCACGCCGGGTGCGGCGCGCACCGCGTCCAGGTTCATCGACCGGATGCGCCCCTTGGCAATTTCGCTGAGGCCAAAGGCCAGATGCAGAGTGCCTTTGGGTGTCGGGATATCGTCGATATAGCGCGCCTCGCCCGATACGTGCAGCGGGGCGGTGTCATGGGGCAGGGGTTTCGCGATGCTCATGCGGTCACCTCCAGCACGTTGCCAGCCGCGCCCTGGCTTTCCGCGAAATAGCGCTCCAGCATCGCGCGTGCCGTCTCTAACCGGTACTCGGCCGAGGCGCGCATGTCGCTGAGCGGGGTGAAGTCGGCATCAAAACCGGATTGGGCCGCCGTGATCGTCTCAATCGTCCAAGGCTGTTTCAGCAGCGCCGCCTCGACCGTTGTCGCGCGTTTCGGTATCCCGGCCATGCCGCCAAAAGCAATCCGCGCGTCGGTGACGACACTGTCCTGAACGATGATGTTGAAACAACCGCAAACGGCCGAGATATCCTGATCGAAGCGTTTGCTCAGCTTGTAGCATTTCAGGCGGTCAGGCTGGCGCGGGAAACTCACCGCCTCGACAAATTCACCGGCTGCAAGGTCCTGCTTGCCATAATCGAGAAAGAAGTCCTCCAGCGGCAGCGCGCGGCGCGCCTCGCCCCGGCGCAGATGCAGCGTAGCATCCAGTGCGATCAGGGCGGGCGGGTTGTCCCCAATGGGGGAGCCATTGGCGATGTTGCCGCCCACGGTCGCCGCATGGCGGATCTGCACACTGGCATAGCGGCGGATCATCTCGGCATAAGAGGGATGCAATGGCGCGAGTGCCTCGCCCATCCTGTTCATGTCGACCATGGCGCCAAACCGGATGCTGTTGTCGTCGATGGTGATCTCTTTCAGATCATCGCAGCCGTTGAGGAAGATCACCGGATCGAGATCGCGCAGCTGTTTGGTCACCCAAAGCCCCACATCCGTCGCCCCGGCCACCAGAGTAGCTTCTGGCTGGGCCGCATAGGCGCGCGCCAACTCATTTGATGAGCGCGGCAGCATTGGATCAGGCGCGCCGCCCGGCGCGGTATCCTGAACCCAGATCGGCACCGGTTGTCCCTCGACCGCCTCAGCCGCACGGATGATCGGGGCGTAGCCGGTGCAGCGGCAAAGATTGCCTGCCAGTTGCGTGTCGTGATCCGTTGCACCGCTGCAATGGCTGGCCACCATCGACATCACGAAGCCCGGTGTGCAGAAGCCGCATTGCGAGCCGTGATACTCGACCATTGCCTGCTGCACCGGGTGCATTTCGCCCTGCGGTCCGGACACGCCTTCGACCGTCCGTACTGCCTTGCCGTGCAGTTGCGGCAAAAACAGGATGCAGGCATTCAGAGCCCTGGCCCCCTCCGCATCGCTGACCATCACCGTACAGGCCCCGCAATCGCCTTCGTTGCAGCCCTCTTTGGTGCCGGTCAGGCCGCGCTCTTCGCGCAGCCAATCCAGCAGGGTCGTGGTGGGCGATCCCCCCCCGATCTCGATAGTCTCTCCGTTCAGAAGAAACGAGATAGTCATCATTTGAAGCCTGTCGCTTTACCCCGTGATCCCATCTGTGCCAGGTCTCGATGCGACGTAGAAACTCTGGCGGGCGTATTATGCGTGCGTGAAGAGGCGGATGCTCTTGGTTCTGTCTGGAAGGTTAGGAACCGGGCGCTCGCTCTGGCAAGAAAAACTCCTTCTGCGGTGCAACATTTTGTGGCTGATCCACATGTCATTGTGCAGCGGAAATGCCAAGGAAGCTATTGAAATCATGCGCTTGGGTAAAACTGGCGCCGAGAGGCCCGAAAGACAGCTTCAAGAAAATCCGAACAATCCTGCGCAATTATTCGGCAGTTTCGCAGGGATCCGGCTTGAGCGCTTTCAACGGCCCGGCGGCTGCGATAGCTTCGCGACATGAGCAGCGATCCCCGATTCATCCATCTCCGCGTCCATACCGAATACTCCCTCCTTGAAGGTGCGATCCGCCTCAAGAAGCTGCCGGGCCTGTGCGAAACGTACCAGATGCCCGCTGTTGCGGTGACCGACACCAACAACCTGTTCTCGGCGCTGGAGTTCTCCGTCACCGCCAGCGGGGCGGGTATTCAGCCAATCATCGGCTGCCAAGTAGATCTGACATATGTGCAGGCGCAGCCCGGCGAAAAGCCGAAACCGCCCGCGCCGATGGTTCTGCTGGCGCAGTCAGAGGCGGGCTATGAGAACCTGATGAAGCTGAACTCTTGCCTTTACGTCGACAAGGGCGGGCAGTTGCCACAGGTGACATTGGACGAGTTGCAGGCTCATTCCGGCGGGTTGATCTGCCTGACCGGTGGTCCGAACGGCCCGGTGGGGCGGTTGTTGCAGGCCAGCCAGCGTCCGGCGGCCGAAACACTGCTGGACCGTCTGATGGTTATGTTTGGCGATCGCCTCTATGTCGAGTTGCAGCGTCACCCCGGTGATGGCGGCGCGCCCGAGGCAGAGCGCATGACCGAGCGCGGGCATGTGGAAATGGCCTATACCAAGAACCTGCCGCTGGTGGCCACCAATGACGTCTATTTCCCCGAGTCCGGGATGTACGAGGCTCATGACGCGCTGATCTGTATCGCCGAGGGATCGTATGTAGACCAGCAGGAAGACCGCCGTCGCCTGACTGCGCAGCACTACTTCAAATCGCCTCAGGAGATGGCGACGCTGTTCGCTGATCTGCCAGAGGCCATCGAGAACACGGTCGAGATCGCGAAACGCTGCGCTTTCATGGCCTACCGACGCGATCCGATCCTTCCAAAATTCGCCGATGACGAGATCGAGGAATTGCGTCGGCAAGCCAATGAAGGGTTGAAGCAGCGCCTTGCCGTGATACCGCATGCGGTCAGCGTCGAGGAGTATCAGGAACGTCTGGATTTCGAGCTGGGCATCATCGAAGGCATGGGCTTTCCCGGCTATTTTCTGATCGTTGCCGACTTCATCAAATGGGGCAAGGATCAGGGTATTCCGGTGGGGCCGGGGCGGGGCTCGGGAGCGGGGTCGCTGGTGGCTTATGCGCTGACGATCACAGACCTTGATCCGCTGCGCTACAGCCTGCTGTTCGAGAGGTTCCTGAACCCCGAACGGGTCTCGATGCCGGATTTCGACATCGATTTCTGCATGGATCGCCGCGAAGAGGTGATTCAATATGTGCAGGAGAAATATGGCCGCGACAAGGTTGGCCAGATCATCACCTTTGGTGCGCTTCTGTCCAAGGCCGCTGTCCGCGACATCGGGCGGGTGCTGCAGATGCCCTATGGGCAGGTGGACCGCCTGTCCAAGATGATCCCGGTTGAGGGCGTCAAACCGGTCAGCATCGAAAAGGCCCTCAAGGACGAGCCGCGCCTGCGCGAAGAGGCGCGCAACGAAGAGGTGGTCGACCGGTTGCTGACCTATGGCCAGCAGGTCGAGGGACTGCTGCGCAATGCCTCGACCCATGCGGCGGGTGTGGTGATTGGCGACCGTCCGCTGGATGCGCTGGTTCCGCTCTATCAGGACCCGCGCTCGGACATGCCCGCGACCCAGTTCAACATGAAATGGGTCGAGCAGGCCGGTCTGGTCAAGTTCGACTTTCTGGGTCTCAAAACCCTGACTGTGATCCAGAACGCCGTCGATCTGATCCGCAAATCGGGCCGCGACTTGCATGTGGCGCCCGACGGCACCCCACTTTATAATCCGCCCGAAGGCGCTGTGAACGAGATCAACGCGATCCCGCTGGATGATGCGCCGACCTATGAGCTCTATTCCGCTGCCAAAACGGTCGCAGTGTTCCAGGTGGAAAGCTCGGGCATGATGGATGCGCTCAAGCGCATGAAACCCACCTGTATCGAGGATATCGTGGCGCTGGTGGCGCTCTATCGTCCCGGCCCGATGGAGAACATCCCGACCTATTGCGAGGTCAAGAATGGCCAGCGCAAAATCGAATCCGTACACCCGTTGATCGACCATATCCTGCAGGAAACGCAGGGCATCATCGTCTATCAGGAACAGGTGATGCAGATCGCGCAGGTGATGGCGGGCTACAGCCTCGGCGGCGCCGATCTGCTGCGCCGCGCGATGGGCAAGAAGATCAAAGAGGCGATGGATGCCGAACGCCCGAAATTCGAGAAAGGCGCAGGCGAGAACGGGGTCGATGCCAAGAAGGCCTCTGAGGTGTTCGACCTGCTTGAGAAATTCGCCAATTACGGCTTCAACAAATCCCACGCCGCCGCTTATGCGGTGGTCAGCTATCAAACCGGCTGGTTGAAAGCGAACCACCCGGTCGAGTTCATGGCCGGTGTCATGAATTGCGATATCCACCTGACCGACAAGCTGGCGGTGTATTTCGAAGAGGTCCGCAAGGGGCTGGGCCTGCCCTACGTGCCACCCTGCGTGAACCGCTCACAGGCAAACTTTGACGTGGAGGAGGGTGAACTGGTCTATGCGCTGGGCGCGCTTAAGAATGTCGGTATCGAGGCGATGACGCTTGTGGTCGAAGGTCGCGCGGATAAGCCTTTCGTCAACCTTTTCGACGTTGCCCGCCGGGTCGATCTGAAAAAAGTCGGCAAGCGCCCGCTTGAAATGCTGGCGCGGGCCGGGGCGTTCGATCAGCTTGACCCGAACCGCCGCCGGGTTTTTGATAGTCTGGAACCGCTGATGGGATATTCAGCGGCGATTCACGAGCAGAAGAACTCCAATCAGGTGTCGCTGTTCGGTGAGGCGGGCGATGATCTGCCTGAGCCGCGCCTTGCTCCCACGCCCGACTGGCTGCCCGCCGAACGGCTGAGCGAGGAATTCAAGGCGATCGGGTTTTATCTGTCCGGCCACCCGCTGGACGACTACATGCCCGCCCTCAAGCGTAAGCAAGTGCTGACTCTGGATCAGGTGACCGAAAAAGCTCGTGGCGGTCCGTTCATCGCCAAGATGGCGGGAGTTGTCGCCGGTCAGCAGGAACGCAAATCGGCGCGCGGCAATCGCTTTGCCTTTGCGCAGCTCTCGGACACGACAGGGGCCTATGAGATCACGCTGTTTTCGGAAACGCTCGAGAAAAGCCGCGAATTCCTCGAAACCGGTGCCCATGTCGTATTGACTGCCGAGGCCACGATGGAGGCGGATCAACTCAAGCTGCTGGCGCGGTCGGTGGGGCCGATTGATGCCACTGTGGCGGATGCGGGGGCTACGGGCCTGCGGGTTTTTGTTGACGCGGCCGAGGCGATACCGACCGTCGCCAAGGTGCTCGAAGGTGCCGCCGAGGCGGCGCGCAATGCAGGCAAGGGCCCGATTCAGCTTTGCCTGATCGCATCAGGCCTGCCGGGCGACGTTGAAATGGACCTTGGTCGGGATTTTCCTATCAATCCGCAGATCAAGGGCGCCATCAAATCGCTGGAAGGGGTCCTGTCGGTCGAAGAGCTCTGACCATCCTGTGTCTCTTTCCGGGCGGGGCGCAAATCGACTTTCCGGTCGCGCGATGCTAGGCTGAGTTCTGCGGATGCCCCGCTGCAGGAGCCGGATTTTGAGGAGCTCAATCGCGTTATTGGCCACTATGCTCTCGATACTGTCGGGGGGCGCAAAGGCTCAGGGTGGTTCGATGCCTGAGTGCTCTCTCGCTTTGGCGTTTGCGCTCGATATTTCAACCAGTGTTGATGAGATCGAGTATGAGCAGCAGCGGGTGGGTCTTGCCGCAGCGCTGCAGGATGAAGAGATCCGCGCCCTGATCCTTGCCCACCGGGGCACTGTGATGCTGATGGCCTACGAATGGAGCGGCGAGACCCAGCAAGCCACCATCGCCCCGTGGAGCGCGATCGCAAGCGAGGCGGAACTGGCGGGCTTCGCGGCGCGTCTGCTTGGACATAGCCGTGTGAATGACGACTACCCCACCGCGCTGGGGGCAGCGATTGGCTTTGGCACCACGAAACTCAGCAAGGTTTCGGCCTGTGCGCGTCTGGTACTGGATATTTCGGGGGATGGTGCAAACAATCACGGATATCCCCCCGAAAGCGCCTATCGGCACTTTCCGTCGGCGGGTATCACGGTCAACGGGTTGGTGATCGACACCGGTGATGCAAGTGTCATCGACTATTATCTGGAAAAGGTCATTCGCGGCCCCGGCGCGTTTGTTGAGGTTGCGTTGGGCTTCGAGGATTACGAACAGGCCATGAAGCGCAAACTGCTGAAGGAAATCCCGGCGCCGCAATTCGCCCGGCGATAAGGCGCAATCCCAACCACGTTACCTGAAAATCAATTCTGTAGCCGTGAAGGCGAAACCTCATCTGTGTCCGTGGGGTGATCGGCGATCGCCTCAATGCCCGCGCGCAGCGCGACGGCTGCGGTGTCGATCGACATGCTGGGCACGCCGAGGTTCTGCACCAGAGCGGCCACTTCGGGCAGGTGCGGCAGGTGAACCCAACCGGCGCGGATCTCGGATCCGGATTCAGCCAGGTGATGCAGGATGCCATACATCAGGTGGTTGCAGCAGAAGGTGCCCGGCGCGTCCGAGATATCCGACGGTATCCCGGCGGCGCGCATGTTGTGCACCATGGCGCGGATCGGCAAGGTCGCGCGATAGGCCACCGGCCCGTCCGGCACCGTCATCACGTCCTGCAACAGCTTACCTGCATTGTCACGCAACCCATAGCGGGCGCCGTCATTGAGGTTCTGCGCGATGCGTTCAACGGTGACCATCGCCCGCCCGCCGAATTCCCCCATCATGACAACCGCTTCGGGGCGCAGCTCTGCAATTGCGTCTTTCACAACGTCGATACATTCGAAAAAGCTGTTGGGGATGATCCGCGACAAGATCGTCAGACCGGCCACTGTTTCACCATCGAGGTGGCGCGCCACTTGCTCGGCGGGATTGACCGGAGTGGTACCGAAGGCCTCAAATCCGGTCAATAACAGGGTTGGCATGGCTCAGCCTCCGAGTGATGCGGTGGTTTCCTGACCATAGGTGGCGACGAGGCCCTATGGGAAGCCCTGGGCCGTCAGTAATGCGGCGGCCGCTCGTCTCCGATCACTACGCCGCCGCTGGCATCCTGTTCGCGACCCGCCTCGCGTTCCATCAGCATCTGGACCCGGTGGGTCAGCCGGTCGATCTCGGTCTGCTGGCGCGCCACGATCGCGCTCATCTCGTCGACGGTCTTGGTCAGATGGGCGATCTGTTCTTCAAGATGTTGCATGGGCGGGCTCCTTGGCGTTTCCATCGTGATACAGAGGCATTACCGCACTTGCCAGAGCCACATGGCCGGAGCGCGCGGACAGGGAGGATCAGCATGAGCGTCATCATCGACTGCAACGCGGCAATCACGACCATCACAATCGACCGGGCCCAGGCGCGCAACGCGGTGGACCCGGAAACGGCGCAGGCGCTTTATCAGGCATTTCTGGCGTTTGAGGCGGATGCCAGCCAGTTGGTGGCGATCCTGACCGGGTCGGGCGGATATTTCTGCGCCGGGTTCGACCTGAAAGCCGCCGGATCTGGGGCGGCGGATGAATGGATCAAAAGCCTCGACATTTCGCAAGGCTGGACCGACCCGATGGCGCAACCCTGCCCCGGCCCGATGGGGCCGACCCGGTTGATGCTGAGTAAGCCGGTGATCGCTGCCATCGAAGGTCCCGCCGTCGCGGGCGGCATGGAACTGGCCGCGTGGTGCGACATGCGGGTGATGGCACAGGGCGCAGTGACGGGCGTCTTCTGCCGCCGCTGGGGGGTGCCGCTGCTGGATGGCGGAACGGTGCGGCTGCCCGCGATACTCGGGCAGGGCCGGGCCAATGACCTGATCCTGACGGGTCGTCCCGTTCAGGCAGACGAAGCGCAGGCCAACGGCTTTGCAAACTATACCTGCGCGCAGGGAGCGGCGTTGGACACCGCCATCGCGCTGGCACGGGACCTGATCCGCTTTCCGCAAGGCTGTCTGCGCGCCGATCACCTTTCAGCCCGGCCCACACCTGCCGAACTTGCACAAGCGCTGCGCCGGGAATGGGCCTCTGCCGCCGTGTTCGAAGCGGAAAGCCGCGAAGGTGCCGCGCGCTTTGCCGGGGGCAAGGGAAGGTCGGGGGATTTCGCCGATATCTGAGCGGACCTTCCGGAGGACCGCGCGGTGGGGCCGTGCAGTGACTTGCCCCGGCAGGGGGCATCGGCTAGACCGCGCCCGGAACCACCACCCCAAGGATGCCCCGATGGCAAAGCCCAAGAAACAGCCCCGCCCCAAGGCCGTGACCCCAAAAGGATTTCGCGACTATTTCGGAGGTGAGGTGACGCAGCGAACCGAGATGCTGCGCGCCATTGCCGGGGTCTATCATCGCTACGGGTTCGAGGCGCTGGAATCGAGCGCGGTCGAGACCGTCGAGGCGCTGGGGAAATTCCTGCCCGACGTTGACCGCCCTAATGAGGGCGTCTTTGCCTGGCAGGAATTCGACGAAAAAGGGCAGGGCGACTGGATGGCGCTACGCTATGATCTGACCGCGCCGCTGGCGCGGGTCTATGCGCAGCACCGCAACGATCTGCCGACCCCCTATCGCCGCTACGCGATGGGTCCGGTCTGGCGCAACGAGAAACCCGGCCCGGGCCGCTATCGCCAGTTCTACCAATGTGATGCGGATACGGTGGGCACGGCTTCGATGGCCGCTGATGCCGAGATCTGCGCCATGCTCAGCGATACTCTGGAAACCGTCGGCATCCCACGCGGCGACTATCTGGTGCGGGTAAACAACCGCAAGGTGTTGAACGGTGTGCTTGAGGCAATGGGGCTGGGCGATGACGCCAGCGCCCGCGACAACGTGCTGCGCACCATCGATAAGTTCGACAAGGTGGGCGAAACGGGTGTGCGCGAATTGCTGACCAAAGGGCGGCTGGATGTCTCGGGCGCGTTCATTGACGGTGTGGGCCTGAGCGAGGATCAGGCTGAGCCGGTGATCGCCTTCCTGACCTCGAAAGCAGCGGATGCGGCCGGGACGTTGGCGAATCTGCGCGCAGCGGTGGGCGACAGCAAAACCGGCGCAGACGGGATTGCGGAACTGGAGCAGATCGGTGAATTGCTATCGGCGGGCGGCTACGGGCCGGACCGCATCGAGATCGACCCTTCGGTCGTGCGCGGGCTGGGTTATTACACCGGGCCGGTCTACGAGGCCGAACTCACCTTCGAGATCCTCGACGAAAAAGGCCGCAAGCGGCAATTTGGCTCGGTCGCGGGCGGCGGGCGGTATGACGATCTGGTCAAGCGGTTCACCGGGCAGGAAGTGCCGGCAACCGGTGTCTCGATCGGTGTTGACCGGTTGCTGGCTGCGCTGCGTGAAAAAGGCCGCCTGACGACCGAGGCGGACGGGCCGGTTGTGGTGACGGTGATGGATCGCGACCGGATGGCCGATTATCAGGCCATGGTGGCCGAGCTGCGCAATGCGGGCATCCGGGCCGAGGTCTATCTGGGCAATCCGAAGAATTTCGGCAACCAGCTCAAATATGCCGACAAGCGTAACGCTCCCATCGCCATCATCGAGGGTGGTGACGAAAAGGCAAATGGCATCGTGCAGATCAAGGACCTAATCCTGGGCGCGAAACTGGCCGAAAGCGCGACGCTGGAAGAGTGGAAGGAACGCCCCTCGCAGATCGAATCGCCGCGCGCCGAGTTGGTGGCGCAAGTCCGCGCGATGCTGGCGACGCAAGCCTGATGGCGGACCGGGCTAAAACGCTGCTCAGGGCCGCCGACCTGCGTGCCCGGTTCGAGGCCGAGGGCGCACGGGTTGTCGAAGCAGCAATTCTGCAACCCGCTGAGGCTTTGCTGGACCTCTATGGCGAGGACATTCGCGCGCGTGCCTATGTGACTTCGGACGCGTTGCGCGGCGAACAAATGCTGCGCCCCGATTTCACGGTGCCGGTTGTTCAGATGCACATGGCCGATGGCGCGGAACCGGCCCGCTACACATACTCGGGCGAGGTGTTCCGGCGGCAGGAACACGACCCCGACCGTCCCAGCGAGTTCATTCAGGTGGGCTATGAGGTGTTCGACCGCACCGACCCGGCCAGCGCCGATGCCGAGGTGTTTGCGCTGATCTCGCAGGCGCTGGCGGATGTTCCGGTGATGGCGTCGACCGGGGATATCGGCATTCTGATGGCCGCGGTAGAGGGGTTGAAAACCGATGAGCGGCGCAAGCATGCACTGATGCGGCATATCTGGCGGCCACGCCGGTTCCGTACCCTGCTGGACCGGTTCGGCGGTCAGCGCCCGGTCAGCGGCGCACGCGCCGAATTGCTGACGGGCAGCGACGAGGTTGAGTTGGACGCTCCGCTGATCGGTAAACGCACCCATGCCGAAATCACAGCGCGGATCGCGGCGTTACGTGCGGATCACGCCGCTCCGCCGATCTCGGAAACGGAGTTATCGGCGCTTGAAACCTTGCTTGCCATTCGCGAGACGCTGCCCTTTGCGCTGGAACACCTGCGCGATGTTGCCGTCGACCTGCCATCGATCGGACAGGCGCTGGACCGGCTGGAGGCGCGGATCACGGCACTAGCGGCGCGTGGCGTCGATGTGGATCATCTAGAATTCGAAGCCTCCTACGGTCGCACCTCGATGGAGTATTACGACGGGTTTGTCTTTGGCTTTTATGTTCAAGGCCGACCCGATCTGCCGCCGCTGGCCACTGGCGGGCGCTATGACGCGCTGACCCGTTATTTGGGCGACGGAGCAGAGATCCCGGCGGTTGGCGGCATCTTGCGCCCTGGCCTGATCCTAGATCTGCAGGAGAGCCTGTCATGAGCCTCAAGCTTGGGGTCCCTTCCAAGGGCCGCCTGATGGACAAGGCCTTCGCCTGGTTCGCAAAGCGCGGCATCGAACTGTCGCGCACGGGGTCGGACCGGGAATATGCGGGTCGCGTGGACGGGATCGGCAATATGTCCCTGATGCTGCTGTCCGCCGGTGAGATTCCCCGCGAACTGGCGGCGGGGCGGATCAATCTGGGCGTCACCGGTACCGATCTGGTGCATGAGAAACTGCCTCTCTGGGAACAGCAGGTGGAACAGATTGCGCCGATGGGATTCGGTCAGGCCGATCTGATCCTTGCGGTGCCGCGTGCCTGGGTCGATGTGGACACGCTGGGCGATCTTGACGCCGCCGCTGCCACCTTTCGCGCAACCCATGGCCATCGCCTGCGCATCGCCACCAAGTACCACCGTCTGGTGCGAGAGTTCCTGACCGAGGCGGGGGTGGCCGATTACACGCTGGTCGACAGCCAGGGGGCCACCGAGGGCACAGTCAAGAACGAGACTGCCGAGGCGATTGCCGACATCACCTCGACCGGAGAAACCCTGCGGGCCAACCACCTGAAAACCCTCAGCGACGGGATGATGTTGCGGTCACAGGCCACGCTCTGGCGCAGCCGCGCGGCCCCTTGCCAGGGTGCCGATCGCAAGACGCTGGACGAGCTTCTGGACCGGATCGCGCTTTAGAGCGGCGGGCCGGTGAATTCCTGCCCGTGCTGCGTCGCGATACGGGCCATGACATCCGCGTCCATCGCGCCGTTCTGCAACGAGGCATGCAGCGCGCGGAACATCGCCTCCATCCTGTAAGCGGGTGAGAACACGTAGCGCAGGCGTCCCGGAGTGGTTCCGACATTCTTGAAGGCATGCTCGGTGCCGCGCGGGATGAAGGCTACATCGCCCGGCGCAACCCTGCCGCGTTCGCCTGCGATCTCGACCTCGAAATCACCGTCCAGAAAGAAAAATGTCTCATCCTGATGGTGGTGGATATGGCGACCCGGACCAACACCAGGCTGCACGATATCCTCGAACACTTCCAGCGCACCGCCAGTCTGATCGCCGTTGAGCAGGATGCGAAGTATGATGGCACCGGGGAATTCCAGAACTTCGCTGTCGGAGTAGGCGGAATGGGTCATGACGCGGCTCCCTCTGACGACACAGGAGCAGGATAGCGTTGTGCGCTGGTCAACAAAACACGGATGGTTGCACAGGTTCTGTGCGGGTCAGAGCACGCCGATTTCGGCCAACGCCCGGTTCAGATCATCGGGCAGGGCATCCTCGGATTGCCGGGTTTTCGGCAGATCGGGCGGGGTATCCTCGGGCTTGAGGTAACGCCAGCCCTGAAACGGGCGTTTCTGGGCGCTTTGGGTGCGGTGCAGGTCCGGGTCGAGCACGATGGCGCAGCGCCGGATACCGTCCGCGCCGATCACCTCATCCATGCGCAGGATGCGCTGGCGGCATTGAACCTGCCCCTTGATCACCCAGTAGATCGAGCCGCCCTTGAGGATCTCCACCTCGCGCTTGGGCCACATTCGGGTGACATGGCGCGGCAGACCGTCTTCGGACTGCGCGGCGCGGGTCTGTTGCCAGTCGGCCAGCGTTTCGACGCTTTCCGATCCGACCGACAGCTTGATGAGATTCACATACTTATCCACAGAGTCGCCCCCAAGAGTAGCTTATATTGTAGTGTTTGTGAGCGAAACTTCAAACTGTTGTGGCATCGGACGCGGGATTTGGGTAAATTAGAGCGCCCTACCAGTATCAGGAATCAGCCGATGAGCCGTTTCGCCGCCCCCATCTCGGAACAGATCTGGGATATGAAATACCGCTTCAAACAGGCGGATGGCACGCCGATCGACCAGACGGTCGAGGACACCTGGCGGCGCATCGCCCGCGATCTGGCACAGGTCGAGAAAGACCCCGATTTGTGGGAAGACCGGTTCTATGCGGCGCTGGAGGATTTCAAATACCTGCCCGCCGGTCGCATCACGGCCGGTGCCGGCACCGCGCGGCAGGTAACGCTGTTCAACTGTTTCGTGATGGGGACGATCCCCGACAGCATGGGCGGCATATTCGACATGTTGAAAGAGGCCGCGCTGACCATGCAGCAGGGCGGCGGCATCGGCTATGATTTCTCGACCATCCGGCCCAAGGGCGCGGAGGTTACCGGCGTGGCGGCGGATGCGTCCGGTCCGCTCAGCTTCATGGATGTGTGGGACGCCATGTGCCGGACGATCATGTCCGCGGGATCCCGGCGCGGGGCGATGATGGCGACGATGCGCTGTGATCACCCCGATATCGAGGATTTCATCACCGCCAAATCCGACCCGGCACGGTTGCGGATGTTCAATGTCTCGGTCCTGGTGACGGATGCCTTCATGGAGGCGGTCAAGGCGGACGGCCCGTGGGAGCTGCAATTTGACGGCAGAGTTTATCACACGGTGCAGGCGCGTGACCTGTGGAACAAGATCATGCAGTCGACTTATGACTACGCCGAACCGGGCGTGATCTTCATCGACCGGATCAACACGGCCAACAATCTGAACTATGTGGAAACCATTGCCGCCACCAATCCCTGCGGCGAGCAACCGCTGCCGCCCTACGGGGCTTGCCTGTTGGGCTCGATCAACCTAGCGCGGCTGGTGACGGACCCGTTCGAGGCGGGTGCCGAGTTGGACCAGACCGCACTGCAGGAGCTGGTGGCGACCGCGATCCGGATGATGGACAACGTGGTCGATACCTCGAAATTCCCGCTGCCGGACCAGGCCGCCGAGGCACAGGCCAAGCGGCGGATCGGGCTGGGCGTGACCGGGCTTGCCGACGCACTGCTGATGCTGGGCCTGCGCTATGGCTCGGATGAGGCGGCGCGTCAGACCGAGCGCTGGTTGCACGCGATCGCCCGCGCCGCCTATCTGGCGTCGGTGGATTTGGCACGCGAGAAGGGGGCCTTTCCCTTGTTCGACGCTGATGGGTATCTGGCCAGCGGGTCGATGATGGCGATGGACAAGGATGTGCGCGATGCGATCCGCGAACACGGCATCCGCAACGCGTTGCTGACCTCGATCGCGCCCACCGGCACGATCAGCCTGTATGCAGGGAATGTGTCTTCGGGGATCGAGCCGGTCTTTGCGTATGCCTATAAGCGCAAGGTGCTGCAAAAGGACGGCTCGCGCACCGAGGAAGAGGTGGTCGATTATGCCGTCCAGCTCTGGCGCGACAAATTCGGCGATACCGACCTGCCCGAGCATTTCGTAAATGCCCAGACGCTGGCGCCTTCAGCGCATGTCAGGATGCAGGCTGCGGCGCAGAAATGGATCGACAGCTCAATCTCGAAAACCATCAATTGCCCGGAAGACATCAGTTTTGAGGATTTCAAGGATGTCTACATGCAGGCCTGGGATCAGGGCTGCAAGGGCTGCACGACCTACCGGCCCAATGACGTGACCGGTTCGGTTCTGACAGTGAGCGAAAGTGCCGACGCGGCGCCGGGCGAGAACGCGGTATCGCCGCACAGCATCGACGGCGGCGAGGTGGTCTATATGTCCGAACCGCTGGACCGCCCGCAGGCGCTGGAGGGCAGCACCTACAAGCTGAAATGGCCCGATAGCGAGCATGCGATCTACCTGACCATCAACGATATCGTCATCGGCGGGCGGCGGCGGCCTTTCGAGGTCTTCATCAACTCCAAGAACATGGAGCACTACGCCTGGACTCTGGCCCTGACCCGGATGATCTCGGCGGTGTTCCGGCGTGGCGGCGATGTGTCCTTTGTGGTCGAAGAGTTGAAAGCAGTGTTCGACCCGCGTGGCGGGGCCTGGGTGCAAGGCAAGTACATCCCGTCGATCCTTGCCGCGATTGGCGGCGTGATCGAGCGACACATGGTGTCCATCGGCTTTCTTGAGGGCGAAGGCATGGGCTTGAAATCGGACCCGCAGGCCCAAGTCGTCAATGCCGACGCGCCACGGGGTCCGGCGTGCCCAAGTTGCGGTCAGTATGACATGCAGATGGTCGAGGGGTGCATGACCTGCCGCAATTGCGGTCATTCTAAATGTAGTTAGCCAGTGTAAAAGGCATTGTATTGTTGCTGATGCGCAAGGTGATTGAGACCCATTTCGGCGATTTTGGCGCCCAAAAACAAGGGCATTAGCGCCCAAAATCCCGTTAGCCCTTGTCCATATAAACAATTGAGTGCGCCAGATTTCCTGATCTGGCGCACTCTGCCTTTTGGGGCATCTGCTTAGGATATTGATGAGTTCCGCAGATTGGTGCTGTTTCGAGGCATGCCTTGCCCCACCAGCACCTCAACCTGCCGTAACTTTACGACAATCTCTTCGGGCTTTGGCCTCCTCGTTGCCATCTGTGGCCCTCCGCTTTCCTGAACATAGGGGCGGACCTCTTCTTTGGGGGAGGCTCAGGATGCTGAACTCTACATCATCAGTATTTCATGGGTTTTTCTTACCGACGCTATTTCGCCTTCAAGGGTTGCCATACTGACTGAATGTACCTGGTTTGCGCTATGATGCACGCCATCTGGTCCGGTAATGTCATAGGTCCAGACCGCGTCAGAGGCATAAATAGGCCGATATCCTAAATCTGCGGCGCTGCGAGTAGTCGATTCAACGCAATGGTTGGCGGTGGCGCCGCATGTGACGACGCGTTCAATACCTGCATCCTGCAAGATTTCCTGCAGTGAGGTTCCCGCGAACCCGCTGCTGCCGGTTTTGACGACCACGGGCTCATCCGGTGTTGGAGCCGCAATGGGTTGCGCCGATGATCCGGCGGCGTCGGGATGGAATGGATCGTCCAGGTCTGTACCGTGGTGGTGAACATGTACCACTGTATCTCCTGCACTGCGAAATTTTTCCAAGAGCAGAGCGATGTTGCCCTCTGCCTCGGGGCAGGATCGTCCGGCGGCAGCGGCATCTACGTGTGCCAACGCCATCTGCACATCAATCACCAATAATGCGGTTTTCATCCTCAATACTCCTATGCGTTTGCCGCAGCTTTGCGGTTGGCCAGTATGTTTTCCACCCGTTTGCCGTAAATGCGAATGTTGATTTCGTCTTCAATTACGCGATTTGGCTTTTCATCATATGTCATGATTGCAGAGATACGTGACTGTGAACCTTCGACTTTGGTCACGCCATGCAGCGAATAGCCGCCCCGGAACAGGGTGAACGCACCTGCGCCGCGCGAAAATGTTTGAGCATGAGACATGTCGCCCGCCAGCAGCCGGTCAACGGCCTCACGATCCTCACCGTCATCGTTGCGCGAATTTGGAAGGAATGTAAAATCGCCACCGGTCTCCGCAGCTTGTAGCAACAGGGTCACAGTACATTCCGTCGTGTCGTAGTGCCAAGCGTGCCAGCTTTCTGGGTGCAGCGCGACTACATTGAGCGCTTGGAACTCGTCAGCACAGTGGTAGAGTTGGTCCTTTTTTTGAACCCGACGCACGAAATCCGTCAAAATTTCGGAGTGGTAAAGCTGTTTGAGACGAGTCGCCGCAGGTATTTGATCATCAGCAAGCTGGACCGCGGTATGCGTGAACTCTTTCCGCCGTGGGTCGTCTTCTGGCAATGAAGGGTCTATTGCGCCTTGATAGATATTGCGTTTTACATGCAGGACTTCGGCAGTCGGTAAAAGATCATTGGCCTCGCCATTCAACTGTTCCAGCGCCTCGGTGCGGACAAACCCAGCCAGATTGCACCAGCCGTTTTCTTCCATGTGGCGCTGGCATTCGGTCAAAAATTCCGCCCCATCTCCACTGTCCAGATCCGCAATGGGATATCGGTCAA
Organism: Ruegeria hyattellae; assembly: GCF_041537925.1. Taxonomy (NCBI): domain Bacteria; kingdom Pseudomonadati; phylum Pseudomonadota; class Alphaproteobacteria; order Rhodobacterales; family Roseobacteraceae; genus Ruegeria; species Ruegeria hyattellae. Next base: position 208,373 of record NZ_JBGOSH010000008.1, on the reverse strand, counting down.
GGTCTATGAGATCTAGGGCAGGTTCGTGTTGCAACTGGCGCGTGTCTGTCATGGCGAAGTCCTTGCGATTGGGTGCAAATGCTTGGAAGGCGGAATCGTCGAAGACACTATGCGCGAGCGACGTGAGCATCTAAAACGAAATAATACCTTCTCATGAACATAAAAAATTTATGGATAGTCGATGCGTGAAAACCTGAATCTCAACTGGCTGCGCAGTTTTGAAGCGGCTGCGCGGCTGCTGAGTTTCACTGCAGCCAGCCGTGAAATTGGATTGACTCAAACCGCCGTCAGCCAACATATCAAGGCGCTTGAAATTCAGCTGGACGCTAAGCTGTTTCTTCGTCGCCCCAAAAGCCTGCAATTGACCGATGCGGGCAAGGCTTATCAGCTGACCGTGCGAGAGGCGCTGGATATTTTGGACATGTCGACCACAGGTCTTTTTGGGCCGCGCCAGACACGTACAATCACGGTACGTGCCTCTATGGCATTTATCATATGGCTATCAGCGCGGCTCAATGACTTCATGCTCAGCCATCCTGATACTGGCGTCAAAATGGTGACTTCCATCTGGAAAAGCCCCTCGGACCAACAGCTTGTCGATGTCGACATCATCCTCGCCTCACAAGAGAGTGCGAGACCGGATCTGCAATTGTTATCGGCAGAGATGATTGTTCCTATCTGCGACATCGGGTCCGGCCAGGCGATACATTTACCCGACGACCTTCTGCGGCATTCGCCAATCCATATTATGGGGTTCGACGACCATTGGGCGCGGTATCTGTCTGCCTATGGGTTGAAGTATGAAAGCTCCGCCGGGCGTCTAATCACTGACACCTCAACCGCCGCAATCGAAATGGTTGCAGCGGGACTTGGCTATGCTGTTGTCATAGAGAGATTTGCCCGGCAAGCGATCCAATCCGGGCAAAAAATTCGTATCGTCGGTGAGCCCAAAGAATTTGGACATGCGCATTATCTAGTTCAAACAGAACACCGTGATGCCGCCCAGACGCATGTCAAAGAATTTGAGGCGTGGTTAGGTCACCAGTTTTAGGAACGCTTTCTGCAATCACATACTGATACATTTCGAACCGGATATTCCTTTCTGTAACTAGATACCTGCAAAGTCCGGCATATTACCACTTCATGTTGGAACCGTGAGTGTCTGCTAATCACGGAATGCAGCCATAGGTGCCAAGACCGCTTACATCGAGCCAGGATCACCTAGGGAGAACGGATATTGCGAAAGCTTCAATGCCCGGCTCCGCGATGAACTGCTCAATGGCGAGGTCTTCTACAGCTTGCGGGTGGCACAAATCCTGATCGAACAATGGAGGAAACACTTCAATACCAAACGACCCTACAGTGCTCTGGGCTACCGACCACCGGTACCAGAATCCATCGTTGCGATGGAACTAAGGCAATCATGCACGAACATACAATGTGGACCACTTGGCTGGGGCTGATCAACTGGAAGCACTGTGGAAGCAATAGGAGACATCTCATATGACCTTCCCCCCGAGGCTCCCTCATTAATGACGAGATTTTGCGGGTTTGAATTTCACATTCTTCGTCGTTGGTTTGTGCACCGATAGCGTGGTGCTGTTGGCGGGTGGCCAGATTCTGCGTCAGGATGCGCCCCGGAATACCCTGCGCCTCGACCTGCTCGGCCGCGCATATGGCCGCGCCATCGCCGTCGAACGGGCGCGGGAGAAAGGCGTCTATCCTCTACCTCAGATCACAAGGTGAATCGCGTGCATTTGACCCATTGCAGTGCCGCTGCGTGGTTTATTCCAGACAGCCGCCCTGGGCCCAACTGCGCAGGTTGACCTTGAAATCCCCGCCATAGGGATGGGACTTTTCGACCTTTTCGGAGGACGGGTTGGCGGCATAGGTTTGCGCCTGGGTGCACAGCGCCTCGGGCGTCCATTGATGGCAACCCGAACATGTCTGGTCCTTCCACATCGCCTCGGGCAGCCCTTCGATCGGAGGGAAATGTGGCGTGCCGCGCACCAGTTCGGCAATGGTCTTGCCCCGTATCCGGTCATTACCAAAGGTCAGCCTGCCGTTGAGCGTGACCACCTCGCCGGGTTGCGAGGCGGTCGGTTCTGCCTGCGCCTCGGCCTTGCGCGTCACAGTCTGGGCCTCAAGCTCCAGTGCTGCGACCCGTTCCGAGGCCTGATTGGCGAAGGCGCCGCCGGGATAGCTGTCAAGATAGGTCTTGTAGGCATTGATGGTGTTGTCAGAGGCGGCCAGATCAAACATCAGCCGCTCGGTGTCGTTGACCTCGGCAGGCTCGGACGCGGGGTCCTGAATCACAGCGACCTGCGGTGCCTCCGGTGCCGGTTCGGGATCGGTGAGGGTTTTGGAGAACGAGTTCGACATCACCTGTTGCAGCCGCTCGCGCGCCAGATCCGCGTATCGGCTGTCGGGAAAGGCGCGTAGGAACAGCATGATCTGCACTGGGTCTTCCGAGGCCTTGATCGCTCCCCATGCAAGATCTTCGGTCTCAAAGCTCGGCACCGGCGTCTGCTGCGGCGAAAACGAGAACTCGCGCGTCAGCGACGAGGTGTCCCAGGGTGTCTGCAGCCCGCGCGTTTGTGACAGCACATCAACGCGCACGGTCTTGAACAACTGTTCGATCGGCATACCGGGTTCTTCGATATGGGTCGCAAGGCTCTGCGTGAAGGGGCTGTTTCCTGCATCTCCATCCAGCGCGACCCCGCCGGGGTTGGTGGCATAGGCTAGGAAAGTGCCGGTGGGTGCCTTCATCTCGGCCAGTCCATTGTCATCCATATCCGCCAGTTCTTCGAACGGGTTGTTTCGGCAGGCATCCAGAATGACGATATTGGTCTTGTTGCGGGCCGAGGCCATCTGATGCAGGACCGACCGCGCCTCGACCGCCATCAGGTCCAGATCGGCTGGATCGCTCAACGACACGTCCACCGGCAACAGGTAGTTCGACCCAAAGGATTGCACCCCATGCCCGGCGTAGAAGAACAGGCCAACGGTCTCTTCGCCGCCCTGGCGCAGGTCGCGCCCGAACTGGGCGATGGCGCGTTTCATCTCGACCTGGTTGCTATCGGTCAGCAGCCGGACATCGAACCCCATCTTTTCCAGCTTTTTGGATATCAGACGCGAATCATTTGCCGGATTGTCCAGCGCGGTGACCGTTCCATAAGCGGAATTGCCGATAACAAGCGCGATGCGCGGGTCGGCAAGCGCAGACCCGGTCCAGCCCAGCAACAGCAAAGCCGTGATGACCCGCAGGGTGCGGATAAATTTTTGTTCCATTTTCATGCCCCGACAACCATGAATGCCCCTCCCTGTAGTTGCAACCGGAAGTTCCCGGACCGGCTGTGCGCAAAGGCGTCCGGGCCTGGGGCGGATGCCATCAGGACAGGGGCAAATCCTGGTGAATTGCCCAATACATTCACCTTAACGCCGCCTTTTAGGCTTTATTGTGACCTTCACCTGACTTATCCCTGAATCAGTCTCAACTTTTACGGGAAGGTGACCATGCAGGCCATATCCGCGTTTCGCACAGCTCTGACATTGGGAGGCCTCCTGCTGGGAACCGCCGCCTTGGCCCAAAGCGCTGATCCTTTCGAGCATGGCTGGGAGCTGGATGCCGAAGCCTCGGAGCTGCGCTTTCTGTCGGTCAAGAAGAACTCCAAAGCCGAACATAGCGGCTTTGCAAGCTTTTCCGGCGTGATAGACGAAAACGGCGCGGCCGAGATCCGGGTGCAGCTTGACAGCGTCGACACCAAGATCGACCTGCGCAATGTGCGGATGCGTTTCCTTTTCTTCGAGACCTTCAACTTCCCCGAGGCGGTGATCACCACGCAATTGCCCGCTGACCAACTGACCGATCTGCATGACGTGCGGCACAAGATAATTGATCTGCCCTATACCATGAACCTGCACGGCGTCACGCAGGAGCGCACTGCGCAGGTGGCGATCACGCTGGTCGATAATGATCGCGTGGCGGTGGCCAATACCGCGCCCATCGCGATTCCGCTGACCGATTTCGCGCTGGAAGAGGGGCGCGGCAAGCTGCAGGAGGCCGCTGACGTCGATATCCTGCCCTTCGGCTTTGTCAGTTTCGGCTTTGTCTTTGATCGCGCACGCCCCGGCACCCAGCCCAAGCTGGTTCTGGCCGCTGCCACTCCGGGCGCGGCCGCGCTTGAGACAAAGGGCGATCTGGACCGCGAGGCCTGTGTCGGACGGATGGAGATTCTGTCGCGCACCGGCAACATCTATTTCAATTCGGGCAGCGCCCGGCTGGACCGCGCCTCGCTGCCGCTCCTGTCCAATCTGCACGACATCATCAGCCGTTGCCCCGATCTGCGGATCGAGGTGGGCGGCCATACCGACCGCGACGGCTCTGACGCGGCGAACCGTGCGCTCAGCGAACGGCGGGCGCAGGCGGTGACCGATTATCTTGTCGCGCAGGGGATCGGGTCGGAACGGCTGATCACGGTTGGGTATGGCGAAAGCCGGCCCGTGGTGTCGAATGACACCGCCGAGGGCAAGCGCCGCAACCGGCGGATCGAGTTCGTGCCGGTGAATTAGAGCGACACCAAAGCTGACGCGTCAACCCGCATGCGCGGCCTTGAGGCGGTTCAACCGGTAGAGCGCAAAGAAGGTCACGACCACGCCCGAAATCAGATACAGGGCCGAAGCAGAGAGGCCGAATGCCACGGTCAGGCCAAGCCCGATCTGCGGTGCAAAAGCGGCGCCGGTGATCCAGGACAGGTTGGTGGCCATCGCGGTGTCGGAATAGCGATATTCGGGGGCTAACCTGTTGCCCATAATGGCGCTGGCTTGTCCATAGGCCAGCCCCAGCACCACGAAGCCGAACACGATAAAGATCGCGGGCGCGCTGTTCAGTGTGTCGATCAGGAAGCTCAGCGCAATGATCAGGCCGGTGCTGATCGCAACTACCATCCGTTCGCTCATCATGCTGCTGATCCAACTGTCTCAACATGGTTTGACCCCGGCCAACATGCGCCGGGCGATGTGACTGAGCCTGTTCTGACACTTCTTCGACTTGATCTGGATCGGGGTCTATTCGCGCGTCCAACTCACCTGAGTCCTGATTTGGGCAATCCTGTCCAAGGTGCGGGTCGCGGGCGGTTGGATTGGGCAGGACCGCGCCGTCTTTTGTTGATGCCGATCCCTCGGGCGGGCCGTCGGCTTGGCCGCCAACGGGCTGACCCGGCTCAAGTTTCGTAACACCCACGTGTCTTATGCGCTGATATGGTTTGTGATGGCGGCGTTTCTGTTCGGGGCGCCTGGATACCTCGTTCTCGCGGGGCTGCGCCGGAAATAACGGTTTTGGGGCGCCGACGACTTACGCAGGCCGTTTCGGCCCGATCCTGTTGCCAATCTGACACTTACACGTAACGATGCCCCTGTAATGCCGGTATCGCAGCGGCCCTAAGGGCCTTGCCACGTAACAAGGGACGGATGAATGGTACGCAAGATATACTATGCTGTGGCGCTGCTGGGCCTGCCTCTGACGCTGCTGCTGGGATGGCTCTGGTCGCCGGCTTATTGGCTGCTGGTCCTCGTGATCCCTTATATCATCGTGGGTTTCTACGATCTGACGACCACACGGCACAACGTTCTGAACAATTACCCGGTTCTGGGCCATTTCCGCTATGCGTTGGAATTTGTCAGCCCCGAGATCCGGCAGTATTTCGTGGAAACCAACGAAAGCGGGCGGCCCTTCAACCGGATCACCCGCGCGCTGGTCTACTCACGGGCCAAGGGGCAGGCTGATACGCTGCCTTTCGGCACCCAGTTCGATCTGCAGAAAGTGGGCTATCACAGTACCAACCACTCGCTTGCGCCCAAAGAGGTTGATCCCGCGGAAGAGCGGGTGATGTTGGGCGGGCCGCAATGCGACAAGCCGTATCTGGCCTCGCGTCTCAACGTCTCGGCAATGAGCTTTGGCGCGCTCAGTTCCAATGCAATCCGGGCGCTGAATGGGGGGGCCAGGGATGGTGGTTTCGCCCACAATACCGGCGAGGGCGGGCTCAGCCCTTATCACTTGGCCGAGGGCGGCGACATCATCTGGCAGATCGGCACCGGCTATTTCGGCTGCCGCACCAAGGAAGGCGGGTTTGACAAGGACCTGTTTGCCGAAAAGGCCGGCAAGGACGTGGTCAAGGCGATCGAGATCAAGCTGAGCCAAGGCGCAAAACCCTCGCATGGTGGCGTCTTGCCCGCCGCCAAAGTCGATGAGGAGATTGCCCAAATCCGGGGGGTCGAACCGCATAAGGACGTGATCTCACCACCCGCGCATTCCGCCTTTGATGGCCCCGAGGGGCTGATGCGCTTCGTCCAGCACCTGCGCGAGATGTCGGGTGGCAAACCGGTGGGGTTCAAGCTGTGCATCGGCAACCGATCGGAGTTCATGAGCATCTGCAAGGCGATGCTGGACACCGGTATCCTGCCCGATTTCATCACCGTGGACGGGGCCGAGGGCGGCACCGGTGCGGCCCCGGTGGAATATACCAACCGGCTGGGCGTGCCGCTGAACGAAGCGCTGATCTTTGTCAACAACTGCCTGCGCGGCATCGGGGTGCGTGACAAGATCCGGGTGATCGCCTCGGGCAAGGTGGCGACAGGGTACGATCTGATCGAGAAATTCGCGCTGGGGGCCGATATGTGCAACTGCGCGCGTGCCATGATGTTTGCTGTGGGCTGCATTCAGGCGCTGCATTGCAATACCAACCGCTGTCCCAGCGGCATCGCCACGCAGGACCCGGTGCGTGCCCGCGCAGTCAACGTGCCGCAGAAACGGATTCGGGTGCGCCGCTTTCACGATGCCACATTGGAAAGCTTCCGCGAGTTGCTGGGTGCGATGGGGCGCGAGAAAGTCGCCGAGCTTGGCCCCGTCGACATCCGCCGCCGAAACGCCAATGAGCGCGAAGAAAGCTATGCCGGGCTTTACGCCCACTTGGACGAGGGCGCACTGTTGGGCAAGAAAATCCCGCCAGAGTTTGCCGCCGACTGGGCGCGCGCCTCGGTTGAGCGGTTCTGACGGGCGGGGTCAGCCCGCCGCAGAGGCCGTGTTCGAGACCAGCGCCAGGAACCGGTCGATCTCGGCCTGTTGCATCGACCAGTCGCAGACAAGGCGGCAGCTCAGCAGGGCGTTCTCGTCCGGGCCGTCCAGCTCTTCGCCCTCCATGTGATAGACCGCGCCCGCGTAAATCAGGCGGCGGTGGAGGTGGCGGGGCAGGCGGGCGAAGATCATGTTGGCCTGTGGCTCATATATGAACGTAGCCCCCGCCGCACGCAGCCCGTCCGCCAGACGGGTGCAATTGTCATTGGCCATCCGCGCCGAGCTCAGCCAGAGGTCGTCGCGCAGATAGGCCGCCATCTGTGCCGACAGGTAGCGGTGTTTCGACATCAGGTGCCCACCGCGCTTGCGGCGTAGCTCAAACTCCTGCGCCTTGGCGGGATCGAACAGAACCACCGCCTCGACCCCCATCAGCCCGTTCTTGGTACCGCCAAAACTGACCACGTCGACGCCGGATTTCCACGTCATCTCGGCCGGGGAACAGCCAAGCGCCACCAGCGCATTGGCAAAGCGCGCGCCGTCCAGATGCAGCGGCAGGCCATAACTCTGCGCCATGTCGCCCAATGCGCGGATTTCATCCAGCCTATAAATCGTGCCGCATTCGGTCACCTGAGTGATCGAGACCGGCCCCCGTTGCGGCCCGTGCACGCCGCGATTGCCCTCGGCTTCGATGGCCGCGCGCAGCGCCTTGGTGTTCATCTTGTCGTCGCCCTCGACCAGCGTGAGCTTGGCACCGCTGTAAAACTCCGGCGCGTTGCATTCGTCGCGGTGGATGTGAGAGACAGGCGTGCAGAACACCGTCTGCCAGGGATCGGCTAATGTCGCCAGCGCCAGCGCGTTGGCCGAGGTGCCGTTGACCACCAGATAGACCGCCGCGTCGGGCGCATCGAAAAGGGTTCGGATGCGGTCGCGGACCTCATCCATCAGATCATCGACGCCATAGCCCATCTGATAGCCTTGGTTGGCCTCGGCCAGCACCTGCAGGACCTCTGGATGAACCGGGCCGGAATTGTCAGAGGCAAAAAACACTAGGTCGGCTCCTCGATAATATGGTCTTCCCATTCGTCTTCGGGGGTCTCGAATTCGGATACCGTCCAGCCGCGCACCGAGACGCCCGCCTTGTACACGCTGTCGGGTGTGCCCGAGATCAGCGGATGCCAATCGTAGAGAGGCTTGCCCTCCCAAAGCAAGCGATAGGCGCAGGTCTGAGGCATCCAATAGGCGTGGCTGTCCAGATTGTCGGGGCGCAGCACGATGCACTCGGGCACGAACTGATGCCGGATGTCATATTGCGCGCAGCGGCAGCTGTCATCGTCCAGCAGACGGCAGGCAACGCGGGTCAGGGCGACCTCGCCGCTGTCTTCGTCTTCCAGCTTGTTCAGGCAGCATTTGCCGCAGCCATCACACAGCGCCTCCCATTCTTTTTGGGACAGTTTGGTGAGCGGTTTACGTTCCCAGAACCGGGTGGCCAGCCCCTTTCGGTCGATCGGATCGCTCATAGCGCCGTAAGGATGCTGCGCGCCTGCGCGCAATCCCCGTCCATTTGCGCGATCAGGGCATCCAGCCCGTCGAACTTCAATTCGGGGCGCAGGTAGGCGACCAGTCCGACCGAGAGTGTCGTGCCATAAAGATCGCCCGAGAAATCGAACAGGAAGGTTTCGATATTGGGTTTCTCGCCATCGAACATGGGCCGCACCCCGACCGAAGCTGCGCCGTGATAGCTGCCCGAATGCGGCCCATCCAGCACATCGACCAACACCGCGTAGACGCCGAATTTCGGCAGGTGCAGCCCATCCATCGACATGTTGGCGGTGGGATAGCCCAGTTCGCGCCCGCGCTGTTCGCCACCGATCACCTCGCCCTCGATCCGGTGCCAGTGGCCTAGCATTGCGGCGGCGTCGCGGGGCTGGCCGCGGCTTAGTGCCTCGCGGATCGCGGTCGAGGACACGACCTTGTCGGAATGCGCCATCAGCCGGGCGATGGTGACACAGAAGCCCAGTTCCGCCCCGAACCGGACCAGATCGTCGGCATTGCCGCTGCGGCCCTTGCCGAAACAGAAATCGGACCCCACGACCACGTGGCGCAGGCCCAGCCCTTCGGCCAGCACGTTGCGGGCAAACTCTTCGGGTGAGAGTCCAGCGAGACCAGCGTTGAAGTTCAGCTCATAGAGCCGCTCAACGCCCAGCTTCTCCAGCCGGTGAGTACGCGAATTGGGGCGCATCAGGCGAAATGGCGGCGCGGCGGGGGCAAAATATTCGCGTGGATGCGGCTCAAACGTCAGCACGCCCAGCGGCGCATCGGGGGCTGCGGCGCGGGTCTGGGCAATGACAGATTGATGGCCCAGATGCACCCCGTCGAAATTGCCGATCGCAACGCTCGCGCCGCGATCTTCTGGGGTAACGAACTGATGATCCCGAATAATGTGCATAACCCGCATCCGTACAAGCAGAGCGGGGTCGGTTCAAGCACGGTTTGGCGGTGCAACGCGCGCCCGGGTTACGTTATGCAAATCGTGGCTGGTGCAGGGTGGTGGCGATCGATCCTTCACCTGCGCCCCTCGGGGACGTGGGTGTCGCAACAGACGTGGAACTGGACCCTTTGGCAGGGGTCTCGACCGACCGGTTGGCCGAGCGGGGGTGACGCCTCGTTTCCGATCTCCGCACCTGGTGGCGCCACCGATATCACCCCAAACTTGATGCCCTGACGGGTTCAACCGCCCCGGCTTTGCCGGTGGCGGGCAAGGGCGATTGTTTGGGCGGACGAACAGCCTCGTCAAAGATCATCAGCCCTTCCGGGCCTGCGGTGCGAAGAGTTCGGGTCGGTCCTCGGCCAGCTGCGCGATCCGGGGCATGAGTTGGCCAAGATGGCAGCGCATCCGGTCCTGCGCGGCCTGCGGATCGCGGCCGCGGATCGCCTCGAAGATGGCGCGGTGCTCGATCAGCGTCTCGGCCATTCGGCCCGGCGACGGCAGCAGCAATATCCGCGCGCGGGTCACCTGCAGCGAGACCTTTTGCGCCACATCCGTCAGGCGGGCGAAGCCGGTGAACGTCATGAGCAGGGCGTGAAAGGTTTCATCCGTCTCGTAGAAACCCCGGAAATCGCCATCCTCGGCAAGCAGCGCCTGTAGGCGCAGCGTGCGGTTGAGCTGTTGTAACTGCTCTTCGGTGCGGTCCTGCGCCACCTTGCACACTGCCGCCAATTCTAGCGCCTCGCGCAAAAACGCGCCCTCGCGGATTTCCGGCATCGAGAAATGGGCCACGCGGGTGGCCGATTGCGGGATCACTTCGACCAGCCCATCTTCCGACAGCCGCGCGATCGCGTCAGAGACCGGTGCGCGCGACACCCCCAGACGCGCGCATATCGCGGGTTTGCGCAACACTGCGCCGGGTGGAAACTCAAGCGACAGAATTGCCTGTCTCAGCGCCCGATAGACCTGTTGCGACAACGGCCCGTCCTGCGCGCCGGAGGGGCTGAGCCGGGTCATGTCGATGTCTGGTGTCGGGGTCATGGAGCCTCATCTGATACTAACATGTTAGTTGACAGGTGCTGCCTGTCAAGCTAGCAAACCCCCACCGCCAGCAGTGAAAGGACCCGCCATGAGAGGCCCGGCTCGCGATACGATACGGCTGCATCCAAAGGACAACGTGGTGATCGCCCTGCGTGATCTACCCGCCGGAACAGGGGTTGAGGGCGCGGTGCTGACCACGTCGGTCAGTCGCGGGCACAAGATCGCGGTGGCCGCGATCCGGGCGGGGCAGGTAGTGCGGCGTTACGGGCAGATCATCGGCGCGGCGAAACTCGATATCGCATCAGGCGACCACGTTCATGTGCATAATCTGGGCATGGGCGCACATCAGCAGGACTATGCCTTTGCCAGCCAGAACGATCCGTTGCCCGCGACCGACGAGGCGCGGGTCTTTCAAGGCTATCACCGCGCCGATGGCAAGGTGGGCACGCGCAACTATATCGGCATCCTGACAACGGTGAATTGCTCTGGCTCGGTGGCGCGCTTCATTGCCGAGGCGGCCGAGAAATCCGACCTTTTGGACGGGTTTCCCAATGTGGATGGCATCGTGCCCATCGTGCACGGCACCGGCTGCGGCATGTCGGCGCGGAACGAGGGCTATGCGAACCTGTTCCGTACCTTGGCGGGCTATGCCCAGCACCCCAATTTCGGAGGCATCCTGCTGGTTGGGCTGGGTTGCGAGATGATGCAGCTGTCCGATCTGGTGGGCGGTCGCCCGATCCGGGCCGATGGTGCGCTGCGCTACATGACGATCCAGTCCGAGGGCGGAACGCGCAAAACAATCGAGCGCGGACTGGAAGAGCTGCGCGGTATCGCCTCCCAGGCCAACCAGGCACTGCGTGCATCCGCCCCGGTGTCAGAGCTGACGGTCGGTCTGCAATGTGGCGGATCGGACGGCTATTCGGGGATCACCGCAAACCCGGCGCTGGGCCATGCCTCGGACCTGTTGGTACGCCATGGCGGCACCACGATCCTGTCGGAGACCTCGGAAATATACGGCGCCGAGCACCTGCTGACCCGGCGGGCCGAAACACCTGCGATCGGCGAGGCCCTGATTGAAAGGATTCGTTGGTGGGAGGATTATACCGAACGCAATGGTGGCGAGATGGACAACAACCCCAGCCCCGGCAACAAGCGGGGCGGGCTGACCACCATTCTGGAAAAATCTCTGGGAGCCGTGGCCAAGGGCGGCACCGCCCCGTTGCGCGGGGTCTATCAATTCGGCGAGATCGTGGACCGCAATGGGTTTGTCTTCATGGACAGCCCCGGCTTCGATCCCTGTTCGGTGACCGGTCAAATCGCTTCAGGGGCCAACCTGATCGTGTTCACTACCGGACGCGGCTCAGTCTCGGGGTTTCAGCCGACGCCGTGCGTCAAGCTGGCCACCAATTCCGAGATGTATGCAAGGATGGCCGAGGACATGGATCTCAATTGCGGCGATATCATCAGCGAGGGGGTCAGCATCGAAGACAAGGGCAGGGCGCTTTTTGAATTGCTGATCCGGGTGGCTTCGGGTGAGCATACGAAGAGCGAAGAAATGGGTTTTGGGGGCGTCGAATTCGTGCCCTGGCAAATCGGAGCGGTGATGTGATGGGACGACTATCGGGAAAACGGGCGCTGGTGACGGCAGCAGGGCAGGGTATTGGCCGCGTATCGGCCGAAATGTTCGCCGCCGAAGGGGGCGAAGTGCTGGCCTGCGATATCAACGAGGCAACGCTGGCAGAATTGAAGCCCATCGACGGCATCATGCCGTTCCGGCTCGATGTGACCGACGCGGATGCGGTACGCGATGCGGTGGCACGGATCGGGCCGATCGATATCCTGTTCAACTGCGCGGGATTTGTGGCGGCGGGGACGATCCTTGATTGCGACGAGGACGACTGGGCGTTCAGCAATGATCTGAACGTCACTGCTATGTACCGGCTGTGCCGGTTGGTGCTGCCGGGAATGTTGGAGCGTGGGGCCGGATCGATCGTCAACATGTCCTCGGTCCTGTCCTCGATCACGGCGGCACCCAACCGGTTTGCCTATGGCACAACCAAGGCGGCGGTGATCGGGCTGACCAAGTCGATCGCCGCCGATTACGTGACGCAGGGCATCCGTTGCAACGCGATCTGCCCGGGCACGGTCGACACGCCCAGCCTGCATGATCGACTGCGCGCCACTGGCGACTACGACAAGGCGATGGGGGCGTTTGTGGCCCGTCAGCCGATGGGACGGCTGGGTACCGCAGAAGAAATCGCCAAGCTCGCGCTCTATCTGGCAAGCGATGACAGCGCCTATACCACCGGACAGGCCTTCGCCATCGATGGCGGCTGGAGCATCTGATATTTTGAGAAGGGATCACCGATGAAACTTCTGCGCTATGGCCCGGTCGGGTCGGAACGGCCCGGTCTTCTGGATGCGGAGGGCAATATCCGCGACCTCTCGGGTGAAATCTCGGATCTGACAGGGGATGCGCTGGGCGATGCGGCGCTGGACCGGCTCAGGGCGCTGGACCCCGCTTCACTGCCGCTGGTCGACGGGCAGCCGCGCGTCGGTGCCTGCGTGGGACAGGTGGGCAAGCTCATCGCCATTGGCCTCAACTATGCCGACCACGCCGCCGAGGCGGGGATGGAACTGCCACCCGAGCCGATCGTTTTTTTCAAGGCGACCTCGTCGATTTGCGGCCCCAACGACCCGATCGAAATCCCGCGCGGATCAACCAAGACCGATTGGGAGGTAGAGCTGGGCGTGGTGATCGGCAAACACGCCAAATATATCAGCGAGGACGAAGCGCTGGATCATGTGGCGGGTTATTGCACCATCAATGACGTCAGCGAACGGGAGTTCCAGATCGAGCGCGCCGGACAGTGGGTGAAGGGCAAATCCGCCGATACCTTCGGCCCGATCGGCCCCTGGCTGGTCACCCGCGACCAGGTGCCGGACCCGCAGGACCTGCCGATGTATCTGGAAGTGAACGGGACGCGGTATCAGGACGGTTCGACCCGGACCATGCACTTCGGTGTGCGCAAGGTCGTGTCCTACCTGTCGCATTTTATGAGCCTGCATCCGGGCGACGTGATTGCCACCGGAACCCCGCCGGGGGTCGGCATGGGGCTGAAGCCACCGGTCTACCTGAAGCCCGGTGACCGGGTGGAACTGGGCCTCGACGGGCTGGGTGTACAGGTCCATGACATGGTGGCCGGTTAGGACCGCCGGCACGGGCTGGCATTTCGTTGCCACAGGGTGAATGCCGCGCTGGTTTGAGGCCTGCGAAGCCGCTATCGTGTAAAAAACACCAGAGCAGGCGAGAGCGGTATGATTGACAGGCGTTTCTTTTTGTCCGGGCTGGGCGCGGTGGCGCTGGCAGGGTGCGATACCTCGGCGACGACCACACGCAAGCCAAAGCGCATGCGGGCAGTGCCAAATGCGGGCTATGACGCCTGGGTGGCGAATTTCCGGGCCCGTGCGCCGTCGCGTGGCATCTCACAACCCACGCTGGAGCGCGCCTTTCAGGGCGCCGGCTATCTGCCAGGCGTGATCGAACGCGACCGCAACCAGACCGAATTCAAACGCTCTCTTGAGGATTATCTGGCAATCGCCGCCTCGGATGAGCGGGTGAGCACCGGCAAACAGAAACTGCGCAGCCATCAGGCCGTGCTGAACCGTATCCAGCAGCAATACGGAGTCGAGCCGGAATATGTCACTGCGGTCTGGGGGTTGGAAAGCCGCTATGGTGCGCGGCGCGGCGATGTTCCGGTGGTCTCAGCTCTGTCGACGCTGGCCTATGACGGGCGACGTGGTCAGTTTTTTGAAAGTCAGCTAGTGGCCGCGCTCAAGATCCTGCAGAACGGTGACACTACGCCCGACAAAATGACCGGCAGCTGGGCTGGGGCGATGGGGCATACGCAATTCATTCCGACTTCGTATCTCGCCTATGCGGTGGATTTTACGGGCGACGGGCGGCGCGACATCTGGGATGACGACCCAACCGATGCGCTGGCGTCGGCGGCGGCTTATCTGCGGCGCTCGGGCTGGACACCGGGACAGCCCTGGGGCGTCGAGGTGCAATTACCGCCGGGGTTCAATACCGGGCTGACGGGGCGCGGCAGCAAGCGCCGCCCCAGCGACTGGGCCGCGCTGGGCGTGCGCGACGTGAACGGGCGCACGGTACCGGATTACGGCGCAGCCTCGGTGATTCTGCCGGCGGGGGCCAGCGGGCCTGCGTTCATGATTTTCAACAATTTTACGGTGATCACCCGCTATAACAACTCCACCAGCTATGTGATCGGGATTGGGCATCTGGCCGACCGGATCAAGGGCGGGCCACCGATACGGGGCAGTTTCCCGCCTGACGCGCAAGGCATGACGCTGAAAGATCGCAAAGAGTTGCAGACCCGCCTGACCGCCGCCGGGTATGACACGAAGGGTGCCGATGGGGTGATCGGGTCGAATACCACCTCCGCCATCACCGCCTATCAGCGGGCCAAGGGGTTGCCGGTGACCGGACAGCCGACGCAGCAATTGTTGCAAAGGCTTCGGCGCGGATAGGGCAGAACGGGCTCCTCAGGGTCGTTCCGAACAGGATCAATTCATGAAGAACGTTATTTTCGATTTCGGCAATGTGCTCATCCGGTGGCGGCCCTATGAGGCATTGAACGGGCACTTTTCCAGCGAAGCCGAGATGCTGGCCTGCTTCGATCAGATTGATTTCTTTGGCTGGAATGCCGAACAGGATCGCGGCCGCAGCTGGGAAGATGGGTTGGCCATTGCCGCGCGCGATCATCCCGAACACGCCCATATCTTTCAGGCCTATTCCAACCGGTTGGACGCCGCCCATGGTGAGCGAGTGTCGGGCATGTCGGAACTCGTCGAAGCCCTGCATCGGCGCGGTGTGGGTCTATTCGGGCTGACCAACGCGGCCGAGGCCTCGTTCCAGGCGGTGAAAAGGACCGCGCCGGAAATCGGGTATATGCGCGATGTAGTGGTTTCGTCGCGGGAGGGGCTGATCAAGCCCAGCCCCGAGATATTCGAGATGTGCCTTAGCCGGAACGGGATACGGGCCTCTGATACGCTCTTTGTCGATGACAGCGTCGGGAATTGCCGGGGTGCCGAGGCGATGGGCATTCAGGCGCATCTGTTCACGGATGCCGCCACGTTGGAGGCGGACCTGCGCGCGCTCGGCTTACTTTGAGCGGGGTGGCAGGCTCAGGCCGCCAGCCCCTTGTTGCCGAGGTCGAGAAATTTCTGGCGGCGGTCCTTGATCAGCGCATCACGATCCTTGCCGGTCAATTCCTTCAACATGTCACCGATGGCGTGGCCAACACCTTCGATGGCGGCGGTCCTGTCGCGATGGGCACCGCCATGGGGTTCGGATATGATCCGGTCGGCGACGCCCAGCTTGTGCAGGTCCTGCGCGGTCAGGCGCAGCGCCTCGGCGGCTTCGCGCATCTTTTCGGCATCCTTCCACAGGATCGAGGCGCAGCCCTCGGGTGAGATCACCGAATAGACGGAATGTTCCAGCATCGCCACGCGGTTGGCAGTGGCAAAGGCTACGGCCCCGCCCGAACCACCCTCGCCGATGATGACCGAGACTAGCGGCACGCCGATGCGCAGGCACATCTCGGTCGAGCGCGCGATCGCCTCGGACTGGCCGCGTTCCTCGGCGCCTTTTCCGGGATAGGCGCCGGGCGTGTCGACCAGCGTGATCACCGGCAGACCGAAGCGGCCCGCCATGTCCATCAGGCGGATCGCCTTGCGGTAGCCTTCGGGCCGCGCCATGCCGAAGTTGCGCTCGATCCGGGATTTGGTGTCGCTGCCTTTCTCGTGGCCGATCACCATCACTGGCTGGTCGTTGAACCGGGCCAGCCCGCCCATGACCGAATGGTCATCGGCAAAGTTACGGTCACCGGCCAGCGGGGTGTATTCGCTGAACAGCGCCTGGATGTAATCCTTGCAATGGGGTCGGTCGGGGTGGCGCGCCACCTGGCATTTCCGCCAGGGCGTCAAATCCTTATAGAGATCGGTCAGCATGGCGGCGGCCTTGGCATCCAGCGCCGTCGCCTCGTCGGCCACATCCATCTCTTCGTTGGCGCGGGCCAGCGCGCGCAACTCTTCCGCCTTGCCTTCGATTTCGGCCAGCGGTTTTTCGAAATCCAGATACTGGGTCATGACGCCTCTTTTGCGCGGTGTTTGCCGATATATGGCCCGGTGGGAGGCGGGATGCAACTCAGCAAGATTTGTGACATGTCGGCATGGCATGTGGAAGGGGCAAGGACAAGGGAGCGATATGCGACATGGCCAGCAGCTACGAAGACCGGGTTCTGCGCGTTCTGGAGTATATCCATGACAACCCCGCCGGGGACCTGTCGCTGGATGCGCTGGCCGATGTCGCAGCGATGTCGCGGTTTCACTGGCACCGGGTGTTCCGGGCCATGACCGGAGAGACCTGTGCCCAAGCGGTGCGGCGCATTCGCCTTCATCGCGCGGCGGGCTGGTTGCTCCAGAGCGATCGGACACCCGAGCAGATTGCGGGTGATGTCGGCTACCCCAATCCCCGGTCCTTTGCGCGGGCTTTTTCCGAGGCCTATGGCGTCAGTCCCGCAGCTTATCGCAGGACCGGTCATCTGACGCTCGCCCATCCACAATTCAAAACCGGAGATTATCCCATGTATCCCGTCACCACACGGACCGAACCCGCCCGCCGGATGATCGGCCTAGCCCATAAGGGCGCCTATATGGAGATCGGCAAGAGCTTTGAAAGCTTTGTCGCGATGTGTGAAGCGCGGCAGCTCTGGCCGGATGTCGGCACGTCGCTGGCCCTCTATCTGGACAGCCCTGACACTGTACCCGAGGCGGATCTGCGCAGCTTTGCGGGTGCTGAATTTCGCGGTGACACGGTACCCGACGGGATGGAAGAACGGCAGATCCCCAGCGGCAAAACCGCCGTGCTGACCTATGAGGGGCCGTATTCCGGCATCCATGCGGCCTATCATTCGCTGTTCGGGAACTGGCTGCCCTCATCCGGAGAGGAGCCAGCTGACCAGCCTTGTTACGAGATCTATCTCAACAACCCACGCGACACCGCGCCCGAAGAGCTGCTTACCGAAATTTGCCTGCCGCTAAAGTAGCTCAACCGGACCAGAGCACCGGGTAGAGCGAGGCAACCAGCAGCGCGGCCATCATCCCGTTGAATATGCGCAGCTGGTGCGGGTTTCTCAGGAACCGCGCCAGTTGCTGGCCAAGCACGGTCCAGGAACTGATGCAGGGCAGGTTGATTGCACCAAAGATCGCCGCCACCAGCAGAATCGCGGGGATCGAACGGTCCGGCGCGTAGATGCTGATCGCAGTCAGCGCCATCGCCCAGGCTTTGGGGTTGACCCATTGAAATGCGACGGCCTGCATAAAGCGCATGGGTGTGCCTGCCTCGGCCTGGCGGTCGATGGGCGCGGCGGTGGCGATCTTCCACGCGAGATAGAGCAGATAGATCACAGATAAGGTCTTGAGGATCACATAGCTGAGCGGAAACATGTCGAACAGGCCCAGCAGCCCAGCACCGACCAGCGCGATCATCAGCGCGAATCCGATACCCACCCCCAGCATATGCGGAATGGTGCGGCGAAAGCCGAAATTGGCCCCCGAGGCCATCAGCATCAGGTTGTTGGGGCCCGGCGTTATCGACGAGACGAAAGCGAATCCGACAAAGGCGAGCAGCAGGTCGTAGGTCATGTCGGCAAGCATTACGCCAATAGCCCGGATTGAAATTGCGAATATTGGGTTTGCTGCCCTATATTTGCAACTTATGACCGACTTGGATCACACAAACCGCACGATATTGCGGGAATTGCAGCGGGATGGACGAATCTCGAACCTTGAACTGGCCGACCGCGCCGGTCTCAGCCCCTCGGCCTGCCTGCGCCGGGTGCAGGAACTGGAAAGGCGCGGGATCATCAAAGGATACCGCGCGGTGCTGGACCCGGTGGCGCTGGGCCATGGCTTCACCGCCTATATCGGCGTCGGTCTGGGAGAGCATACCAAAGCGGCGCAGGAGGGGTTCGAACGCGCCATCGCCCGCGCTCCGGAAGTGGTCGAGTGTCACAACATTACCGGTACGATCGAATACCTGCTGCGGGTCGAATGCGCCGATCTTCCTAGCTACAAGAGCTTTCACACGGATGTACTGGGCACCCTGCCGCATGTGACGGCGATCACATCTTATGTGGTGATGGGCTCGCCCAAGGATGAACGGGCGTAAGGGGAAAAGTTGAACAGCCGAGACTTGCCTGGGCCGATCTTCCTGCCTAGGCTCGCCGAAGTTCTGTCGATAAGCCGGCGCAGACCGGAGCGGCATTGATCTTCAGGGAGACTATCATGACGTTCTTATCACGGATGGGCGCTGTTTTGGCTTGTGTTCTTGTGGCTTCGGCCGCAGGGGCGGCCCCCAAGAAACTTCAGCCTGCAAGCCCGCAGCCATCCGGGCTGAAAACCGGACTGGCGGTGGCTTATGCCTGGGCTGGGGATATACCCGCCAAGATCGATTTTCTGGAGCAAGCCAAGGGTCTGCTGAAAAAGGGTGCCAAATCGGGCAAGCCTCTACGCGGGCTGGATTACCGTGATACCGACGAGGGCGATCCGGTACTGACATTCGATCAGGCCTTCAATGTAGCCGCCGTCATTCGGGGCTATATCCGCTTTGATGAACCCGGCACCTATGAGGTCGAAACCTGGTCCAATGACGGGATCGAGGCCTTTATCGGTGGGCAGAAGGTGGGGATCGTCACGGGCCGTCAGACCTGTTCGTCGAACCAGCGCACCACCGTCGAAGTGCCGCAAGCGGGCTGGTATGATCTGAACATGGTCTATTTCCAGAAATGGGCGACCTCCTGCCTGATGATGAAATGGGGCAAGGAAGGCGACGAAGATCTGAAATGGGTCCCCAACGACGTGTTTGGATACAGATAGAGGCGCAAAAGACCGGGAAAGCAACGGGGCACCAAACAGGTGCCCCTACTTGTCTGACTAGCCGTTTGCCGCGATCAGGTCGGACTGTGCCACAATCACTTCGGCCTGCTTGATCGAGGCGATATCGACCAGGCGGCCTTTATACACTGTGGCGCCTTCACCATTGGCCTTTGCCTGTTCCATTGCCGCCAGAATCTCGCGCGCCTCGGTGACCGCCTCGTCCGAGGGGGTGAAGACCTGATTGGCCAGCGCGATCTGCTTGGGGTGGATCGCCCATTTGCCCACCATACCCAGCGTGGCCGAGCGTTTGGCCTGTGCGATATAGCCCTCGTCATCCGAAAAATCGCCGAACGGGCCATCAACCGGCAGCACGCCATGGGTGCGACAGGCGGCGACGATGGCGGCCTGCGCCCAGTGCCAAGGATCGGACCAGTGCTTTTCGCCTTCGCGCAGCATATAATAGTTTTCCTGCGTGCCGCCGATGCCGGTGGTCTGCATCCCCATCGAGGCAGCGAAATCGGCCGCGCCCAGACTCATGGCCTGCAGGCGGGGCGAGGAGGCCGCGATGGCCTCGACATGGGCGATCCCGGCCGAGGATTCGATGATCACCTCAAAGGAAATCGGCTTGGCTCGGCCCTTGGCGCGCTCGATGGCAGTGACCAGCGCGTCAACCGCGTAGACATCCTCGGCGCAGCCGACCTTTGGGATCATGATCTGGTCCAGCCGGTCACCCGCCTGTTCCAGCAGATCGACCACGTCGCGGTACCAATAGGGCGTGTCCAGACCGTTGATGCGGACGGACATGTATTTGGTACCCCAATCGACAGTGTTCAGGGCCTCGATCACATTGGCGCGGGCGGCATCCTTGTCGCTTGGCGCGACCGAATCCTCGAGATCGAGGTTGATGACATCCGCCGCCGAGGCCGCCATTTTAGGAAACAATTTGGTGTTCGAACCGGGGCCGAACAACTGGCAGCGATTGGGGCGCGCCGGGGCGGCGGGTTGAATGCGAAAGCTCATTGGTCGCCTCGTGTAGGTAAGGAAATTACGATTTTGTCAGTTTTGGGGATATTAAATTACAGCCCTACCCGCAAGCGCTATTGTGCGTATGCAGCATTGGCGGTGCAGCATCTTTGGCGGTTGGCCGGGATCTGCGCAGAGATGGTCGCGTTTGTCTGGCTTGTCGGGAGAATCTTCGTCAGGAGTAATAATTCGCGGGACAATCTTGCGCCGTTTAATGGGATTTCTGGTGCAAAAACGAAACGCTTGCGGCCCCGCACCCGTATTGTGCGCCGGAATCAGAGGAGTGAACCGCAATGATCGAGACGCCGTATCTTTTGTTCCTTGGGGATGCACCCGACCAACTGGCCGCCAAGGTGGCCATCGGAATCCGTGACTGGCGGCCCGAGAATGCCGTCGGCCAGATCCGTCTGCCCGGCTGCGGTGCCGATCTGGGTCTGACCGACCTGACACTGGCTGAGGCGAAAGAGGCCGGGGCCAAGACGCTGGTCATTGGTGTCGCCAATCGCGGCGGCTTCATCAGCGACGCGTGGAAAGAGGTCCTGATCGCGGCGCTTGAGATGGGTTATGATCTGGCCTCGGGTCTGCATAACCTGCTGCGCGACGAGGGCGATCTGGTCGCCGCCGCACAAACCCATGGTGGCACGCTGCATGACGTGCGGGTGCCGACCGTTGGCTACCCCATCGCAAATGGCAGGAAGCGGTCCGGCAAGCGCTGTCTGGCTGTGGGCACGGATTGTTCGGCGGGAAAGATGTATACTGCGATGTCGATGGATGCCGAGATGCGCAAGCGCGGCCAGAAATCTACTTTCCGCGCCACGGGCCAGACCGGCATTTTGATCACCGGGCAGGGCGTGCCGCTGGATGCGGTCATCGCTGATTTCATGGCGGGCGCCGTTGAATACCTGACCCCCGAAAATGACGAAGATCACTGGGATCATATCGAGGGGCAGGGCTCGCTGTTCCACGTCTCTTATTCCGGGGTGACGATGGCTCTGGTGCATGGCGGTCAACCCGATGCACTGATCCTGTGCCACGAACCCACCCGTACCCATATGCGTGGATTGCCGGAATACGGCCTGCCGACGCTGGCGCAGCTGCGCGATACAGCGCTGCCGCTGGCGCGGGTCGCCAACCCGGCCTGTCAGGTGGTCGGTGTCTCGATCAACACCCAGCATATGAGTGAGGACGAGGCCCGCGCCTATATCGCCGAGGTCGAGGAAGAGATGGGCATTCCCGCCACCGACCCTTATCGCTTTGGTGCAGGCAAGCTGGTGGATGCGCTGGCCGAGCTGTGATTTAAGCGGCGAGCCGGGGGTGGGTCTCTGCCCCTGGCGAACGATTTTTAGTGAAAAAGAAGGGATGGGCGCGTGCAGGTAGAGGTCTCTCGCGATGTGTTCCGGCTGGCGCAGGCCTTTACAATTTCGCGCGGTTCGCGGACCGAGGCGAAGGTGCTGACAGTCCGGATCAGCGACGGAGTGCATCAGGGCTTGGGCGAATGCGTGCCTTATGCGCGCTATGATGAGACGCTGGCATCGGTCGAAGCTGAGATCGCCAGCCTGCCCGAGGCGTTCACCCGCGACACTCTGACGGAACTGTTGCCCGCAGGGGCCGCTCGCAACGCGGTTGATTGCGCGCTTTGGGATCTGGAGGCCAAGCGCGCGGGCAAGCGGGTCTGGGAACTGGCCGGTCTGCCTGCACCGGGGCCAGAGATCACGGCCTATACCCTGTCACTGGACACGCCCGACAAGATGCGGGAACAGGCCAGCAAAAATGCCCATCGTCCGCTCTTGAAGATCAAACTCGGCACCCCCGATGACATGCCGCGCCTGGAAGCGGTGCGCGCCGGTGCGCCAGAGGCAAAGATCATCATCGACGCCAACGAGGGCTGGTCGGCGGAGGTTTATTCCGATCTGGCCCTGCATCTGGTTCGCCTTGGCGTGGCGCTGGTGGAACAGCCGGTTCCCGCAGGTCAGGACGAGCCACTGCTGGGCATGGATCGCCCGGTTCCGGTCTGCGCCGATGAAAGCTGCCATGACCGGTCCAGCCTGCCCAAACTCAAGGGCAAATACGACGTCGCCAATATCAAACTGGACAAAACCGGCGGTCTGACCGAGGCCCTGAAACTGCGTGCGGCGGCGCTGGCCGAAGGCTATGACGTGATGGTCGGTTGCATGGTCGGATCGTCGCTGGCGATGGCCCCTGCGACCCTGCTGGCCCAGGGAGCGATGGTAACGGACCTTGACGGCCCGCTTCTCTTGGCCGAAGACCGCGACAACGCTTTGACATTTGACCACAAGGGCGTGCATCCGCCGGATGCGGCTCTCTGGGGATAGGAGACAGATCATGCGCACAGTTTTTGTGAATGGCGAATACCTGCCCGAGGACGAGGCCAAGATCTCGATCTTCGACCGTGGCTTCCTGATGGCGGACGCGGTCTATGAGGTGACCAGCGTGCTCGACGGCAAGCTGATCGATTTCGACGGTCACGCGGTACGGCTGGAGCGCTCGTTGCGAGAACTGGACATGGCCGCGCCCTGCAGCAAGGACGAGTTGCTGGAAATCCACCGCAAGCTGGTCGAGGAGAACGGGATCGTCGAAGGTCTGGTCTATCTTCAGGTCACGCGCGGCTCGGATGGGGATCGCGATTTCGCCTTCCCGGACGCCGATACCAAGCCGGGCATCGTGCTGTTTACCCAGAACAAACCGAACCTCGCCGATAGCCCGGCCTCGAAAAAGGGTGCCAAGATCATCTCGATCGACGATATCCGCTGGGGCCGCCGCGACATCAAGACCGTGCAGCTGCTCTACCCGTCGATGGGCAAGATGATGGCCAAGAAGGCGGGGTGCGACGATGCCTGGATGGTCGAGGACGGCTATGTGACCGAGGGCACCTCGAACAACGCCTATTTCATCAAGAACGGCACCATCGTGACCCGCCCGCTAAGCACGGACATCCTGCACGGTATCACCCGCAAAGCGGTGTTGCGGCTGGCGGAAGAGGCGCAGATGCAGATCGAGGAACGGCTGTTCACCATCGACGAGGCGAAAGAGGCGGATGAGGCCTTTACCACCTCGGCCAGCGCTTTTGTGATGCCGGTGGTCGAGATTGACGGCGTGCAGTTGGGCGACGGCACGCCTGGCCCGATCGCCAAGCGCCTGCGCGAGATCTATCTGGACGAAAGCCGCAAGACAGCGATCTAGAGCAATCAGCGGGCGGGCCAGCGCGGCCCGCCGCTCAGAATATCAGGTTCAGCATCAGCAGCGACACGATCCAGAACAGCACGGTCATGATGCCGCCGCTCTTGACGAAATCCATCACCTTGTAGCCCGCGGGCCCCATGATCAGCGCATTGACCTGATGGGTGGGGATGATGAACGAGTTCGAGGTCGAGATCGCCACCGTCAGGGCAAACACCGCCGGGTTCGCCCCCGCCGCCACGGCGATGGACACGGCCAGCGGCACCAGCAGCACCGTCGCCCCGACATTCGACATGACCAGCGAAAACACCGTTGCCAGCAATGCCACACCGGCCTGTAGCGCCCAGATCGGCCAGCCGTCCAGGACCAGCAGGATCTGTTGCGCGATCCATGCGGCGGTGCCGGTGTTCTGCACTGCATGGCCCAGCGGGATCAGGCTGGCCAGCAGGAACACCGTGTTCCAGCCCACCGCGCGATAGGCCTCGTCGATGCTCAGTACCCGGCTCAGCATCATGCCCACCGCGCCCACCAGCAAACAGAGCGACAGGCGCACATCGGTGAACAGGATCAGCGACAGCGAGATCGCGAAGAAGAACAGCGCCCAGCCTACTTTGTGCGGGCGCAGCTCGTCCTGCGGGAAATCGGCGGTCACCACCACGAAATCAGGATCGCGCTTGAGCCGCATCAGGTTGTCCCAGCGGGTATGGCCGACCAGCATGTCTCCGGCCTGAAAGGGCACCAGTCCGATTTGCGTCGGGACATGGTCTTCGGTCTTGACGTGGCTCAACGTGTCTTCACCACGATGGATCGCCAGCAGGCTCAGCCCATAGGTCTTGCGCAGCAAGAGATCGCGGGGGCTTTTGCCGATCAGCTTGGAATCGGGTGGGATGACCAGTTCGGCAACACCTGCATTGGTCGAAGCAAACTCCTCGGAAAAGATGTCCAGCTCGGGACGCACGGTCAGACCAAAACGCTTGGCAAAGCGCCGGACATCGCCGCCCTGGCCGATCACGGCCAGCCGGCAGGGTGCGGCGATCTCGGCGGTGAGGATCTGCACCATCGAAGATTTGCCGCGGTAGAACGTCGAGATGATATATATGCTGTTCTCATTGTTGATATCGGCCAGAATCTGGCCGACCAGCGGGCTGTCCTCGGGTACCTCGACCTCGAACACGCTGGCATCCAGCCCATAGACCCGCTGCAGGTATTCCGATGTACCCTGGGCCGAGGCCACGTCGCTGTCCTCGGCCCCGCCGGGCAGGACCCAGCGGCCCAGCAGCAGAAAATAGAGAATGCCGGTCAGGATCAGCACCGCCCCGATCGGGGTGACCGAGAATAGACCAAAGGGCTGCATCTTCTGATCTTCGGGCAGGCCGGCATTGGCGCTCTGGATCAGGTCGTTCAGCAGGATCAGCGGCGAGGACCCCACCATCGTCATGGTCCCGCCCAGAATGGCGCAGAACCCCATCGGCATCAGCAAACGGCTGAGCGGGATGCCCGAGCGGACCGAGATCCGGCTGACCACCGGCAGGAACAGCGCTGCCGCCCCCACATTCTGCAGAAAGCTGGAAATGAAGCCGACAGTGCCGGATACGATGGGCAGGATGCGTGCCTCGGTCGTGCCGCCCAGTTTCAGGATCTTGGCGGCCACCTTGTTCATGATCCCGGTCCGGTCCAACCCGGCGCCCACGATCATGACTGCGATGATCGAGATCACCGCATTGGAGGCAAAGCCATCGAACAGGTGGGCCGGGTCGGCCAGATTGTCGAGCTCCGGCAGGTAGCTGAAGATGCCCAGCAGCACCAGCACGAGGATGGCGGCAAGGTCGATGCGGATGATTTCCGACACGAATAGAAAGACCGTGAATGCGAGCATCGCCGCAACGACGCCCATCTCAAATGTGAATGCAAGTGGTTCCAAATCTTTACTCTCCGCGGCGCGTGGGATGGTTTGTGCGAGGGGCGCGGACAGGTTAAACCGCGCGGCGCTACGTCATCGGAGGCGGTGGCTACGGTCGCCGGCGTCGGACCGGGTGCGGCCGTGCGGTCTTGTATTCTGCGCGTCTGGCATTGCTGTCCCCTGGACTTTCCATTTGTGCACAAAACCCGGCAGTTGGAAAGAAAAAGACCCGCCTGAACAGAATCGGCGGCGGGTTGTGACTGGACACATGGCTAGAAATCGTGGCGGAAGCTACGATCCGTACCCAAAGGAGCCGTGTGCGAGAAGCATCGTGGATGTCTGCTTCTAGCCCAAAGCAACGTGTGAAAATTCAGCCGGTATCTTCAGCGAAGCATCAAATATGCTCCAGCGAGAAGTAGAGCTGTGGCAAGAATCCGGCGTAAGTCAACACTCCTAGCCGAAACTTCGAAAAGGCCAAAATGGTCTATAACCATCCCTGCCATAAGTTGCCCAACTACGATGAGAGTTATTGCGGAGGTAGCGCCCAATTTCGGTATGGTTTGACTTAACGACAAGTATAGTACCAGTCCGAAGACGCCGCTCCCGAGCATATACCAAGGTAAGCTGCGCCAATCGCTGATATTTTCGCCACCACGGATGATCAACAGCGCAAGAGACGCTGCCGCTCCACTTAGATGAACAATCAAGCTTCCCGCCGCACCGCCAATGCGATTCCCCATTGATCCAGCTATTGGCGCTTGCGCCCCAACTGCGATGCCGCCGGCGAGGCCAATTCCCACAACTAATAGAGTTTCCAGCATAGTGCGTCCCTCGCGACGAGCATTGAGTTACCGAATTGCTTTTCAATCCAATGTGGTAGGGCTATCGACACGACCGGCGGCCAAGTCCGCGCAGCGCTTTCTGGCCTCAAAAGTTTGCACGGCAATTTCACGATTGAAGCGAAACAAACGGCGCAAGCAATGTGGCACTAAGGATCGCTCAGATAAGGCGCCTGGAACTTGGACTCCGGCTAATCACCGGGCTGAGAGTTTCCTGCGTCAAATTCTCTGATACGCCACACGGATCAGGTGGTCGGGTCCGGGTAAGGCTCTATTCCTTGTCCAGCACGTTTTCCTTGAATGCGGTTTCGAAGGCGGCATGCTGCTGCGGGCTGGCCTCGTTCTGATAGGTGGATTTCCATTCGTCCATGGTCATGCCGTAGAAAATCTCGCGCGCCTCGGTCTTGTCCATCTCGATGCCTTTTTCATTCGCCGCTTCCTGATACCAGCGGCTCAGGCAGTTTCGGCAGAATCCGGCGAGGTTCATCATGTCGATGTTCTGGACGTCGGTGCGGTCTTGCATCAGGTGCTGCTGCAGTCGGCGAAAGGCGGCGGCCTGAAGCTCGATTTCGGTTTGAGGGTCCATTGTCCGGCTCCGTGGATATGAGGTGGGCTGGCGTGGAGTAACACCACAAGTCGCGGCAAAAGACAAACCTCTGACGATGCGTGTGGCGCGCCGTCAGGCCAGTTTCAGGGCAAGCCAAGGCATCAGGCAGAAGATCAGTGTCAGGATCTTGTAGTTCGCCAGATATCTGAAATAGACCATGCGCATCTCAGCGGGCTGCATATCGAACATGCGGCCGTGAATGCCGGCGATCCAGTCCTTCAGTGACACGATCATGACGGTGCTGAAGATCAGCACGGCGAAATTGAGGATTGTCATCCATCCGAAAACCGCAGTCAGGGTGTCCTGTGTCATAGGCGCCTCCATTGCCTTCAAGATGGGGATGCAGCGGTGGCCGCACAAGAAATCGCGCGGGTGGCTTCGCGCGCTGCGGACATTATGTCACAGGCTGCTTGCCGCCAATGCGTCCTGTAGGATCGTCGCCAACCGTTCGGCCCATTCCCGTTGCCCCGTATGATCGGCGATCAGGTCGTTGCGCAACTCGATCAGGGCATTGGGGCGATGGTGCGCGGTGCAGTGTTGATCGATGGAGTCCCCGGGCAGGACGCCAGTATAGGGTTCGTTCACGCCGATACAGAGATCGGGTTCCGCCTTTAGCCGGTCGACCAGGGGGCGCGAGAACCGTTCGTCCGGGGTATGCAGAACGCCCACATGCCAGGGCCGTGGCGCGCGTCCGCGCAGCTGCCGGGTGAACGAATGCATGGCGATCACCACCATATGCGGCAGCGCCGCCAGTTTCTCGTAGGCTGTGTGATAGGGCCGGTAACACAGGTTCAGCCGCCGCTCGCGTTCCTCTGCACCGGCGTGGCGGTTGGCGGAGATGACCGACCCGTCATAGAGCTTCATCAACAGCGTGGGGTCGTCTTCGCCCCGGTTGGGGTCGATGGCCAGGCGCGAGAAATTGGCCGCGATCACCGGTGCGTTCAACAGCTCTCCCAGGTGTTTGGACACCTCGTATGCGCCGACATCATAGGCGATGTGGCGTTCCATATCCTCGCGCGGCAGACCCAGATCGCCAGCATTGATCGCGGGAGGCACCAGATTGGTGGCGTGATCGCAGGTGATCAGCCAGCGCCCGGGGCGATCCTCGCCATGAATGAAAAAGGGAGAATATGTCATCAGCCTGTCATCTTGTTTGGCGCACCTCTAGGACAGTTGCCTGTAAAAGGGAATTGGGTCATAAGCGGCGCAAGTGATGTTTGCGGTAACATCCGGCATGGCAGGAGGGCAAAGCAGTGCGACGTCTGAGAAATGTGAAAATCGTGGCGACGCTGGGACCGGCGTCAGATACCTATGAGACAATCCGTGCTCTGCACGAGGCGGGCGCGGATGTGTTTCGGCTGAACATGAGCCATGGCAGCCATGATGAGATTCGCGAGAAACACAGCATCATACGAAAGATCGAACAGGATCTGGACAGCCCGATCGCCATTCTGGCCGATCTGCAGGGGCCGAAGCTGCGCGTCGGTGTCTTTGCCAACGAGGCCGAGGAACTGGTCGAAGGCGCGGCATTCCGACTTGATCTGGATGAAACGCCGGGGGATGCCGCCCGGGTCTGTTTGCCGCATCCCGAGATCTTTCAGGCGCTGGAATCCGGTTCGCGGCTTTTGGTCAACGACGGCAAGATCCGCCTGATCGTGCAGGAATGCGGCCCTGATTTCGCCAACACAACCGTCGAGACGGGCGGTACCATTTCCAACCGTAAGGGTGTGAACGTTCCGGATGTGGTGCTGCCGCTGGCGGCGCTGTCGGAGAAGGACCGCAAGGACCTTGAGTTCGTCTGCGAACTGGGTGTGGACTGGCTGGCGCTCAGCTTCGTGCAGCGAGCCCGCGACGTGTTCGAGGCGCGCGCGCTGGCCGATGGCCGGGCCGCGATCCTCAGCAAGATCGAGAAACCGGCCGCCATCGAAGAATTTGACGACATTCTGGATGCCTCGGACGGGATCATGGTGGCGCGGGGCGATCTGGGGGTGGAACTGCCAGTCTCGGCGGTGCCGCCGATCCAGAAGCGGCTAGTGCGAAAATGCCGGGCCGCTGCCAAGCCGGTGATTGTGGCGACCCAGATGCTGGAAAGCATGATCGAAAGCCCTATGCCGACCCGGGCAGAAGTTTCTGACGTGGCCACCGCGATCTACGAGGGCACCGACGCCATAATGCTGAGCGCCGAATCCGCCGCCGGGTCCTATCCGGTAGAATCTGTCAGCACCATGAACAAGGTGGCCATCGAGGTCGAGGCCGACCCGACCTATACGCTGATCATCGCGGCATCCCGGTCGGCCGCTGGGACCACCGTTGCCGACGGCATCGTCGCTGCCGCCCGCGAGATCGCCGAAAAGACCGAGATCAAGGCGATCTGCTGCTTTACCCAAAGCGGCACCACCGGCTTGCTGACCGCCCGCGAGAGGCCCGGCATCCCGATCATCGCGATGACATCGGTGCTGGGCACCGCCCGGCGGCTTTGCCTGTCCTGGGGGTGCAACTGCGTCATCACGCCCGAATTGGAACGGTTCAAGGGCGCCGTCGTCGCTGCCGCCCGCGCCGCCCGCTCGGGCGGGTTCGCCACCGAAACCGACCAGATCGTGGTCACTGCGGGTGTACCCTTCAACGTGCCCGGCACCACCAACATCCTACGCATTGCCCCCTGCGACGAGCGGTTGATCTACAATATGGATCCGGGTTGAGGCGGGTCACTCAGGCGTCAAAATAGTGGGTCTAAGCCAGTACGCAACAGCGTGCTGGACTTAACCCGGCGGCGTCCTCGCGGCATGAGTCAAAGGTCTGTTTCGCGGGACAAAGTGAGCTTTCGCTGCAGGAGTGCCAATGTCTGCTTGAAGTATGCCGACAACCGCTGGCGTACGCAGCCTCATACGCTGTGGAATGAAATGAAGTCTGCACCATCAATGGGCCCGCTTAAGCCGACAGTCTGGCGTCAACGTAAAGCGCACCGCGCTTCGTTTGTTCCAGATCAGTTTCGACGCGATAGGTTTTACCGATTTCAGGAAGCGCGAGAAGATGTTCCGGCGGACCATCCGCAAGGATGAAACCTTCGCACAGCAGCACCATGCGGTCACAGAATTTTGCCGCAAGGTTCAGGTCATGCAGAGCCGCCATAACCACAGGTTTCTTGAGGTCCATTTCGTTCCGAATTGAGGTCAGGATTGACAGCTGGTGGTGTAGGTCCAACGCACTCGTTGGTTCATCCAACAAAATGACCTCTGGCGCGCGGACGATGGTTTGTGCGACAGCCACCATCTGGGCCTGCCCGCCACTAAGACCAGCAATCCCGCGATTTGCTAAATGCGATAGGCCGAGCGCGCGCAACGTGTCTGATACACGGTCAAGATTGTCAGACTCGACCCGCCATCCCGTGGTTTGTTTAAGCGCCAGAAGCACGCTCTCAAAAACACTAAGCAGGGCATTGCACCCAAATGCCTGTGGCATATAGGCGACCCGGCGCGCTCGATCTTTGCGCCGCAAATGCGTCACGTCATCATCCCCAATTGAAATACTCCCAGCGATTGGCGTCACCAAGCCCGCCAAGGTTTTAAACAACGTGGATTTCCCTGAGGCGTTGGGTCCTATCAACCCAACGAATGCACCACCTTCGATATTAGGAACCGAAACATCGTGAAGCACTTCGGTATTTCCGTATCCAGCCCTGAGGTTCGCAATACTAAGGGTCATGACAGTTTCTCCCGCCGCGTACTAAGAATGATAGAGATGAACACCGGAACACCGATCAACGAGGTGATGATACCAATCGGGTAGATTATGCCCGGTGTGATCGTTTTCGATATCAAGGATGTCAGAGACAAAACCAATGCCCCGACGAGGGCTGAAAGTGGTATAAAGTACCGCTGATCTTCGCCCACCAGCAACCGTGCGATATGCGGCCCCACGAGGCCGACGAAACCAACCGTGCCGACAAACGAAACGGCGGTCGCGGCCAATAGGGAAATACAGACCAGCATCTCGACCCGTAACCGCGATACGTCGACGCCCATGCTTTCGGCGGTTGCTTCGCCCATGCGTAGGGCCGTCATTGGCCACGTTCGCAAAAGACTGAATGGAATGGCAACGGCCAGAAGCAGTCCGCCTAACGAGATTTTCTCCCAGCTTGCACGGCTCAGCGATCCCATCATCCAGAATACGATCCGGGCGATTTGATCCTCCGAGGCCATGTATTGCATCAACGCCAATAGCGCAGAGAAGGTGAAGAATATCGCGATCCCGAACAAGATCATCGTCTCTGACCCAACACCCTTTAAGCGGGTGGCAAGCAAGATAAAGCCGCAGGTCAAAAGCGCGAAGACGAAGGCATTCACCGTAACCAGAAGGGGCCCCACGGCAGGAATGACGCTGACGCCCAGTACGATTGCCAATGAGGCGCCAAAGCTCGCTGCTGCCGACACACCAAGCGTGAAGGGTTCCGCCAATGGATTGTTCAAAATCGTCTGCATTTGCGCGCCAGCGACAGCCAATAGCGCCCCGACCAACGCAGCCGTGATGGCGACCGGCAGCCGGTAGTCCCAGACAATAACCTTTAGTCGGACGCCATGCGACAATGGGTCAGTCAAAACATCGAATACTGTCGACAGGCTGTATTTTCCGGGCCCCGTGGCCACGTCTAGGAAAAAGCTGAGGGCCAACAGCCCTGTAACCAGTGCGATCATGCTGTAGCGGCGCGAGACTTGCGCAGCATAGGCCCGCCGCATTTCAGCAGCGTTTACATTTATTGTCACGAAAGTGCCCTCCAAAGGCGATCGCGGCCCAACATTCAGCGGGGCCGCAGTGTCATAGCTGAGGGTTGCTTTATTCGAGGCTTCCCCAAAAAACGCCCGAATAGTCAATCGGCAGGAACCGATCGTGAAGCTCTTTCATTGTGGCTTCTGGGCTGACATCTTCAAACAGCTCCGGATGCAACCATTTCGCAAAGGCCTGCATCGCAACGAAGTGGTAAGGGCTGTTGTAGAATTGGTGATAGACTGAATGGAAACGGCCATTCTTGACCGCCGACAGCTCGGGCCAGCCTTCACGTGAGGCAAGTGCGCCCAAACGTTCCTGCACCATGGCTCTATCGGCTTCATATCCGAATAGGACTGCTGTGGTTGCCGGATTGGCTTCGGCCCAGTTTGCACCTGTGCCAATAATCACGTCTGGATCATCTGCAAAGATGGCTTCTAGGCTGACGGATGCGGAGAACCCCGGTGTCTTCGATGATCCCCAATTGCGACCACCAGACAGGTCGACCAACCGGCCCAAATTGGCTGCTCCAAAAGTATTACAGCATTTGGCTGGGTTGTAACCCGCTGCGCGCTCAATGAAGACAACGGGTCGGTCCTCGTCAGGAATTCCCTGCACACGCGAATAAATCAACTTCATCTGCTCTTGGTAATAATCACCAAAGGCATCGGCGTCGTCGCGTTTGTCAAAGATACGCCCCAAAAGTTGGAGGCTGGGAACAGTATTTTGTGTCGGGTCCTGACGGAAATCAACAAAGATGGTCGCGATCCCAGCTTCGTCCAATTTCTCGATGATCCCACTTTCTTGGGCTTTCAGAAGATTTCCAAGGTTCATCAGAACCAGTTCGGTCCCCAGAGAGATGACACCTTCGAGGTTCCATTCGTCGGTATACGGGCTGCCAAAACTGGGCAGATCAGCAATTTCAGGGAAGGCTTCAAGGTACTTACGATGCGCATCTGGATCGTATTTCACCATATCGTCCTTCCACCCAACGATACGTTGGAATGGGTTTTTCTGGTCGAGCAACGCGATCGAATAGATCATGCGGCCCTCACCAATCACAACCTTGGAGGGGTTCTTTTCAACGTCGACAACGCGGCCAGCGATGTCAGTTACGGTAATTGTCTCTGCGGTTGCGATCGTGGCGGACGCAAAAGTAAGCGTCATAGCTGCGGCAGCGGAGCAAAGACCCCGCGTCAGTGATCTGACATTCATGGGTCTCTCCTTAAATTGATGTCATGGCGATGCCATGCCCGAGCCGGGCATGATATATCTGAGTAATATTGTCAACTAATCCAGTGTGGGAACTTGGGCAATTTGAACTTACCGCAATTGGATGAGTGCTTCGAAAAGGCACCTTGTTGCGGACCGTATTGAGTTTTGGTCATTTGGTTAGGTGGGCATTCGTACGTTTCACAGCATCCGTCAAAGTGGGCTCTCAGTCCGATCTCGCCGCTCGTAGCGCGAATGTCGGTTGCTGAGATGTGAACGACGGCAGACCGAACGGGACGGCGGAAATTCAAGGGTTTGATCGTCTTTACTGACAGCTGATTCGATGTCACCCAATCCCAGGGGCTTGCCGCAGGAGCATTGCGCGGCTCAGAGCCCTTTTGTCTCACCGCCAGCTGTATTGCATCAGGTTTCCGGAGCACATGGTCGCTACGCATTTGGAATTTTCGTTCTTGAATAGGATATCCAGCGAAGCGGCCGAAAAAAACGCCAGATCGGCTGGCCGACCAGCGGCGATGACACCTGCTTCGTTTTCAACACCAAGAGCGTGGGCCGCATTGATTGTTGCAGCTGCGATGGTTTCAGCAGCAGACAGTCCGAGTTTCCGAAACCCGGAACTCAGTGCCTGAAGCATGCTTTCCTGACTGCCGCCGGCGGAGGTATCTGGCGCTATGGCGATGCGACCGTTGGCGTTCCGTATCTTCGACACATCCGGGAGTGACTGGTCGCCGTCAGTATCCAATGCACCGGGGATAATGACAGCCACCGTCCCGGCGTTTGACAGGTTTTCAAGATCAAGGCTGTCAGATTTGTTCAGATAAAGTGCGCAGCGCGCATAAAACGATACCGGCAATGTTGCACCGGCGCTGTCTTCGAACCGGTCACAGGCGACGCGTGTCGGCGTTTTTTTCCTGTAGTAGAGTTCGAGGATAGTGGAACACATATCAAGATCCATCGCACCCTCGTCATCGCAAAAAACCTCGATCGCATCCGTATTGCCATTTTCGTAGGTCGCCGGGACTATTACCTTCTCAAGGTGTTCCAGGAATTCATCCGGGTCCCCTTCGCCCTGAAACACATGGCCAAGGGCCAATGTAATGCGCGTACGGATCCTGGCTGTCCTTGCAAAGTCTGCAAGCAATTGAACAAACCGCAGCTCTGTCTGAGCGTCGCCGCCATATCCTGATTTCAATTCAGAGCATGTCACACCCGAACGCAACAATCCGTCAATACGGTCTTCCAGAAGGGTCACTAGCGTCACATCATCTGCATTGCGCGTCGAGCTTGCGACGGCTCGTACAAGTTGCCGGTATGTGTCCCCGGTCAGGGTTGTACTCTGAGGCACATCGCCTGCCCAAAGACACGGATTGTGACAATCCACAAACCCGGGAAGGCAAAGCGCGCCGCCCATGTCTATGGCTCCGAATCGATCGCCCTCATAGTCAGCGGCGGCTTCGGCATAAGTGATGATACCTTCTTCCACGACAATCAACGCGTCGTCATGGAGTGTCGTGTCTGGTATGTCGCCGGCCATAGTGACCAGCTTCAGGTTCTCCAATATGGTTCGCTTAGCCATGATCATATCTCGTCGAAATCAATGCGAATGGACTTGGTCTTGGGACGTGACAGGCACGCCAGTGTCAGCCCTTCGTCGAGATCGTCCTGCCGAAGCGTCTGCAGGACACCGGGTCTGACGTCGATTTTACCCTCCGTGAGCTTTGAGATGCAGGATGCGCATGTGCCTTC
Source organism: Ruegeria hyattellae (assembly GCF_041537925.1). NCBI lineage: Bacteria > Pseudomonadati > Pseudomonadota > Alphaproteobacteria > Rhodobacterales > Roseobacteraceae > Ruegeria > Ruegeria hyattellae. The sequence goes on along the minus strand of NZ_JBGOSH010000008.1, from coordinate 173,510 downwards.
CTGACACGAGAACGGGACATCTGCCTCGACCCGTAGCAATGCCGAGAGAACGTCTTCTCCATCCTGCCAGTCGGCTTCGTATTCCTCGCCGCCCACCACGGCGACGATCTTGTCGGTTTGCCCTGCCTCTCCGATATAGTCCGATCCATTGACTTCGAGACCCGGTTCATTCCCATCGTCCTCCAGGCTCATATCGAAGCTTTCCCGATGGATTGAGGTGAGTGGTATGCCGACATTTTGCAATGCGCTTTCAGCAGCATCCATGAAGCCTTCTGGACCACACATATAGAATATCATCGGCAAATCACCGGACCGGTCATTCCATTCCGGAAAATGGCGCGTGATGTATTCACGATCAATTCGGCCTCTTTGACCCGACCATTCGCCATTGGCCCGGCTCATGACACGCGCGACGACGCACCGACCCTCAAAATTCCTTTCTATCTCTTCGACCTCATCGGCGAGGATCATGCGCTCTGGCGTCCGGTTGCCATATATGAGCGTGACTTTGTGGGTCGCGTCATTCTCAAGCAGCCAGCGCCCGATCGAAAGAATGGGCGCGATTCCGGAGCCAGCCGCCAACAGAACAACATGCGTCGGATCATCCAGATTCTTGAAGAAACGACCGCGCGGGATACCAACCTCTACCAGATCACCTTCCGTCGCTTCGTCGACAAGCCAGGGCGATACGATACCTCCGTCGATTTTCTTGACCGTGATGCGTATCCGCTCATGCGTCCCGGGCGTAGAGGACAATGAATACTGTCGGGCGACGTCTTCACCGTCGCTATCAGTTTCGAGGGTAAGAAATTGGCCGGGACGGTAGCCAAATGCCGCTCTTAGGTCTGGTGGCACGTCAAAATAGAGACTTGCAGCATCCTCTGCCTCCATACGTTTTTCGACGATCCTCAATGGATAGGTAGCCATGCGCGCTCCTTTCTGAGCGATATGCCTTGGCGGGCCGACAACGCCTCCTGATGTCGTAACTTTGAGTGGCCGGCAGAGACCTTTCGGCATCACCGCGGAAGCTATATTTCATCTGCGAAGCCGTGCGCCGCTCGAATTTCCTGTTTGAAAGGGTTCGACTTCGACAGCTTAACGCTGCAGCGGCAGGCATGGTTGTGCCCGCATGGCTTCGTGAAATATGCGTGCTCTTCCTGCTTCTTTTCGGCTTTCTTCGCGCGAATGGCCGGGCCAATGATATTCACAGACATCACCCGAGCCCGAACCATGTCGCCGCCACACGCCAGGCACATCAGTTCAAGTGCATCGGCTTGTTCGAGGCTGGCCAACATTTCTCTCGTTGCGCCACAATCATCGCAACAGAAGGAATAAACTGGCATACCCATTTCCAATCTTTTGGAAGGCACCCCCACGAAATGGGGCGCCTGTTTGAGGTGCAGGATTAGGCAGCGGCCTGCTTTTCGACCCGTTCCTTGACAAGCTCGACTGCGGCATTTGCATCGAGCCCGTATTCCAGACCCATCTCTCTGGCGAGGCCGACATTGGCCGCCGCGCCGCCGAACATTAGGAGGTATTTGTCGCCCAGGCCCTTCTCTTCGAGAAGTTGCTTCGTTTTCTCGGCGTAAACGGTCGACGAATTGGTCATGACCGACATCCCGATTGCAACAGCATCATTCTCTTCTGCTGTCTTGATGAACTGCTCCGGCTTGACGTTCTTGCCAAGGTCAATGACGTTAAATCCGTTTGCCTTGAGCATCAGACAAACAAGATTCTTGCCAATGTCCTGCGTGTTGCCGCGCACAAGGCCCACAACCACGGTGCCGGTGGGTCCTCCGTCTCCGCCCGACGCCTCGAGAAGCGGCGTCAGAACCGGCATGGCTTTGTCCATTGTCTTCGCAGCCTTGAGCATGTCAGTGACGAAACGTTCGTTGCGCTCGTACATGTCGCCGACGATCTTCATACCCAGAGACAACCCATCGAAGACGATATCCTGAGCGGACATGCCGACTTCGAGGCCCTTGGTGGTCCATTCGATCGCCTTGTCGCCATCATATTCCATGATGGCCTCGACAAGCTTTTGGTTGATCCTGTCTTCTTCAGTTTCAGCATGTTCTGCCGACCCGCTCTCGACCATGCTCTCCATAGCCAGGACGTTCGCGTCAGATTGTGCCGATGATCCGCGTTTGCCGACGTGATTTGGATGCCCGGCAAGAAAGACATTTGACAGATCGCCAAGGGCGGCCACATCCATTGGGTATTTGATTTCAGCACATTGCTGGATCAGCGCGTGCATGTTTTCGTCAGGAATGTTCCAGTCGATGTCACAACCGGGCATGCAGATGAAGCCGCCGTTGTAACCCACTTCGGCGGCCAGCTTTTTAACCTCGTTTCTGACATCTTCCGTCGACCCGTGCATGAGCGTCGAATAAGGCGAAAGCGTCCCCATCAGGGAAATCTGCCCGCCGATGGCCTGCTTTGCCTTGTCCATGCCGGGGTACATGTCCCCGTTGAAATTCACGCAGCCGTTTTGAGAGATGTCGCGCCAGATTGGTTGCGTGAACGTGCATGTATGCGTGAACGCCGCCCCCTTGAGCTCTTCGTTGATGTATTTGAAGAGGCGTTTCTGGTAGGGAAGACCATGCTTGCGATAGACTTCCGGCGGAAGAATGTCCGACGAGTTAAATGGGTCGAGAATGTTGCACGCGTCGAGTCCGGCCTCGAACATCAACCGGCAGACATTCTTGACGATGTCCAACGCAAGTTCGGTCACCTCATGCGCATAATCGGGATCTTCGCTCAAACAGGTCAGGAATTCCGACGAACCCGTCATCAGCTGCGCGGTGGTAATCGGTCCGCCAACCGGCGTCGGTATCGCGTGGGTCTCTTTGTACCCCAATTCGATGAAGGTCCTGATCTCTTTCTGGATTTCCAGCACCCGGTTTGACGGCTTGAAACCTTCGCGCTCATACTTCTCCTTGAAGCGATAGAAGGCCTCTTTTGTCGGCGTGGGATGGGTAACCAGCGACGGCTGCGCATAGGGCAAATAGTCGAGTTCACAGCCCTCTACGCATTCAACTGGCGTAAAGAGGTCGGTCCCGGCGATAATTGCATCCCCGCCAAACTTTTTTTCCGCCTTTGCTTTGGCATGCGCGGACGCAACTCCATCACGCAGGGCCTCCTCTACCGTGAGACCGCCCTCACGTATGCCGCGCGTCATCAGAAGGGGAACCACCGGCACCTGGTCCGGCTGCTCGCTCATTAGGCATGCCGCAAAAAACCTCTCGCGCCCTGTCATCTGCTTGCTCATGTTGTTCCTCCCATTCATGGGTGTCAGTTTAGAATTGCTCTTGATGACGGCGACGAGGCCGCGTGAAATTCGGGTTCTTTGCCCGGCGGTATGCCTCTGAATTCGATGCCAGCTCCGGAGATTGTCGGAATATCCAGATCGCGCGCCGCTCTTGCGGCTCGTTCGATTGTTGATTTTATGGGACCGAATTCGCGGATTTGCTTCAAGTCGTCGCTGCTGAAGGCGCGCATGAACGCCACACCGCGCATCGTGTCCGCAGCTTCATCGGCAGCAGCAACATTGTCAGTCGGGCCACCGATACTCGGCATTGAAAGCGCTATGTCGACGGTCAGTAACGCAAGCGACGCTTTGTTGTTCGACATCACGGCGCGACCGATCGCAGCCGCATTGACCGGCGCGTGCAAAATCACTCTGCTTGAGAGTTTTTTGCGAACATCGCCCAGAACTACATTCTTCGCATAGAAGTCGAGATTCAGAATATCCACGCCAAGTTCCGCGATGTCGCCGATGATGGACGAAATCGCGCCACAGGAATGAAAACAGATCAGGGCGTTTGTCTTCTTTCTGATCCGTGCAAACAGGGTTTGCAGTCTGGGAAAGAGGAAGGTTCTGAAATCCAGATCGGACAAATACATGCCAGATTCAAACCCCAGATCATCTCCGTACACGATTATGCCGGGGTCATCCGGGAGAGCTGTAATCGCAGTAAGGTAAGCTTCAGATATCACCTCCAAGGCCCAATCCAGCAACGCATTGGCGGTCCGGTAGTTGTCCGTGATATCCACCATGAACTGCCAGCCATTGCGAAGCATGAAACAGGTATCCAACAATCCGTAGCAGGGCGGGTCGAGGATTGTGACCGTCGCGGATGTCGGATCCGGATACTGAATCTGAGTTGGCAGAACCGGTCGAGGATGGCGATTCAATGCCTTCCATTCGGCATGCTCCAACGGGTGCTCGTATGGGGCGAAGTTCTCATCTGTTTCCATCCAGCGTACACCATAGGCGTCCTGAAATTCCTTGTCCCGCTCGACAGTGCGTGGCCAAACAAAGCCCACACGTTGCATGTCGGACCCCGCAGATGCCGCATCTTTCGCCGAAATCGGGAGGGTTTCAAATATCGGATGCCCGATGATGGATGCGTTATGCGCTGGCAAAGCCGCTCGGCGAAATGCCGTAAGCGAGGTAGTCCCGATGTCGATCGCGACACGCTCCTGCATGATCCGGGCGAGATGATGTGCAGTTTTGCTCATTGGGTCTGCGCCAACTTGAACATTTTCAGCAGCGCGTGGCCTTCGGGAAGTCTTGCTTTGTCAAGTTCCTGAGCGGCGAACCCCAAAAAAACCTCCGTTGATCCCAAAGCGTGGGCCATGGCCCTGCCTTTTTCGATTATCCCGAAGTGAAGGAAATCTCCGCCAGCCATGCGGCAGCAGACCATAGCAGCCGCCAAGGACAGATTCACATTTTCGGGACCCAAAGAGGAAAGACCCGTCCACTGAGGAAAGCAATTCGAAAAGGCGCATCCGGCCGGATATCCAAACTCTCTCCGGACGGCCTGTATCCCTCGCATCGCGATGCCGACCGATGGCGCGTCCATGACCCCAAGGTCCACGATCGGCGTGTCACACCCGATCTCCCGCAAGATGGGATGAAAGAAGTTCCGGATAATTTCGACTGATCCTTCGGGGTTCGGCTCGCCAACATCATTGGCCAGAATCATGATACCCCCCGGCTTGTGCCGCCCGAGGGCCTCAACCTCTTCGTCTTCGGTATCTTCATTGAGTGACGCAAAAATGGATCGATCCAGGATGCCCTTGCTGTTTGCAAACTCCAGCCCGGCAATGCGCACTTCGGCTTCTGTTGCGTTGAGCAACAGCGGCAAATCGGTTCTGTCTGCTGTGAAGTCGATGAACTTGCAGAAAGCATCAGGATCGGACCCGATCACATCGAAGGCCATTTGAATTCCGTAGCGCCGAGATAAACCGTTTACGCGCTCAATCAGGCCAGCAGCCTTGTCCGCATTGAAAGTTCCCTCAAACGCGTTTTCGACGATCGAGTGATTGTCGTAAAAAATACTCCCAACGGCCAACCCAGTGTGAGACCCGAGCGCACCGCCGACAATGCACTTGCCAATCTGCACAGGTTTTACGTCAACCACGCGCACTTTCCTCCCTGATCTTTTTGGTCAGCTGGAAGTCCGCCAACCCCAGTTAAGCACAACATAATAGACTAACCTGTCTGTATTTTTATTCAAAGAAAATTTTACCGTTAATAAACAATGTAATACAATAAAAAACTAAAAAACAAACGCAGACATATCGGTCCGCAATGCGTGGTTTCAGATGGCAACCATCCCTTGAGTTCAGCGTCCGGCCTCCTTACATTGCGCAGGAATTAGGAGGTTTCGATGCTCACTGCAGCAGATGCCAAAAGCGCAAAGGTGCGCGACCGGATCCTGCACACGGCCTATCGCCTGTTTTCGAGCCGTGGCATCAGCCAGGTGGGGATTGACACCATTCTGGCTGAATCCGGCGCGGCGAAAGCCAGTTTGTATAAGCACTTTAAGTCCAAAGAGGACCTCGTACTCGCGTTTTTGGAGATGCGCGAGGACCTGTGGACACGGGGTTGGCTGGAAGCGGGTGTCCGGGCCGCCTCCGATAACCCAGAAGACCGCCTATTGGCGGTTTTTGATGTGTTCGATGCTTGGTTCCGGCGTCGCGACTATGAAGGTTGTGCTTTCGTCAACGTATTACTCGAAAGCGAAGTGAATTCGCCGGTCCACCGCGCTGCAGCGAGACATCTGGCAACAATTCGTCATTTTTTGAGCGGGCTTGCTCAAGACGCCGGGCTGGAGAGGCCAGAGGAATTGGCCGAAGTCTGGCACTTTTTGATGAAAGGTGCGATTGTATCGGCTTTCGAGGGCGAACGAATGTCGGCCACACCAGCCCGGGATGCAGGCAAACTACTGCTCGCAAGCTGGCCAAAAAAGGAGCTGACCTCGCAGACCTAGAAGCTGACATGGAGCAGATGCGCCAAATTCAGCCCTTGCCCGGCACCCGGTTGTTGCTCGTCTAGATTTTTCTGCGTCATGTAAGAACGGCTGCTGTTTCCGCCGTGAGGCGGCATGAAACTTTGCGCCGGTGCAGCCAAAAATCGTGCTGCGCGCATGCGCAGCGAAGAAACTGTTGGTCTCCTATGGGCAGTGCCCACATAACAAAGGCACGCCTGGACTGGCATGCCTTTGTTTTCATAACCGGGTCGATCAGACCTTCAGGTTTGGAATGATCTGCTTTTTGCGGCTCATCACGCCGGGCAGGACCACAGTGTCGCCCGCAGGGGCGGCGTCGAAGGATTTTTCGGCCACGGTTTTCACCAGATCGTTGGGCACCAGCAGGGTGGCTTGCTCGTTCAGGATGTCCACCACAAAGAGCAGAACCTGATCGACGCCGTCCTCGGTGGCAACGGTGCTCATGCTATCCATCAGCGAGGCCTTGCGGTCCAGCACCACGCCCGGGGCGGTGGTTTCCAGAACGGACACCCTAAACTTGGTGCCGTCAATCGCGTATTCCTTGCTGTCCATGCGCAGCAGTTCGGCGTCCGAGAAGCTTGAGACGTCCGATTTAGCCGCGAACATCTCGGCGGCATAGGCGGAAATATCCAGACCCAGCTCCGCGGCCAGCGACTCGGCCACGGCACGGTCATGATCGGTTGTGGTGGGCGAGCGGAATTCCAATGTGTCGCTGAGGATGCAGGTCAGGGCTGCGCCCTTGACCGCCTCGGGCATCTTGGCGGCATCTGCGCCGATCAGGTCCATCATAATGGTCGCGGTGCAGGCCAGCGGGCGCACGGTGATGTCAATGGGGCCTTTGGTTTCCAGCCCGCCAACCAGCTTGTGGTGGTCGATGATGGCGCGGATATCGGCGCTGTTGATGCTGTCGGGCAGTTCGGCGGGGTTGTTAGTGTCGACGATGACGACGGCTGCGTCCTCGGCCACGTCGGCGATGATCTCGGGCTTGTCCAATCCCCAGCGCTCCAGCATGAAGGCGGCCTCGGTGTTGGGCTCGCCCAGCAGCACCGGCTTGGCGGTCTCGCCCTTGATCTCGTTCAGGTACCAGGCCCAGAGAATGGGAGAGCCGGTGGAATCGGTATCGGGGGATTTATGTCCGAAAACTTGGGTGGTCATGTCACTGTCCTATCGTCGCGAATTTGCGCGCCTTATAGGGGTGGTGGGACGCCTTGTCACCCGGGCTGTTGGCGGCAAATGGACGCCGGGCCGCCAGTGACATAGAACTGGGGATCATGGAGCGCGAGCAGGATCTTTATGCGCCGGTCAAGGCGCTGCTGGAACGTCAGGGATATGTCGTCAAGGGTGAGGTTGGCGCGGCCGATGTAGTGGCCCGGCGCGGCGATGAGCCGCCGGTGATCGTAGAACTGAAGCTGCGGTTTTCGCTAACGCTCTATCATCAGGCCATCGCGCGTTTCCGGCTGACTGATCAGGTTTATATCGCAGTTCCCAAACCCACAGGCCGCAGCCAGCGGCGGGTATTGCGGGACAATACAGCCATGTGCCGCAGGCTCAGTCTGGGCCTCATCACGGTGCGCGGCGATGGGCGGGCCGAGGTGCAGTGCGATCCGGGGCCTTACGCGCCCCGCAAATCCCGCAAGCACACCGAACGTCTGCTGCGCGAGTTCGACCGGCTGCAGGGTGACCCGAATGCCGGCGGGGCCACGCGGCACGGGATCGTCACGGCCTATCGGCAGGACGCGCTGCGCTGCGCGGCCTATCTGGCCGAGCATGGCGTGACCAAGGGTGCTTTGGTGGCAAAGGCCACCGGTGTTACGCAGGCAACGCGGCTGATGCGGGACAATCACTATGGTTGGTTCGAGCGGGCGAGTGCTGGGTTTTACGTGCTAACCGAGGCCGGTGCGGAGGGGCTGCGGCACTGGGCCTATAGCTGGGATCACGAGTGAACGGAATTTTTCTGATCTGGGCGTTGACTTGGCCCGGCGATGTGCCTAGCTATGCGCCGTTAGCACTCGACCACGTTGAGTGATAACGGCTCTCCGCGGGAGGCGTGAGGGCGATAAAGGAAACGTACTTTGAGCCCAAGGAGCTGCAAAGATGGCATTGAAACCGCTTCATGACCGTGTGCTGGTTCGTCGCGTTGAGAGCGAAGAAAAAACCGCAGGCGGCCTGATCATTCCCGACAGCGCAAAAGAAAAGCCCAGCGAAGGCGAAGTCGTCGCAACCGGCGAAGGCGCGCGCAAGGACAGCGGCGAGCTGATCGCGATGTCGGTCAAAGAAGGCGATCGCATCCTGTTCGGCAAATGGTCCGGCACCGAGGTAAACCTCGATGGCGAAGAGCTGCTGATGATGAAGGAAAGCGACATCATGGGGGTCATGGCGTAAGCCATTCGGCTTACCCGATCTCATCTCGCTTAACGCTTACAAGAATTCTCAAGGAGAAAGAACATGGCTGCAAAAGACGTCAAGTTCGATACAGACGCCCGCAATCGCATGCTGAATGGCGTCAATATCCTGGCCGACGCTGTCAAGGTGACCCTCGGCCCCAAAGGCCGCAACGTGGTACTGGACAAATCCTTTGGCGCACCGCGCATCACCAAAGACGGTGTGACGGTTGCCAAGGAAATCGAGCTGGAAAACAAGTTCGAGAACATGGGCGCGCAAATGGTCAAGGAAGTTGCTTCCCGGACCAATGACGAAGCCGGTGACGGCACCACCACTGCCACCGTTCTGGCGCAGGCCATCGTGAAGGAAGGTCTCAAGCAGGTTGCTGCTGGTCTGAACCCAATGGACCTCAAACGCGGAATCGACCTGGCAACTGCCAAGGTTGTCGAAGGCATCAAGGCCGCGTCGCGCGAAGTGAAAGACTCGGCCGAAGTTGCTCAGGTTGGCACCATCTCGTCCAACGGCGAAACACAGATCGGCCAGCAGATCGCGGATGCGATGCAGAAGGTTGGCAACGAAGGTGTCATAACCGTCGAAGAAAACAAAGGCCTGGAAACCCAGACCGATGTTGTCGAAGGCATGCAGTTCGATCGCGGCTATCTGTCGCCTTACTTCGTGACCAATGCCGACAAGATGATCGCAGATCTCGAAGACTGCATGATCCTGCTGCACGAAAAGAAACTCAGCTCGCTGCAGCCGATGGTTCCGCTGCTGGAATCGGTGATCCAGTCTCAGAAGCCGCTGCTGATCATTGCCGAGGATGTCGAAGGCGAAGCACTGGCGACCCTCGTGGTCAACAAACTGCGCGGCGGTCTGAAGATCGCTGCCGTCAAGGCACCGGGCTTCGGCGATCGCCGCAAGGCCATGCTGCAGGACATCGCAATCCTGACCGGTGGTCAGGTCATCAGCGAAGATCTGGGCATGAAGCTGGAAAGCGTCACCATGGACATGCTGGGGTCGGCCAAGAAAGTGGCGATCACCAAGGATGAGACCACCGTGGTTGATGGTTCGGGCGAGAAGGCAGAGATCGAAGCGCGCGTCGCTCAGATTCGCACTCAGATCGAAGAAACCACAAGCGACTACGACCGCGAAAAGCTGCAGGAACGCGTTGCCAAGCTGGCAGGCGGTGTTGCCGTGATCCGTGTCGGCGGCATGACCGAAGTGGAAGTGAAAGAGCGCAAGGACCGTGTCGACGATGCTCTGAACGCGACCCGTGCTGCTGTGCAGGAAGGTGTTGTCGTCGGTGGTGGTGTTGCACTGGTTCAATCCGGCAAGGCACTGGCCACCCTGAAAGGCGCAAACGCCGATCAGGACGCGGGCATCACCATCGTGCGCAAGGCCATCGAAGCGCCGCTGCGTCAGATCGCTGAAAACGCGGGCGTCGACGGTGCCGTTGTTGCTGGCAAAGTGCGTGAGTCCGATGACGCCGCCTTTGGCTTTAACGCGCAGACCGAAGAATATGGTGACATGTTCGCGTTCGGTGTGATCGACCCGGCCAAGGTTGTCCGGACCGCTCTCGAAGACGCGGCCTCGGTTGCCGGCCTGCTGGTCACCACCGAAGCGATGGTTGCAGACCTGCCGCAGAAAGACGCGCCTGCTGCAGGCGGCGGCATGCCCGACATGGGCGGCATGGGCGGCATGATGTAAGCCACCCAGGCCATCTGGTCAGAGATTGGGGCTGCCTTTGGGCGGCCCCTTTTTTTGTTCCGCGCCCAAGCATTTGGACTGCGCGCGCCAAGCCAGCTTGTTTCAGCGGGTTTTTGGTTTATTCATTGGGCGCATAGATTTTCGGAGATTCATGTGGCGACCCCTGAGATACACCCGTTGGCAGCCGAACATATCCCATCTTACGTGGTTGCAGCGGATGGCAGCGATTTTCTCTTCAATTTCATGCTTGTCTTCACGGTTAGTGTGATCCTGCTGATCGGCGTGGCCTATTTCACCCTGCATTCGGTGCCCGAGAAAATGGCCCATGAATCCAATCACCCGCAGTTTCAGCTTGTGGGGATACTGGCGCTGCTGGCGCTTTTTACCCATAACGGGATCTTCTGGATCGCGGCGATCCTGGTTGCGGGGTTTCAGATCCCCGACCTTGCCGCGCCGCTACGCTCGATCGCAGATGCGATCCGCTCTCTGGCCCCGGCGCGACAGGTGAGCGCCCCGCCCGTGCCAGAGCCGGCGCACGACTCCGAAGCTCTGGTTGAGGAGCGCTGATCCATGCTGGAAACGATGATGTGCGCCCTGATCACGGTGCTGCCCGACTACCTGTTCCGCCGCTATATGCAGGGCAAGCGGATCGGCCACGAGATCACCCTCTTTACCATGTGGTACGAGTTGCGCTGGGGCCTGACAGCCTGCGCGATCCTTGCCCTGACCGTCATCACCACCCTGTTCTACTTCCACCCCGCCAGTTCCAGCGTGGCCTCGTATTTCCGTACCGTGACAATTCTGCCCCAGCTGGGCGGGCGCGTCTCCGAGGTATTCGTGCGTAATAACGAGCTTGTGAGCGCCGGGCAGCCGATCTTCCGGCTTGAGGATTTCACCCAGCAGGCGCAGGTACAGGCCGCCAACGCCAAGATCGCCGAGGTTCAGGCCTCGCTGAAGGTCTCCGAAACCGATCTGGCCGAAGCCGATGCGGGCATCGCGGGTGCGCGCGCCTCGCTTGCGCAGGCGGTCGAGGACCTTGAGCGCAACGAGACCCTGCGTGATGAAGGCTCCAGCGCGGTCCGGCTGGCCGAGGTCGAACGGCTGGAAAACCTAGTTGCAGAACGCGAGGCACAAGTGGTTGCGGCGCAGGCGCAGAAAGCCGCGGTCGAACAGCAGATCCAGGAACTGATCCCGGCACAGATGGCCAGCGCGATCGCGCAGCTTGACGCCGCTCATACCGAACTTGAAAAGACACTCATCCTGGCCGGCGTTACCGGCAGGGTCGAACAGTTCGGCCTACAGGTTGGCGATTATGTCAGTCCGCTGCTGCGCCCCGCCGGAATTCTGGTCCCCTCACATTCCGGTCGAGACCGGTTCGAGGCGGGGTTCAACCAGATGGCGGCGCAGGTCATCAAGCCCGGCATGATCGGCGAGATCGGTTGCATGACGCGCCCCTTCAAGGTCATTCCGGTCGTGGTGGTCAGCGTGCAGGATGTCATCCCTTCGGGTCAGATCCGCCCCAGCGACGAGATTCGCGACCTGCAATACAACACGGTTCCGGGAACGCTCACGGTCTATCTGGAACCGCTTTATGAGGGCGTGGCCGATCGCATTCCGCCGGGCAGTACCTGTCTGGCCAATGTCTATACCGACAATCACCACAAGCTTGAGGACGAGAACCTGGGCTTCTGGAACAAGGCGTTCCTGCATGTGGTGGATACGATCGGGGTGGTCCATGCAGCGGGGTTGCGGCTCAGGCTGATCCTGATGCCCGTCAATACGCTGGTCCTGACCGGCGGACATTGAGCCTCGGCCCTTCGGCTTCCGGTTTGTCGGATTGGTCCGCGCTCTCATGGGTGTCGGGCACAATGCGCAGGAAACGGGTCGTTTGCCGCGCACTCGCATGTCATCGCTGGGCTTCGCGAAACAAGGGGTCAGGTGATGGGATCAGACGTCAAACAAATGGACGGGCAAGACTGGGGCCTGCTGGTGTTTCTGTCGGTCCTGTGGGGCGCGACCTTTTTCTGGGCCGGGGTTGCGGTGCAAGAGCTGCCGCCGTTAACCGTGGTGCTGATCCGGGTGGGCGGTGCCGCGATGGTCCTACTGCCACTCCTGTTCTGGGCCGGGCATCGCCTGCCGCACGGCATCGCGGGCTGGGTGCCGTTTCTGGGCATGGGCCTGTTCAACAACGTGCTGCCATTCGGGTTCATCTTTGCGGGACAGACGCAGATCGGTGTTGGCCTGTCGGCGATCATCAATTCGATGACGCCGCTTTTTACCGTGCTGGTGATGGCCGGTTTCAAAGAAGAGCGGCTGACCCGGTTCCGCCTGATCGGCGTGCTGCTGGGCGTGGTCGGGGTAGTGGTTCTGAACGGCGGCGGCACGGCACTTCAGGGTGGGCAGCTTCTTGGTGTCGCGCTGTGTATGGCAGGCGCGTCGAGCTACGGCTTTGCCGCGCTCTGGGCGCGTCGAAAACTGGTGGGCGTGCCGCCGCTGAAATCCGCCACCTGCCAGTTGATCTGCTCGACCGCGATCCTGTTGCCCGTGGTGGCAGTGATCGACCGACCGTGGCTTCTGGTGGTGCCTTCTGACGGGGTTCTCTGGGCCTTGGTGGCGCTGGCTGTGCTGGGCACGGCATTGGCCTATCTTGTGTTCTTTCGCATCCTCACGCGGGCCGGGCCAAGCAACGTGATGCTGGTCACGCTGTTGATCCCGGTAACCGCTATCCTGCTGGGCTGGGCGATACTGGACGAGGCGGTGAGTGCGCGCGATCTGCTCGGGGCTGGCGTTATCGGCTTTGGCTTGCTGTTCATCGATGGGCGCATCCCGGCCCGGATGCGCCGAGCAGTGACCGTGCCGTGATCGGGGCGGGTCTGGTGCAAACGCGGAATTGAGTGTTCAAGGCGCGGTGCGCAGGATAAGGGCAGGTCATGCGCCTGGTTCTTCTCATCTCCCTCACCATGGTGGCCTTTGCCGCCAATTCGATCCTGAATCGGCTGGCGGTGGGCAGCGGCGCGGCTGATCCCGGTGCCTTCGCTGTGGTTCGTGTGCTGGCCGGAGCTCTTGTCTTGTGCCTGCTAGTGTGGGCGCGCGGCAGCAGGGTGCCGCTGACCGTACCGGGCCGTGCGGTGGGCGCGTTGTCGCTAGCGGTCTATATGGTCGGGTTCTCGATGGCCTATTTGACGCTGGATGCGGGGCTGGGAGCGCTGATCCTGTTCGGCGTGGTGCAGATCGCGATGTTTTCCTTTGGCGCCTTGCGCGGCACGCGACCGTCACCGTCGCAAATAATGGGTGCTGTGATTGCCTTTGCCGGGCTGGCCTATGTGCTCTGGCCGTCTGGTGGTGCCCACGTGGATGCGGGCGGCGCGGCGCTGATGGCCTTGGCAGGGCTCGGTTGGGCGGCCTATACCCTTGCGGGTCGGTCCGCGCCCGATGCGCTGGCAGCGACGGCGGGCAATTTCGTGGTTGCCCTGCCGCTGACCGCAGCGGCGATCTGGGTGGTCGGCCCGGCGCTGCATATGACGCTTGTCGGGCTATCGCTGGCCTGCCTTTCGGGCGCGGTGACCTCGGGGCTAGGATATGCTCTCTGGTACCGGTTGGTGCCGCAACTCAGCCCGGCTGTGGCGGCAACGGTGCAGTTGAGCGTGCCGGTGATCGCGCTGGTGGCAGGCGTGCTGCTGCTGGGCGAGGCGGGCAGCCTTTCGCTCGTGCTGGGCACGATGTTGGTGCTGGGTGGCATTGCCCTTGCGGTATTGCCCGGTGCGCGGCGCTGAGGGTTTATCCCGGTGCGAAATGGCGCTATCCCGCAGCCATGCGCTACCTGATTGCCCTGTTTCTGTTCCCGCCCGCACCGGTCATGGCCGATTGCGTCATCCTGCTACACGGACTGGCGCGCACCGAAGTGTCGCTGACCGTGATGCAGCAAGTGCTGGAATCGGAAGGCTATGACACGTTTGCGCCGGGCTATGCCTCGACCGATCTCCCCATTGACGAGTTGGCCGCACAGACGCTACCGCCCGCGATCGAGGCTTGTGGCGATCAGACGGTGCATTTCGTTGCCCATAGCATGGGGGGCATTCTGATCCGCTATTGGATGCAGGACCACAAGCCCGCCAACATGGGTCGCGTGGTCATGCTGGGGACGCCCAATCAGGGCAGTCAGCTGGTGGATGAACTGGGCGATCTGGAAGTGTTCGGCCTGTTGCACGGACCTGCGGGCCTGTCGCTGGGTACCGGGCCGGACAGCGTGCCGCTGAGCCTGCCGTCGGTGAATTTCGAGGCTGGGGTGATCGCGGGCCGGAACTCTCTGAACCCGGTCTTCTCGGCGATGATCGAAGGGGCGGATGACGGCAAGGTATCAGTTGCCTCGACCGCGGTTGCAGGGATGCGCGATCATATCGTGCTGCCGGTGACCCATACTTTCATGATGAACAACCCGCTGGTGATCGGGCAGACCGCGCATTTCTTGAAATACGGCCGGTTCGACCCCGAACTGACATGGATCGATTCGCTGATCGGGCCGTTCGAAGGGGGTTGCGAAGAGGGGCAGGATTGCGAACCCTCCGACCAGGAGATGCGCGAATGAGCCTGAGCCTGACATTTGCCGGGGCCGAGGTGCTGCTGCCGGGGCGCGGGCTGGTCAGGGATGAGGTCTCGGTTGCCAATGGGAAGATCGCGGAGAGTGCGGCACGCGCGGTGGCGCTCGACGGCTATGTCGTGCTGCCCGGTATCATCGACCTGCATGGCGACGGGTTCGAGCGTCACCTGGCCCCCCGTCGCGGCGCGATGAAACAGATGGACGAGGGCGTGATCGCCACCGAGGCGGAATTGGCCGCCAACGGGATCACCACCGCGATCATGGCGCAATTCTGGAGCTGGGAGGGCGGCGTGCGCGGCCCGGACTATGCAGCGCAGGTTTTTGCCGCCATCGAAGAGACGTGCAAATGCGTGGTCACCGATCTGGTGCCGCAATTGCGCTTCGAAACGCATATGCTCGAGGACTATGCTGCGCTGCCGGCACGGATGGCGGAATGGGGTGTGTCCTATCTGGTATTCAACGACCATCTGCCGCATAACCGGCTGGCCGAGGGGCGGACACCACCGCGCCTGACCGGGCAGGCGCTGAAGGCGCGGCGCAGCCCCGAGGCACATCTGGCGTTGCTGCAGCAACTGCATGGGAACGGTCCCGAAGTGCCCGCCGCGCTGGACAGCCTCTGTGACGCTCTGAGTGGGCAGGGCGTAGCGCTGGGCAGCCATGACGACCGGACCGCGCAGGGTCGGGCGAGATGGCGAGCGCGTGGCGTGCGGATTGCCGAGTTTCCCGAGACCGTTGAAGCTGCCGAAGCCGCGAAAGAGGCGGGCGACACCGTTATTCTGGGAGCGCCGAACGTGGTGCGGGGCGGCTCGCACAAGGGCAATGCCAGCGCGCTGGATCTGATCGCGATGGGGCTGTGCGATGCCATTGCCTCGGATTATCACTATCCCAGCCCGCGCCGCGCGGCGCTGATGCTGGCGCGCAGCGGGGTGCTGGACCTGGCCCGCGCCTGGGCGTTGGTATCGTCAGGCCCGGCGCGGGTTCTGGGGCTGACGGATCGCGGTGATCTCAGCCTTGGCAAACGCGCCGATCTGGTGGTGCTGGAGGCTGACAGCCACCGTGTTGCGCTAACCATGGCAGGCGGGCGGATCAGCTACATGAACGGGGCCATCGCCGAGCGCTTGCTGGGTTAGCGGGTACGCGGCGGCTCGGGCCCGGCGGGCCGCCGCCGCCGCGTCGAAAATCTGCGATTTTCGGGTGCTAGGTTGCCCGGGTGATGCGATTGACATGGCCCATCTTGCGGCCCTTTTTGACCTCGGTCTTGCCATAGAGATGCAGCGCCACGTCGCGTGCGCGAGCCAGCGCCGGGACCGTGTCCATATCGTCGCCGATCAGGTTCTCCATCACCACATCCGCGTATCGCTGTCCGTCGCCCAGCGGCCAGCCCGCGACCGCGCGGATATGTTGTTCGAACTGATCGACGCTGCAGCCATTCTGGGTCCAGTGGCCGGAATTATGCACCCGTGGGGCGATCTCGTTCACGATCAGCCCTTGCGGTGTCACAAACAGCTCGACCCCCATCACGCCGACATAATCCAGCCGGTTCAGAATATTGGCGGCCAGCAACACGGCGTCGGTCTTTTGCGCAGAGGTCAGCCGCGCGGGGACAGCGGTGGTGCGCAGGATGCCTGACTCATGCACGTTTTCGCCCGGATCGAAACAGGCGACCTGACCGTCCAGCCCGCGCGCGGCGATGATCGAAACCTCGTGGGAGAAGTCCACGAAGCCTTCCAGAATGGCGGGTGCATCGGCCATATCCGCCAGAGCCATCTCGGCGTCGGCGGGCGCTTGCAGGCGGGCCTGCCCTTTGCCGTCATAGCCGAAGCGGCGGGTCTTCAGGATCGCCGGGGTGCCGATCTCGGCGAGCGCCGCCTCGAGGCTGGCCAGATCGGTGATGTCGGCAAAAGACGCGGTTTGCAGGCCGAGGTCGCGCAGAAAGGTCTTTTCGGTCAGCCGGTCCTGACTGATGCGCAGCGCTTCGCGTCCGGGGCGGATCGGGCGGTGCGCCTCAAGCAGGTCGAGCGCCTGGGTGGGGATGTTCTCGAACTCGTAGGTGATCACGTCGACCGAGGCGGCAAAGGCCTGCAGGGCGGTCTCGTCTTCATAGCGCGCAGTGGTGACGGCATGGGCAACATCGCCTGCGGGCGGGTTGGCGCCGGGCTCGTAGATATGGGTGCGAAAGCCAAGTCGGGCCGTCGCGACAGAGAGCATGCGGCCCAGTTGACCGCCGCCCAGAATGCCGATGGTTGCGCCCTGGGGCAGGGGGTCAGTCATTGCTGGGCTCCTCAGGGATCGACGCGGAGAGGGCACCGCGCCAGGCGTCGAGCCGTTGCGCAAGCACGTCGTCCTGCAGGGCGAGGATGCCTGCGGCCATCAGCCCGGCATTGGCTGCCCCCGCCGACCCGATGGCCATGGTGGCGACCGGAAAGCCCTTGGGCATCTGCACGATGGAATAAAGCGAATCGACGCCCGACAGCGCGCGGGTCTGCACCGGCACGCCGATCACCGGCACGCGGGTTTTCGACGCCATCATGCCCGGCAGATGCGCCGCGCCGCCCGCGCCTGCAATGATCACATGCAAACCGCGATCCGCGGCGGTCTTGCCGTAATCCCACAGGCGGTCCGGCGTACGGTGGGCCGAGACGATGCGCGCCTCATGGGCGATGCCCAGCTCGTCCAGAATATCGGCCGCCTCTTTCATCGTGGGCCAGTCCGACTGGCTGCCCATGATGATCCCCACTTTGATGTCGCCCATCTGCATGTCCTCGGCCCCTGAAAGAGCGCGCAATATATCCAAATGTAACGATGTTGCAATTGCCAACACGCCAAACCAAGAATGGAACTTCAGCGGTCGGCCAGATTAGCAAAAAGAGGATTTCCCATGCTCGAGATTCGCCCCAATTGCGAACTTTGTGATTGCGACTTGCCGCCCGACGCAGACGATGCGCGGATCTGCAGTTATGAGTGCACCTATTGCATCGCCTGCGTCGAAAATCGGCTACACAATGTCTGTCCAACATGTGGTGGGGGCTTTGTCCCAAGACCGATCCGTCCGAAACGATCCTGGCGATCCGATTTGAAGCTTGGCCTGCTCAACTACCCGCCAAGCGTCAAGCGCCGTCATTCAAGTTTCTCCCCCGAAGATATCGCCTCTTTCGTCGCGCGCATTCGGGACATCCCGCCTAAAGACAGATAACCTCACGCAATGATATCTGGCGTCAGCCTGTCCTCGATCAAGGCGATCATGTCCTTCAGGCGCAGTTTCTGCTTTTTCAGCCGCTTGATCGTCAGTTGATCGGCGGTGCCCTTATCGACCAGCGCATGGATCGCCTCGTCCAGATCACGGTGCTGGCGGCGGAACACTTCCAGCTCGACGCGCAGCACATCGTCAGTTTTCATCGAAAGGTCGGTAGGAGCGTTCATGAGCGACTCGGGTCTTTCCTGGATCTTGCCTGAGCCCCAGAATACGCGTTCACGATGATTTCGCCTAGACCTTGTGGAGGGCATGGTTTCTCCCCATATTCAATTATGCACGGTTGCCGGAATGGGGCCGTGCGCACCGTCGCTTTGACAAAAAAGGACGATTGGACGTGTCAAAAACTACGCTTGCGTCTTACCCGCATCTGCTTGGGTTCGAGCAATTGGAACGCCTTCTGGAACGCTCGGCGAAATCGGGCAATGAAGGCTATCCGCCCTATAACATTGAACAGACCTCGGATCATTCCTATCGCATCACCCTGGCCGTGGCCGGGTTTGCGGAAGAGGATCTGGCGATCACCGTCGAGGACCGACAACTGGTGATCCGCGGTCGTCAGCGCGACGACAGCGAGGGGCGCGTGTTTCTGCATCGCGGCATCGCGGCGCGCCAGTTCCAGCGCATGTTCGTGCTGGCAGACGGTGTCGAGGTCGGAGAGGCCATCATGGAAAACGGGTTGCTGCATGTCGATCTGACCCGCGCGATTCCCGATGCCGTGGTGCAGAGGATAAACATAAGGAAAGGGTAAGCGATGAATACACCGATTGAACTGAAGAGTGACGCGGACCGGATCGTTTATGTGAAAGCCGTCGACGTGGCCGATCTGCCGGATCAGGTGCGCTCGCAAGCCGGTGATCTTGAGCAGCTTTATGCGGTTCACGACGCCTCGGGCCAGCAGCTGGCGCTGGTGGCTGATCGCAAGCTGGCCTTCGTGCTGGCGCGCGAAAACGACTATATGCCAGTGACCGTTCACTGACGCTTTTGCCACGCGGGCCGGGCAACTTCCCGCGTGACACCTCCGGGGAACCGGGGATAGATGTCCTCCTGACTAGCTGCAACGTGCAGGGGACATGAGATGAGCAGGTTCGATTTCGATTGGGTGGATGCCTTCACCAACCGTGCATTTGGCGGCAATGGCTGCGCCGTGGTGCATCGGGGTGCGGGGCTATCTGACGAGACCTGTATGCGCTATGTGCGCGAGACATCGCTGATGGAGTGCACGTTCACCGGCCCTTCTGATGTTGCCGATATCCGGGTTCGGTATTTTCTGGCCAGCCGCGAAATTCCCTTTGCCGGACATCCCACGATCGCGACCGTGGCCGCGCTGCGCTCGCGCGGGCTGGTGACAAAGGATGAACTGACGCTTGAGACCGGCGCAGGGATCGTACCGGTCCGTATTCAGGGCGACCAGATCGAGATGATCCAAATCGCGCCCGAATTTGGGGTCGAGGTCCCGGCGGAGACTGTTGCCGCTGCGATCAGCCTGACCATCGACGATATTGTTGCCCCGCCGCAGATGGCCTCAACCGGATTGCCGTTCTGCGTCACGTTGCTGCGGGATCGAGCGGCGCTGGATAGGGCGGTGCTGAATGTCGATGCGTTTCGCACGATGACGGGTTTGCTGGGCTATGACGGCACCGACATGATGGAGCCGTTCATGGTCACGCTGGGTGGCGCAACCGATGAGGGCGACACCTATTCCCGGCTGCTGCTGGCCCCGCCCAGCCCTGCGGAAGATCCGTTCACCGGGTCGGCCACCGGCGCGATGGCGGCTTATCTGTGGCATCACGGGCTGATGGACAAGGACAGCTTCGTCGCCGAGCAGGGCCATGGCATGGGCCGCCCCGGACAGGCCCGCGTTACGCGGGTCGGGCCGCGTGATGCAATGACGGGCATCCGCGTCTCGGGCCAAGGCTATGTGCTGATGCAGGGGCAGGTCGACATGCCTGAGGGCGCGGCATGAGCGATGCGCCAGGTATCGCCATCCTGCCTTATGGCACTTCGCTGGGACCGAAACTGGCGTATATGCCGCTGTCGGATCTGACATGGCCGCTTGGTTGCCCGGACCGGTTGCTGGGTAAGCACGTGGCAGATCTGGAGCGGAATGATCATCTGATCATGTATCCCAAGACCTCGCACCACTATGTACTGAGGCGGGGCACCAAGGCGCAGATCTCGCTCATGATGGGTGAGCCTTCGGTGATCCATGCCAAGCATATCAAACTGCTGAAATGGACGTGGCGGCGGTTCTTCCGGGTGCTGAGTTTCCACGAAGCGCTGGTGGGTGCTATCCCCAATTGCGTGTTCTTTCCCTATGGCACAACCTGGGTGCCGGAGTGGCGCGATCTGACGATCGAAAAGACAAAATCCTGTTCTCTGATCGCCTCGGCCAAGCGCGACACGGCCGGGCATCAGCTGCGCCATGAGATGGTCGATTGGGTGCGCGAGACCGGTCAGGAAGTGGAGGTTCTGGGGCGTGGCTATACGCCCTTTGACAAAAAGTCCGACGGGCTGGCGTCTTACCGTTATTCGATCGTGATCGAAAACGTGCGCGAGAACAACTACTTCTCTGAAAAGCTGCTGGATGCGGTGTTCTGTGAAACCGTTCCGATCTACTGGGGCTGCCCGAATATTGATCGGTTCATTGATCCCGAAGGTCTGATCATTTGCGAAACAGGCGAGGACGTGCGCGCGGCTGTGCAGAACATGTCGGTTGAGGATTATCAGCACCGGTTGCCCGCGATTCGGTCTCTCAAGGACCCGTTGCAGACTTTCGCGGATATCGATCTTCGGGCGGCAAGGGTGATCGAGAAGGAAATCGCCACTGCCGGCTGACTGGCTGATCCCGCCGCGTGGCGGGACCAGAGGTTGAACGGTGATTATTCGGGGATCAGAACCGTGTCGATCACATGGATCACGCCATTCGAGGCCACTACATCGGCGGCGACGACCTTGGCGTTGTTGACCTTGACCCCATTGCGGGCGTTAACGGCCAGACGGTCGCCCTGAACGGTCAGAACCTTTGCGCGCTTGCCGGCAATGTCACCCGACATCACTTTGGCAGGCACCACATGATAGGCCAGTACAGCGACAAGCTGATCCTTGTTTTCGGGTTTCAGCAGGTTTTCGACCGTGCCATCGGGAAGTGCTGCGAAGGCCTCGTCGGTCGGGGCGAAGACAGTGAAGGGACCATCACTTTTCAGCGTGCCCACCAGATCGGCGGCTTGCACGGCGGCAACCAGCGTACCGAACGAGCCTGCCTCGACCGCAGTGTCGACGATGTCTTTCTGTCCACCGGCAAAGGCGGCGGTCATGCTGGTTGCGGCGATTGCGGCAGCCCCGAAGGTGGCGATGAAGTGGCGTCTGAACATTGTTCTCTCCCTGAGTGATTATGGGATTGTTACGTCCCCGCCCAAAGAAGTGGATCACATTGAGGCCAAAGATTATTGAGTTGAAGTTTTGCGGAGTTATATTTTTATTATAAAAAACAATTATTTGCATGGTTTATAAAAAAATGAAAAAGCCCGCCGGTTGGCGGGCTTTCCTTTCGAACCTGTCTGGCGATCAGCCTGCGATCAGGCCCATGCTTTCCAGTTTCAGCAGCACTTGATGGGCGCAATTATCAACATCGACATTCTCGGTTTCGACGCTCAACTCCGGGTCTGCGGGGACGTCATACGGGTCCGAGATGCCGGTAAACTCCTTGATCTTGCCCTCGCGCGCCAGCTTGTAGAGCCCCTTGCGGTCGCGGCGTTCGCATTCCTCGATCGAGGTGGAGACATGCACCTCGACAAAGGCGCCGAACGCTTCGACATCGTCCCGCACAGCCCGGCGAGTCGTGTCGTAAGGCGCGATGGGCGCACAGATGGCGATGCCGCCATTCTTGGTGATCTCGCTGGCGACATAGCCGATCCGGCGGATGTTCAGGTCGCGGTGCTCTTTCGAGAAACCGAGCTCCGAACTGAGGTTTTTCCGCACGATATCGCCATCCAGCAGTGTGACGGGACGGTCGCCCATCTCCATCAGCTTGACCATCAGTGCGTTGGCTATGGTGGATTTGCCCGAGCCTGAGAAGCCGGTGAAGAACACGGTGAAGCCCTGATGCGAGCGTGGCGGATAGCGGCCGCGCAGTTGGTCCACAACTTCGGGGAAAGAGAACCACTCCGGGATCTCGAGCCCTTCACGCAGACGGCGGCGCAATTCGGTGCCCGAGATGTTCAAGATAGTGACGTTGTCTTTGTCGGCAATCTCGTCATTGGGTTCGTATTGGGCGCGTTCCTGTACATAGACCATGTGTTTGAAATCAACCATTTCGATGCCGATTTCGTCCTGATGTTGACGGAACAGGTCCTGCGCATCGTAAGGGCCGTAGAAATCTTCACCGGCCGAGTTCTTGCCAGGTCCGGCATGATCGCGGCCGACAATGAAGTGGGTGCAGCCATGGTTGCGGCGGATCAGCCCATGCCAGACCGCCTCGCGCGGGCCGGCCATGCGCATGGCCAGGTTCAGCAGAGACATCGAGGTGGTGGCCGCCGGGTATTTGTCCAGCACCGCCTCGTAGCAGCGCACGCGGGTGAAGTGATCGACGTCGCCGGGCTTGGTCAGGCCGACGACCGGGTGGATCAGCAGGTTGGCCTGCGCTTCCTTGGCGGCGCGGAAGGTCAGTTCCTGATGCGCGCGGTGCAGCGGGTTGCGGGTCTGGAAGGCGACGATGCGGCGCCAACCCACTTTGCGGAAATAGGCGCGCAGCTCGTTCGGGGTGTCGCGGCGGGCGCGGAAATCATAGTGCACGGGCTGCTGGATGCCGGTGACCGGACCACCCAGATAGACCTTGCCCGCAACGTTATGCAGGTAGTTCACCGCCGGGTGCGCCTGGTCGTCGGCGCCAAAGACCTTTTCGGCCTCGTTCGATTTGTCTGGCGTCCAACGGTCGGTCACGGTCATGGTCGCAAGGATCACGCCTTCTTGATCGCGCAGGGCGATGTCCTGACCCAGTTCGATGCTGTCGGCAAACTCTTCGGACACATCCAGCGTGACCGGCATCGGCCAAAGCGACCCATCAGCCAGGCGCATGTTCTCGACAACGCCGTCATAATCGGCCTCACCCAGAAATCCCTTGAGCGGGTTGAACCCGCCATTCATCAAAAGCTCCAGATCGCAGATCTGGCGTGGGGTCAGGTCATGGCTGGTCAGGTCAGAGGCCTCGACCTTGAGTTTTTGAGCAGAGTCATAGGAAACATAGAGCTCCGGAATCGGAGCCAAATTGGCAAGCATGGTCATTCGAATACTCTCTGAGCAATCCGTAAATTCGGGTTTGATGGATACTGCCGCGCACTTGCCCGGTCTTGTGCCGGAAGTCCAGAGATTGAGAACAAATCAAGGAGAAGGTGTGCAGAATTGTCGCTTTTCGGAACTGATTTCTAGTGTTTCACGAACGATCCGGACGGCTGTTCCGGATTGTTGTCGGGCGACTCAGCGCGATTGCGACGGAGCGTCCGCTGGCTTCAGGCGATCAGATAGCTTCGAGGCCTGTGGTATCGGAATCCCGGCAAGCGGATCAGACACGCCGCGCAGGACAAAAGGGCGCATCCCGGCACCGGCGTTGGTCAGGCCAGCGGCGGTCAGGACAGGCTCGGATACGATCAGCTCGACTTCCAGTTCCTTGGTCTCCCGTTCCAGCCGGCTGGCCACGTTTACCGCGTCGCCGATGATCGTGCGCGGTGCGCTTTCGGCAGCGCCGATCTCGCCCAGAACGACATTGCCCAGATGCAGTGCCATGCCGATATGGACCGGGCGGTCATGGTGTTCGGTCAGCGTCTTGTTGAACGCCTCGAGAGCCGCGCCGACGCCTTCGGCGGCCAGCAGCCCGGCGCGAGCGGATTCGGTGGGTGAAGGCGTGTCGAATACCGCCAGCAACCCGTCCCCCAGATACTTGTCCACAGTGCCGCCAGCGCCGGAGATGGCGGGCACGATTGCGTCAAAGAACCGGTTGAGAAAGAACACCACGTCATAGGGCAATTGCCCGGCGGTGCGGGCGGTGAAGCCGCGCATGTCGAGAAACAGGATGGCCAATTGTCTTTCCTGCCCCTGGCTGGCATGAGCACGGCTGCGCGCGCCTTGGGACTGGAAAACGCGATAAACGGTCAGCGGCGTGATCGGCCGGATCTGGCAGGCCAGGCGAGTATTGGGCGCGGCTCCGACGGCGCGCAGGCTGCGCTCTTCGGCTTCGCTAGGCGGGTGCAACAGATCAGCACCGGCCTCGATCACCACGCGGCAGGTGGTGCAGCGGCCCTTGCCACCGCAGAGCGCGGTGTGGGGGATATTGTTCGCCTTTGACATCTCAAGCAGGGTCATGCCGCGTTCGGAGGTGATCTGCGGGCCGTCGACATAGCTGACCCGGACCGAGCGCCGCTTGCGCCGCAACTTGCGGACAAGATACACGACGGCCGTTAGCGCAAGCAGCGCCCAGAAAATGTTCTGTGCAAAGGTCTTTACCCCGAATAACTGCTGGAACGCTCCCTCGTTCGGCCAGTTGAAATACTCGATCGCCATTTCGCGCAGCTCCGGGTCGCCAAAGACCGCCCAGATGTTGCGCCCCTCGGTCAGCAACCCGGCAAAGGCAAAGGCCGGGATCAGCACGGCGATGCCGGTCAGAATCGGCAGGGCACGGTTCCACCAGCGGGTCAGCCGCAGCCAGAAATGCAGGCCCATGCAGCCATGCACCCAGACCAGCAGCAAAAGCAGCGACTGATACCAGACCGAGGGGTTGTTCCACATCAGCACAATCAGGTAGCTCATCTTGTCATTGACGTCGAAGACCTCATGCGCAAAGCGCGTGAAGGTCAGATGCGACAGCAATTGCAGCGGGATTAGCAGGCCCAGAATAACCTGAAGCGCCTGCGACCAAGTCATGCGCAGAGTCCGCCGCGTGGCCAGATCATAAAGCGCGATCCCGATATGGGTCAGAAACCCCCCGTAAAGAAGGGTTGAGCCGACCAGGTTGCGCGTAACGACCTGCCGTCCGGCCTGGAACGCATCCATCGCCTCCACCGAGACAAGCCCCATGCCGATATTGAGGAAATGGAACAGAGCATGGGTGAACAGGATCAGGCCCGAGACGATCCGCGTCCGGACCAGCCAGCTTCCTTGCCACAACACGTTGGCCACGCGCGTTCCTTTCGGTTCCGAAGACCCAGAGTGGGGTGCCAAGGCAGTGCGGTCAAGTCACAGCCCTGTGCCGTGGCCGGGCTCCGGGCACCAGATTTGTGGTTTGGCGTCCGGGTGCAGCCACAGTATGCGCGGATCGAAGATCACCAGATGGCTCAACTCGGGGCGTGAACGCGAGGAATAGAGCATCGCCTGCGCGCCGCCCGCGCGAGCTGGATCGGAATAGGACCAGGTCGGGGCGGGGGCGCCGGTGGCACGAATGTCCTGCCAGATGACCGAGGCGTCCCTGTCGCCCCGAAGGTCGACCACGTGCGCCGCCTGGACGATCAAAGGCTGGATGACGCGTGGCGCATCGCCCGTAAACATGTATCGCCGGATCGCGATGGCGGTGCCCTCGGGCGTGAGCGATGTATAAATCGCCACCTGCCCGGAATGGTGAAACCGCCCCTCGGGTGAAGTGACCGGGACCCGCGCATCCATACCCCGAAAGGTCATGCGCCAGACGGTCCCGGCGAAGGGTATCATTCCTGTTCGGCCAGGAACCGCTCGGCATCCAGGGCCGCCATACAGCCCATCCCGGCGCTGGTCACCGCCTGGCGATAGACATGGTCGGTCAGATCACCTGCCGCATAGACGCCGGGCACCGAGGTTTCGGTAGTGCCCGGTTTGGTCACCACATAGCCGCCCATATGGGTGTCCAACTGGTCCTTCACCAATTCATTGGCGGGGGCGTGACCGATGGCCACAAAGACGCCCTTGCAGGGAATCTCGGTGATCTCGCCGGTCTTGACGTTTTTCACTTTCACCCCCTCAACACCCAGCGGCGCGTCGGTGCCGGTGACCTCTTCTAACTGGTGGAACCAGAGCGGCTCGATCTTGTCGTTCTTGAACAGCCTCTCCTGAAGTATCTTTTCGGCGCGCAGCTCGTCGCGGCGGTGGATCAGAGTGACCTTGCTGGCGAAATTGGTCAGGAAAAGCGCCTCTTCCACGGCAGTATTGCCGCCGCCGATGACCACGATCTCCTGACCGCGATAAAAGAACCCGTCGCAGGTCGCACAGGCAGAAACGCCAAATCCTTTGAATTTCTCTTCCGAGGGCATACCCAGCCATTTCGCGCGCGCGCCGGTGGCCAGAATGACAGCATCGGCAGTATAGACTGTTCCGCTGTCGCCCTTGGCGGTGAAGGGGCGTTTCGCCAGATCCAGGTCATTGATGATGTCGCCGATGACCTCGCATCCCATCGCTTTGGCGTGCGCCTCCATGCGGACCATCAGATCGGGGCCCTGCACCTCGGTGTCGCCCGGCCAGTTCTCGACCTCGGTGGTGGTGGTCAACTGCCCGCCCGGCTCGATACCCTGCACCAGGATCGGCCCCAGCATGGCGCGGCTGGCATAGACGGCGGCGGTATAGCCCGCCGGGCCGGACCCGATGATAAGAACCTTGGTGTGACGTGTCTCGGCCATGGGAACCCCGTTCTGACGGATGGCGGGAGTGCCATCTTCGGAGGATGGATATAGCGACGCGGTGTCGCGGCTTAAACCCCTTATCTGACTTGGCTTCGGGCTTGTGATTCTTCCATGGCGCAGGCTGCGCCGGTCATTGTGATTAACAAAATTGCGCTACGACGAAATATTATTGCTCATCCCCGCGCGACTGATATAACAACCGCAAAAATGAGCGGAGAATTTCATGGTCGCGACCCGACTCGATCCGATCGACAGAAAGATACTTGCCGAATTGCAGGCGGATGGCCGAATGACCAACGTGGAACTGGCCAAGCGGGTCGGTATCTCGGCGCCGCCCTGTTTGCGGCGGGTGCGCTCGCTGGAAGAGGCGGGCTATATCCACGGCTACCACGCCGACGTGAATGCCCGCGAACTGGGGTTTGAGGTGCAGGTCTTTGCCATGGTAGGGCTGGAAAGCCAGGCCGAGGTCGAGCTGTCGGCCTTTGAAGAGACTTGCCGCAATTGGCCGTTGGTCCGCGAATGTCATATGCTCAACGGCGAGGTCGATTTCATGCTGAAATGCGTGGCGCCCGACCTGAGCAGTTTCCAGAGTTTTCTGACCGGTGAATTGCTGTCCACGCCCAACGTGGCCAGCGTCAAGACCTCACTGGTTATTCGCGGCGCGAAAGACGAGCCCGGCGTGCCTTTCGACGTACTCGAGGATCGCCTGAACCGAACTGCCTGAGTGCAATCTGTTCATCCGTTGTCACGGTCGCGGGCAGGAAGGCGCTCACGACCGCGCTTATTAACCACCAGATCATTAAATTCATGGCGACACTCAGGCGCTGATCGCGTCGTACTGACCATCTCCTGCGCGCGGCAGTATCTGCGGCCCGAAATCGGTCAGTTTTTCGACATGTGTGAAAAGGTTCAGATAAAGCGATCGCATCGCCTGGCTCATCACCCGAACCGCGTGGATGCCGGGGTGGTAGGTTTCAAACTGCAGCCCGTCCACCTTGATCACCGAATGACGCCTCAGGCAGAGGTGAAACACCTCAACCGGTGTCGGTGGCGAAGTTTCGACCACATTGTTGCCATCCACAAATTCCTTGATCGGCGTCAGTATCTGATCCCCGGCGCTCAGGCTTTGCAGATGTCCGGGCGTGGCCAGCAGCCGCGCCGCAGGCCCTACGATCACCCCCGACATTGGACGTTGCATCCCAAAGCTGTCGGCCATGATCCGGGTCAGACTTTGCACCCGGCCTTTCAGGTCGGGACGCCCTGGTATCAGCGTGGTCGACCCTTTCCAGAGGACCTCCTGCGCCGATCCGTCCTGCACGATCAGGCGATCGCCGGGCAGCAGATCCTCGATGGCAAGCGGCCCCATGTCGGTTTCCACCAGCGAGCCGCGAGAAAAGGCGCAGAACGCGTCCTCGAACAGCGGTAGCGCCGGTGCGATATGACGCGTCTGGGCGATGTTGTTCTTGCCGATCAGGGCGCTCACCTCATAGCGCCTCAATTGTGGTTTGGACCGGCTTTGCAGCTTGGCCGGATCCTCTAGCAGTTTGCCGGTTTCGACAGCATTCCGCGCCGCTCGTGCTAGCGAGTGGGGGATAGTCATACCTAGTTAACCCTCTTCATACATGTCAGCTCTGTGTCGGCCCCAGACGACTAGGTCAGAGTGACTCGGTTCTAATTGTTTTTGCCCCCAAAAATGCCATCCGGCCGCGCGGTTTCCACGCCGCATTTCCAAGTCTGCGCCCATCCAGCTTTCGATCCCATTGACCCCCCAAAGGAACCGTTCCGTAACGAGAGGATGAGTCCTCCCGGTCTTCTTTGCTGCCCAAACCCGCCTCGCCCTAAAGCGAGGCGGGCTCTTGTCCCCGGCCGGTCAGGGGCAGCGTCCGGCATCGGGTTTCTTGGGTGAGCCGTTTAAGCCCATCCATATTCCGTTCAATTCAGCGCCCCTTTGCACATCTCAAACCCGCGTTCGGTACGGCGGGCAATCATCTGGGCGCGGCGTGCGCCGCGGGCCCAGGGCAATTGAAATTTTCCAGCAGACACGGCGGAGACCGTCAAAGCGAAATAACGTCCTTTGGATTTCATCCGTGTCACTCCTGATCCTGCATGCGGTGCCGGTCCGGCGCCGCGTATTCGACAGGTTCAATCTGGCAGTTGTTTGGGGCGGCGATTGGGCTGATCCGGGGAAAATACGGGACCGATCCAGTTGCCCACGGGGCCAATGTTAAGGGACAAAACCGCGCCGTTCAGCGTTGTTTTTCCCCACAAAAACGCCGCTGAGGTCCGGATCGGCACGGGAGCAAGGTCCAGCTTCGGCCACAATTGTGACACCGCAGGGACCGCTGGTGGAGATGTCAGAGTCGGATGGCCGAGATCAGTCGGCCGTAATCGGCCTCCTTGGCATGGGTGCTACGGCGAAAGGAATAGAATCGGTCTGCATCCGAATAGGTGCAATGCCGGGTCCATTCCGCATGACCCACCCCTGCGCGGCGCAAGCGGTGCAGACCAAATGAGGGCAGATCGAATTGCATCCGGTCGCCCTGACCATTGGCAAAGAACCGGGCATTGTCCGGATCGTCCAGCATGAATTCGTCGAACAGCTCCGGCCCGACCTCATAGGCGCGCTGCGAGATTGAAGGGCCGATCACGGCAGCGACGCGGGACCG
The DNA here is from genome assembly GCF_041537925.1 of Ruegeria hyattellae. Taxonomy (NCBI): domain Bacteria; kingdom Pseudomonadati; phylum Pseudomonadota; class Alphaproteobacteria; order Rhodobacterales; family Roseobacteraceae; genus Ruegeria; species Ruegeria hyattellae. The sequence goes on along the minus strand of NZ_JBGOSH010000008.1, from coordinate 143,973 downwards.
CTGCGCGCCAAGGTTTTCCATGGCGTCCAGCGTTGCCTCGAGCACGCCAGCAAGCGCCCCGCGCCATCCGGCATGGGCCGCACCGATGACGCCTGCCTCGGCATCGGCGAACAGCACGGGCTGGCAATCGGCGGTCAGGATCGACAGGGCCAGACCCTGCGTTGCCGTGACCACCGCATCAGCTTTGGGCTTGTCGGTCAGCGGCGCGTCGACAGTCATTACATCCAGCGAATGTATCTGATGCACGCCCACCAAATGGGTTTCGTCCACATCCAGCGCCTGCGCCACCCGCTGGCGGTTGATCGCCACAGCCTCGCGCTGATCGGAGGAGCCGGTGCCGCAGTTCAGCCCGGTAAACACGCCGGACGATGCCCCGCCGCGACGGGTAAAGAACCCGTGGCGAATCGGGGAGAGGCCGTCAGAGGTCAGTATTTCCAGTGTCATGCTTCCAGCCCGGGCGGAGGGTTCTTGGCAGCCGGGTAGAGTCCCAGCACCTTGAACAGGTTTCCCATTTCCTCGGGATGCGTCAACCGGCGATGCGCCGAAATCAGAGATTGCAGCTCTGTTCCGCTCAGTGTTTTCGCAAGGCTCTGTGCACGATTGGTGATACCCAGCCGCTCCAGAAACACACCCTGCGGGGTCAGGCGGGTATAGGCGCAGCCCGCCTGTGCGGCCACCTGTGCCAGCGCGTCGAAATCCACATGGGCGGTCAGATCGGCCTGTCCGGGCCCCTGCAGCGGATCGGCCTTCCGGTGGCGGCGTACCGCCTGCAGCGTATCGCCAAGCGAGCGCCAGTCGCCGTAATCGACCAGCAATGCTGCGCCGCCATGGGCTGCGATTCGTTCCGCGACCTCCGTCATGACCGGGCGGGCGGCATCGCACAACTCGACCAGATCGCCGGGTTCGGTGTCGTCCAGCCGATGCGCAAGACCGGGCTGCGGGGCGGCGGCCCCCAGACCAAAGGCCAGCACCCCATCCTGCGCACCGATCAGGCGTTCGCGCCATCCAGAGGCCTCGCGGAGAAATTGCCGGATGGGCAGCGCGTCAAAGAACTCATTGGCGATCAGAAAGAGCGGCGCCTTGGGCAGGGCGTCGATGTCGTTTGTCCAGTGTGGATCGACTGAGGCCAGTCTTTCGTTCTGCATCTGGCGCAATGTGGGCGAGGCCTCGACCAGAACGATCTGTGCAGCGGCGTGGAACCCCGGAACCCCGGCGGTCGCACGCAGAAGGTCGGCCATCAGCGTGCCGCGCCCTGGACCAAGCTCGGCCAGCGTGAATGGGTCGGGGCGGTCTTGGTCCATCCAAACCTGCGCCAAGGACAGGCCCAGCAACTCGCCGAACATCTGGCTGATCTCGGGGGCCGTGGTGAAATCGCCCTTGGTTCCGAACGGGTCGCGGGTGGCGTAATAGCCAAATTCCGGATGCAGCAGGCAGTCGGACATGTACTCGGCCACGGTCAGCGGGCCGGTTTGGCTGATCCGCTCCAGCAGCAAGTCGTGCAGGCTCATGCTGGTGCCGCGGATGCGGTCCGCCGTGCCCGCAGAATGAGCCACAGCCCCAGCGCAATCATCGGCAGCGACAGCAATTGTCCCATCGTCAGGCCAAAGCCGCCCACATGCCAAGCCAACCCCAGCGGGTTGCCAGGCGAGATGAACTGCGCGTCGGGCTGGCGCAGGAACTCGACCAGAAACCGCGCGAGGCCGTAGCCAGCAAAGAACGTCCCCATGATCTGACCGGGCCGTTTGAACGCCCCGCGCCGATAGGCCAGCCAGAGCAGCAGTGCGCCCAGAACCAACCCCTCGAGCAGCGCCTCGTAAAGCTGCGAGGGGTGGCGGGCACATAACCCTTCGACCCCCGGACATGTCTGCGCGGCTTGGCCGGGAAAGATCACTGCCCAGGGCAGTTCTGACGGGCGGCCCCAAAGTTCGGCATTGTTGAAGTTGGCCAACCGGCCCAGAAACAGCCCCGGCGGTACCGTATGGGCCACCAGATCGCCAAGGGTAAGCACGGAAATGCCATGTCGCGCGGCAAAGACCCACGACGCCACGATCACGCCCAGCATACCGCCATGGAAGGACATGCCGCCCTGCCAGACCATCAGAATTTCAAGCGGGTGGGCCAGATAGTAGCCCGGTTCGTAGAACAGGACAAAGCCCAGCCGCCCGCCCAGTATCACGCCCAGGATGATCCAGGTGATCAGATCGTCCAGCTGGGTGCGACCCAGTGGCGCGGTGTCACCGGGCCAGAGCGTCGGACGTACGATCGCCATCCGCGCAATCTGCCACGCGATCAGGATGCCGACGATATAGGCAAGCGCATACCAGCGCAGCGCAAAGTCGATGCCAAGAAGCGAGATCGTGAAGATCTCGGGCGACAGATCCGGGAAGGAGAGAACAGCCTGCATGGCGCCTCAATCCCCTGCGACGAGGCGCAAGTCAACCTTGAGACGCGCGGCATTCTTGCCCATATAGAGGGCAACCGCGAAACCGGAGACATGACATGCAAAGCCGCAACAAAGTACTCGACGACATCTCGCAACTGATGACCAACGCGATGGGCGTGGCGCAGGGTGCTAGGGAAGAGGCCGAAACCGCCATGAAGTCGATGATCGACCGCTGGCTGGCTGACCGCGATTTTGTCACCCGTGAGGAATTCGACGCCGTGCGCGCCATGGCGCAAAAGGCCCGTGAAGAAAACGAGGCGCTGGCCGCGCGGATCGCCGCATTGGAAGAAAAGCAGGGCGACTGACGTTACATTACAGTTGTTACACGTCCGGTACGCGCGGTGTATCATGCACCGCCGTACCTGATTTGCAAGGAAATCCGGGGTAGTGACCCCAATATTTCGGGCCGCGTGACAAACGCTCCACAACTTATTGCTGTTATCCCCAAAATTAGGGGTTGCCACATGGGCTGTGACGCAGCACCATATCTTGTACAAGCTGCGGGAAACGCCCCGGTTTGTAGAGCAGGCAACTAGCGCTGGGGCGCTGCCAGCCCCAAACCGCTAGAGATCAGTGAGGTGGCATCATGGCCCTTTCCGAGCAGTATCTGGAAGAAGACATTCACCCCATCGACATCGTCGAACATATCGCCGAGCACCATGACTGGGATTTTGATCGTATCGGGGACGATCAGATTGCCATGGCGGTTGAGGGACAGTGGCGAACCTACTCCATCACGCTCGCCTGGTCGGGCTATGACGAGACGCTGCGGATGGTTTGCACCTTCGAAATGGAGCCGCCCGAGGACAAGATCCCGAAACTTTATGAACTGATCAACGCGATGAACGATCAGTGCTGGGCGGGGGCCTTCACCTATTGGGGTGGACAGAAATTGATGGTCTATCGCTACGGTCTGGTTCTGGCGGGAGGCCAGGTGGCCAGCCCCGAGCAGATCGACACGATGATCAATGCCGCCGTGCTGAGCGCCGAGCGCTACTACCCGGCGATCCAGTTGATGGTCTATGGCGATCGCAGCCCGGCCGATGCGATGCAGGTCGCCATTGCAGAGGCGTACGGCCGCGCATAAACCTTGACCCCGAACGCACCGACGGGAGGGGTATCATGGCACTATCACATATCGCGGCGCAGGGGCTTGTTCTGCTGGGCTGCGGCAAGATGGGATCGGCAATGCTGGCGGGCTGGCTCTCGGAAGGGCTGCCCGCTTCGTCCGTTTGGGTAATCGATCCCTATCCGTCGGACTGGCTGCGCAGCACTGGCGTGCATCTGAACCAACCGCTGCCAGATGCGCCCGCCATCGTACTGGTCGCGGTCAAACCTCAGATGATGGGTGATGCGCTGCCGGTGCTGCAGGCACTGGGGAACGGGGACACGCTGTTTGTGTCGGTCGCCGCAGGAACGGCGATTGCCACCTATGAAGAGGCTCTGGGCGACCGCACCCCGATCATCCGTGCCATGCCCAACACGCCCGCCGCCATCGGGCGCGGTATCACGGCGCTGATCGGCAATTCCCATGCCGCCGAAGATCACCTTTCCCTCGCCGAAACGTTGCTAGCCGCCGTTGGTCAGACCGTCCGGCTGGATCACGAAGGCCAGATGGATGCGGTCACCGGCGTCAGCGGCTCCGGCCCGGCCTATGTCTTTCACCTGATCGAAACGCTTGCGGCGGCAGGCGAGGCGCAGGGTCTGCCGCCGGAACTGGCGTTGCAACTGGCGCGGGCCACCGTGGCAGGTGCCGGCGCGCTGGCCGAAAGCGCCGAGGAAAGTCCTGCGCAACTGCGCGTCAACGTGACCAGCCCCAACGGCACCACACAGGCAGCACTCGAGGTGCTAATGCATGAACAGCAGGGCTTTCCCGACCTGCTGCACCGCGCGGTCACCGCCGCAACTGAACGCTCAAAGGAACTGTCCCGTGGTTGAGATTTCGTTTGATGACTTTCAGAAGGTCGATATTCGCGTTGGCGAGGTGATCCGCGCCGAGCCATATCCCGAGGCGCGCCAACCGGCGATCAAGCTGTGGATCGATTTCGGCGATGAGATGGGGGTGCGCAAAAGTTCGGCCCAGATCACCGCGCATTACACGCCCGAGGCGTTGATCGGCAAACAGGTGATGGCGGTAGTGAACTTTCCGCCGCGCCAGATCGGCCGGTTCATGTCCGAGGTTCTGGTGCTGGGCCTGCCCGACGCAGAAAAAGAGATCGTGCTGATCGGTCCTGATGGTGCCGTCCCCAAAGGCGGGAGGATGCACTGATGCGGGTCTGGATCACGCGGCCCATGACCGCAGCAGTCGAGGCGCGGGCGAGGGGCGCATTCGATGTGGAATTCCGTGCGGATACCACACCGCTCGACCCGGACGAACTTCGCCGGGCCATGACTGATTTCGACATCGTGGTGCCGACGCTGGGCGACAGGTTCAGCGCCGAGGTGTTTGGAGCGGTACAGCAGCCGCGCTGTCGCCTGCTGGCCAATTTCGGGGTTGGCTACAATCACATCGACGTCACGGCGGCGGCAGCGGCCGGGATCGCCGTGACCAACACCCCCGGCGCGGTCACCGATGCCACCGCCGATATCGCTCTGACGCTGCTGCTGATGACCGCGCGGCGCGCGGGCGAGGGCGAGCGGTTGGTGCGCTCTGGCGACTGGAAGGGCTGGCACCCGACGCAGATGCTGGGCCATCACGTCACAGGCAAGCGGCTGGGCGTTGTCGGCATGGGCCGGATCGGGCAGGCGATCGCGCAGCGCTGCCATTTCGGCTTTGGCATGGAGGTGTCGTATTTGGCCCGCAGTCCAAAGAGCCTGAGTTTTCCCGCCACGCAAGCCGATGATCTGCGCAGCCTTGCGGCCTCGGTTGATTTTCTGGTCGTTGCAGTGCCTGGCGGGGCAAAGACCACCCATCTGATCAACGCCGATGTGCTGGCTGCGATGAAGTCCTCGGCGCTGCTGGTCAACATTGCCCGCGGCGAGGTGGTAGACGAGGCTGCGCTGATTGCAGCCCTTCAAACCGGAGAGATCGCGGGCGCGGGACTTGATGTCTATGAGTTCGAACCAAAGGTTCCGCAGGCTCTGATAGGGATGGAGAACGTAACCCTGCTGCCGCATCTGGGCACCGCAACCGAAGAGGTACGAACTGCCATGGGCCAGATGGCGCTGGACAACGTGGCGGCGTGCATCGCCGGAACCGATCTGCCGAACCTCGTGTGATCTGGCTCCGACGAGTCAGGGCGCGGGTGTCACAAGGTCGCCCATCGCATCGCGCCAGTGTTTTCGGCAAAGCGACACATAGGTCTCGTTGCCGCCGATCTGAACCTGCGCACCCTCGGTGATCGCCTGCCCCTGCGCATCCTGGCGGATCACCATCGTGGCCTTGCTGCCGCATTTGCAGATCGTGCGCACCTCGCGCATTTCATCGGCCAGCGCCAGCAGCGTGGCAGAACCGGGAAACAGCTTGCCCTGAAAATCGACCCGCAGCCCGTAGGCCAGAACGGGCACCCCCAGATCGTCGACCGCGCGCGCCAGTTGCCAGACCTGATCGGGGGTCAGAAACTGGGCCTCGTCCACAAAGACGCAGGCCAGCGGCGTCTGGTCCAGTTGCTGCGCGATCATCGCAAACACATCGTCGCTGATCGTAAAGGTGTCGGCATCGGCGCTGATACCGATCCGCGAGGCGATTCGGCCCTTGCCGGCGCGCCCGTCGATTGCGGCGGTCATCAGATAGGTCTGCATGCCGCGTTCGCGGTAATTGTGGGATGCCTGCAGCAAAACGGTCGATTTACCGGCATTCATCGTCGAATAGTTGAAATAGAGCTTGGCCATATCCCCGGTCTAGATCGGGAGGCGGGCCGGGGCAAGCAGCGGGTTTGAGGCGAAAACCACCGTCTCCGCGCATCCTCGCAACTCTTGCGCTGCGGGATCCGCAGCAAGCCGCGTTGGATGGCGGAGACAGCTACACCCAGCCTACTCTCTAATCACAGCAACGGGTCCGGAGGGCATAAGAATTGCCCGCCAGAGCCCACTAGTTAACCGACGCCGTTTGACGCCCCCACTGTCTTAAAAACCCCCGGAAAACCTGAGGGATAGCCAATTTGTTGCATTTGTTTTAAGAGTCAGGAATGGGAAATATCCCGGGCCTTTCCCCTCTTAATGACTGTTGGGGGGGCGACAGTTGAGAGAGGATAACTATGGCCGAGATCGGGTCCTACCTGAAAAAGCACACCGAGGCGCTGGTCAAGGATGTGGGCATCGAGGCGGCCTGCGAGTTGACAGGGAAATCCAAGGCGACGCTGGGGCGGTATTATTCGGACAATTCCGAGCATCTCGACCGGTTCATGCCGGTTGATGCGGTGGCCCGGCTGGAGCAGGCGGCAAGTTACCCGCATGTGACCTCGGCATTGGCCGAGTTGAAGAACATCACGCTGTCCCATGGCAGCCCCAAGGCCAATAGCGAGCGACAGGGCGGGGTCAACGCCGATGTGATCGCGCTGAGTCAGCGCTTTGCGATGCTGATGACGGAATACCAGGAAGCGATCGAGGACGGCATCATCACCGTGAACGAAGCCAAGCGGCTGCTCAGGGAAACCGTGGCACTGCAGCAGGTGCTGATCGACATGAAGCTGCACCTGCAGGAAGAAAGCACCTGACGCGGCGGACCTGCTCCGTCCGTTTTTCGACATAACCTACCCCTCCCGTCAGCAACCTTGGCCGAGGTTGTCGACGGGACGGCGTTTGACGTCCGAGGCTCAGTCGGTCGCTTTCATCTCTGTCACGATGTTGATGGTGATCGGGCCAGTCGAGAACCCGCCAACGCCAAACGCCATGTGATCCTCCAGCACGGTGGTTGCTGTGAAGGCGGCCCAGTCACCCTTGTAATAGTCGATTGCGCCTCCCAGCGGATGTTCGCCGATATGGGTGAGCGTCGTTTCCAGTGTTACGGATTGCGTGGTGCCGTGAATTGTCAGATCGCCGGTCACATTGGCCGTGTTTTCTCCGGTTTTTTCAACGCCGGTACTGACAAAGGTAATTTCGGGAAATGTCTCCACCTCCAGGAAATCGGCGCTTTTCAGATGGTCGTCCAGCGGGCCGAAGCCACTCGACAGGCTGTTGGCCGCGATGGTGACGTTCAGGGACGCCGCATCGGGGTTTTCCGGATCAAGTTCCAGTGTACCGTCAGCAACCGTGAATTCTGCCGCCTGAACGGATACACCTGCATGGCTCCAACTGAACCGCACTTCTGTATGTCCCTGGTCGGTTTTGTAGGTTTTCGCATCAACAGCAGCCCCGGCCAGACAGGCCGTTGCAAGTGCGGCAGCCGAGAAAATCATCTGGAATTGGGTCATTGGACACCTCTTTGAAGAATAGAATGGTGAGGAAACAGATCCGGGGTTCGAAGGGGCGTATGGATTCTGCTTCAAAAATAGATGATAATGCATCTAATTTTGTAAATCCATGACAGACGCAATTGTCCCGAAAACCGATCGGAAATCTGCGACATGTTGCCTACGGAAGAAGAAACGCGTCTCTGGATTGCTCTCAACCGGGCACATCGAATGGTTCATCGCGAGATGGAGCGCGCGCTTGCCGCGGGCGGGCTGCCACCTCTGAAATGGTATGATGTGCTTTGGGCGATAGAGATGGCCGGTTCGGACGGGGTGCGGGCCAGCAATCTGCGAGACTGGCTCTTGTTTGAGCAATCCAACCTGTCGCGCGTGTTGCGCAGCTTGATTGAGCGCGGCTTGGTGCATGAAACCGCCAGCGACACCGACAAGCGGGCAAAAATCCTGCGGGTCACTGACAAGGGTGCTGAGTTGCGGCTGCGCATGTGGGGTATCTACGGGCCGCAGATACACACTAGCATGATAAAGCTCACCGCCGACGAAAATGCAGGCGCGCTGCTGCGAGCGCTCCACGCGCTTCGACCCAAGGATGAATAGTCAGAGTCTAAGCTCAAAACTGGTCGGGTGCGGGTCTCGTACACTTACCAGACCGACGTCGGGAGTGGTTTCGCGCTATGTGATCAGCTCTGCCGCCGGACAATCACCGACCCCACGGAATAGCCCGCGCCGAAGGAACAAATCAGGCCAATGTCACCTTCGGAAAGATCATCGGAGTATTTGGAAAACGCGATGATCGATCCTGCCGACGAGGTGTTGGCGTAATCCTGCAGGATGTTGGGCTGCTCGCCCGCCTCGGGATCGCGACCAAGGACCTTCTTGCCGATGAAGTCGTTCATCGTCTTGTTGGCCTGATGTAGCCACAGGCGCTTCAGATCGGCGCTGGTGACGCCTTCGTCGGCCATGTGATCGGCGATGTGCTGGCTGACCATTGGCAGCACTTCCTTGAACACCTTGCGACCGTTCTGCATGAACTGCATGTCGCGCCGGTCTTGCATGCCATCCGGACGCGAGCGGCGCAGAAAGCCGTTATTGTTGCGGATGTTGTTCGAGAATTTGGTGGCGCAGCGGGTCGAGAGCACATCGAAATGCGTGCCCTTTGCGTCCTCGGCGCGTTCCAGCACCACCGCCGTGGCCACGTCACCAAAGATGAAGTGGCAGTCCCGGTCGCGCCACTCAAGATGCGCGGTGCAGATTTCGGGGTTAACCACAAGGGCCGCGCGGATGCTGCCCGACCGGATCATATCGGCGGCGGCCTGCAGACCGAAAGTGGCCGAGGAACAGGCCACGTTCATGTCAAAAGCGAATCCGTCGATGCCAAGCGCGTTCTGCACCTCGATCGCCACTGCCGGATAGGCGCGTTCGTGGTTCGAGGCGGCGCAGATCACCGCATCGATATCACCCGGCCCACGACCGGCCTGTGCCAGAGCCTTTTCAGCCGCATCCACCGCCATTTCGGTCATCAGACCAGGTTCGTCATCGCTGCGCTGGCGCAGCAACGGGTGCATCACGTCGGGGTTCAGGATGCCGGTCTTGTCCATCACATAGCGATTCTCGATCCCACTGGCCTTGAGAATGAACTCTTCCGACGAATGCTGCATCGGCTCTGCAGTGCCCGCGGCGATTTCGTCGGCATGCGCGGCATTCCACTTGTCCGCATAGGCGTTGAACGCCGCAACCAGCTCGGCATTGGTGACCACATCGGTTGGCGTGAAAACACCGGTGCCTGTGATGGCGGGCGTGTACATGGCTTGCTCCTGCAAAATGACGACTCGCTTAAGATGCTGTGGGCGACATCAGGGTTCAAGAGGCGTTGCGCCGCGTCATCTTGACCGAAAGGGGCTTTTCACACTGCACACACGCGGTGAACGGACCTAGGCTGATGCCAATGCAACCCATCAGCGCAGAGAGAGTGCGATGACACCGACGTATTCCCCCAACGACGACGATCCCTCCACCAAATCCGCCCCGAAAAGCGGTTTGCTGGAAGGGCGGAACATGCCCTGTTTCGAGGCGCTTTTGTTGCGCTCGCGGCCGCATGATCCGATCCGCACCGCGATTGTGCACCCTTGTGACGAGCATTCGCTGCACGGCGCGCTGCAGTCGCGCGCGGAAACCCTGATCGTGCCAGTGCTGGTTGGTCCGCGCCCCCGGATCGAGGCCGTCGCCGCCGAGGCCGGTATCGACCTGACCGGGATCGAGATCGAGGACGCGCCGCATAGCCATGCCGCTGCCGAACGCGCGGTCGAACTGGTGCGCGAAGGCAAGGTCGAGGCGTTGATGAAAGGCGCGCTTCATACCGACGAGATCATGGGTGCGGTCGTGCATTCGAAAACCGGGCTGCGCACCGAACGGCGGATGAGCCATGTCTTTGTTCTGGATGTCTCGCGCTATCCCCGGCCGCTGCTGGTGACGGACGCGGCGATCAACATTTTTCCCGATCTTGAAACCAAGGCAGATATCATCCGCAACGCGATCGCACTGGCGCAGTCGTTGGGCATTGACGTGCCCAAGGTCGCAATCCTGTCGGCGGTGGAAACGGTGACCGAGAAAATCCCCTCGACGGTCGAGGCGGCGGCGCTGTGCAAGATGGCGGATCGCGGCCAGATCAAGGGCGGCGCGCTGGACGGGCCGCTGGCCTTCGACAATGCGATCTCGCCCGAGGCTGTTGCATCCAAGGGGATCGTCTCACCGGTGGCGGGGCAGGCCGACGTTCTGATCGCTCCGGATCTGGAGGCGGGCAACATGATTGCCAAGCAGCTGACCTATCTGGCGGGCGCGGGCAGCGCCGGGTTGGTTCTGGGTGCGCGGGTGCCGATCATGCTGACCAGCCGGGCTGATGGCGTTATTGCCCGGGTGATGTCGGCGGCGCTGGCCCAGCTTTACGTCCGTAACCGACAAGGAGCGCTGCCGGGGACGTTGGCCAAGCCGATAGCCGAGGACTGACGGGTCGGAAGAGGCAGGAAGGGCTTGACCTCAACCAGACTTGAGGTCGTAGCAAGGTCATAGTCACGCGGAGAAGACCATGACCGACCTGTCCGAACTCCCTGAATCTCCGGCTTCGGGCGGCGTGTCCTGGCATGCGTTGCTGACCGGGTCCCATGCCGCCGCGCTGGCGCTGATCTGCCTGTCGGTCTGGTTGCATGCCGCCGACAGCCTGATGGTCGCGACCATGCTGCCCGCCATCGTGGCTGAGGTCGGCGGCGCCGCGCTGGTGGGCTGGTCGGTGTCGCTTTATGAGATCGGGTCGATCATCGCAGGCAGCGCCAGCGCCTTGCTGGCGATGCGCCACGGGCTGCGCAGGCCGATGATCTGCGCCGCGTCGCTTTTTGCCGCGGGCTGTCTTGCCAGTGCGCTCAGTCCGACCATGCCGTTGCTGCTGACGGGCCGGCTGTTGCAGGGGCTGGGCGGCGGCGGGCTGGTTGCGCTGGGTTTTGTAGCGGCGGGCGTGATCTTTCCGCGCAGCCATACGGCGCGGGTCATGGCGGCCATTTCCACCCTCTGGGGTGTGTCGGCCTTCATCGGGCCACTGATCGCGGCGCTGTTCGTGGAATATGCCAGCTGGCGTTGGGGGTTCGCGTTTTTTGGTCTGCAAGCGGTTGCGCTGGCGCTCTGGATCATGCTGCGACCGGAACCGGATGCCGCGCGCGGTGCAGACGCACCGGGCCGGTTCCCTCTCAAACGTCTGGCGCTGTTGTCGGCGGGGGTCGTCCTGGTCGCCTCGGCGGGGGTTGAGATCGGCGCCCTGCGCACGCCTGCGCTGATGGTCGCGGGGCTGACCTGCCTGGCCGCGTTCCTGTGGCTGGACGGTCGCGCCGTCGAGACCCGGTTGCTGCCGCTGGCCCCGTTCGACCTCCGCCAACCGACCGGGGCGGCACTGCTGATGATCCTGGGCCTGTCGATGGCCACGATCGCGATCACCGCCTTCGGCCCCTTGCTGATCACCGCCATCCACGATGCCGCACCCCTTGCGGTGGGCTATATCATCGTCTGCTCTTCGGTCGGCTGGACGCTGACGGCGGTTCTGGTCAGCGGCTCACCCGAGCGCTATGACCGGCTTTTCATCGCGCTGGGCATGAGCTTTGTCTGTCTCAGCATCCCCGGCTTCCTTTATGCAGTGCCGCGCGGCCCACTCTGGCTGATCGCGATGATGGCCGTGCTCGAAGGCGGCGGGTTCGGCATGGCCTGGACATTCATCCTGCGCCGCTGCACGGCGCTGGCGCCATCGGGTGAGGTACAGCGCGTATCGGGCGCGATCCCGACGGTGCAACGCGCTGGATACGCGCTGGGCGCGGTCTGCGTCGGCATGGTGGCGAATGCGACCGGTTTTTTAGAACTGGAGCGCGAGGGCACCGCTGCCACCGTCTCCAACTGGGTCTTTCTCGCCTGTATCCCCTTCGCGATGGTCGGACTTGCGGCGATGGTGATGTTTATCCGCGAGCGACCTCCGGCGCAGGCAGGATGCCCGCGCGAGGATGCCGTCTAGCCGCACTCACATCTGCAGCGACTTCACCTCGACATCCCCGTCTGCCTGCGCGCGGATTGCCAACGCGGCGGCGTGGGACGCGGCGGCGGTGGTGAAATAGGGGATCTTGTCATAAAGCGCGATCGAGCGGATCGATTTGGAATCCTCGACCGCCTGTGCGCCCTCGGTCGAGTTCATCACCAGCTGCACGCCGCCGTTCTTCATCAAGTCGGTGACATCCGGGCGCCCCTCATAGACCTTGTTGACCACACCGCAGGGCACACCATGCCCATCCAGCCAGCTTTGCGTCCCGCGGGTCGCTACCAGGGTAAAGCCCTGATCCACCAGCACGGTCGCAGCCTCCAGCATGTCTGGGCCTTTATCGGCATCCTTGATCGAGATGAAGGCGCAGCCCGAGGAGGGCAGCACCATGCCCGCGCCCATCTGCGCCTTGAGGAAGGCGCGGGGGAAGTCGCGGTCCCATCCCATGACCTCACCGGTCGAGCGCATCTCGGGGCCAAGGATCGTGTCGACGCCCGGGAATCGAGCAAAGGGCAGCACTGCCTCTTTGACCGAGAACCACGGCATATTGGGATCGGCCAGTGTCATCTGGTCGGCAATCTTGGTGTCGTCGACATGTTTGTAGGGCGGGCGCATCGGGAAGTTGCTGAGCGGCTCACCGGCCATCACCCGCGCGGCGATCGAGGCAATGGCGCTGTCAGTGGCCTTGGCCACAAACGGCACGGTGCGCGAGGCACGGGGGTTGACCTCGATCAGGTAGATCTCGTCGTCCTTGATGGCAAACTGCACGTTCATCAACCCGACCACGTTCAGCGCCTTGGCCAGCTGGTACGCCTGGTCCTTGATCTGTGCGATAATTTCTTTCGACAGCGAATAGGGCGGTAGCGAGCAAGCTGAATCGCCCGAATGCACGCCCGCCTCTTCGATATGCTGCATAATGCCCGCCACATGCACATCGGTGCCATCGCAGATCGCATCAACGTCCAGCTCCACGGCCCCGGCTAGATAGCTGTCGAGCAGCACCGGGCTGTCCCCCGAGACCACCACGGCGTCGCTGATGTAGCGTTCCAGCTGAGCCATGTCGCGCACGATCTCCATCGCGCGACCGCCCAGCACATAGGAGGGGCGGATCACCAGAGGGAAGCCGATTTCCTCGGCGATCGCGAGCGCCTGCGCGTCTGTCGAGGCAATACCGTTCCGGGGCTGTTTCAGGCCCAGGTCATTGACCAGTGCCTGAAAGCGCTCGCGGTCTTCGGCCAGATCGATCGCGTCCGGCGTGGTGCCCAGGATCGGGATGCCCTCGGCCTCCAGCGCATTGGCCAGTTTCAGCGGGGTCTGGCCGCCGAACTGAACGATCACGCCGTGCAGGGTGCCGTTCTCTTGTTCCTTGGTCAGAATCTCCATGACGTGTTCAAAGGTCAGCGGTTCGAAATACAGGCGGTCCGAGGTGTCATAATCGGTCGACACGGTCTCGGGGTTGCAGTTGACCATGATGGTCTCGTAGCCCGCGTCAGTTAGCGCATAACAGGCGTGACAGCAGCAATAGTCGAACTCGATGCCCTGTCCGATCCGGTTCGGGCCGCCGCCCAGAATGACGACTTTCTTGCGATCCGAGGGCCGCGCTTCGCATTCCACATCGCCCATCATCGGCGCCTCGTAGGTCGAGTACATGTAAGGCGTCTGCGCCTCGAATTCGGCAGCGCAAGTATCGATGCGCTTGAACACGGCCGAAACGCCCAGATTGTGCCGGGCGCGGCGCACATTGTCTTCGTCCCGGCCCGAGAGCGCGCCCAAGCGGGCATCGGTGAAGCCCAGCATCTTGAGCGCACGCAGGCCCTCTTCGGTGACCGGCAGGCCGTCGCGCCGGACCTGCGCTTCGGTATCGACGATCTCGCGGATGCGGGCCAGGAACCAGGGGTCGAACTTGGTGACGCCAAAGATCTCTTCGTCGCTCAGCCCGTGCCGCATGGCCTGCGCAATGGTGCGCAACCGGTCGGGCGTTTGCTGGCTGATCGCCTTGATCACGGCGGCTTTGTCGTCGGCCTCGTCCCAGGGACCAATGCTGAGGCCGGGAATGGCGACCTCATCAAAGCCGGTCAGACCGGATTCCATCGAGGCCAGCGCCTTTTGCATCGATTCATGGATGGTGCGGCCGATGGACATCGCCTCACCCACCGATTTCATCGCGGTGGTCAGGTACGGCTCGGCGCCGGGGAACTTCTCAAAGGCGAATTTCGGGATTTTTGTGACGACATAGTCGATGGTCGGCTCGAACGAGGCGGGCGTGACCTTGGTGATGTCATTGTCCAGCTCGTCAAGTGTGTACCCCACAGCCAGTTTCGCCGCGATCTTGGCAATCGGGAACCCGGTCGCCTTGGACGCCAGCGCGGACGAGCGTGACACGCGCGGATTCATCTCGATCACAACCATCCGGCCGTCATCTGGGTTGATCGCCCATTGCACGTTCGACCCGCCGGTTTCCACGCCGATCTCACGCAACACGGCGATCGAGCCGTTGCGCATGATCTGGTATTCCTTGTCGGTCAGCGTCAGGGCAGGGGCCACAGTGATCGAGTCACCGGTATGCACGCCCATCGGGTCGATGTTTTCAATGGAACAGACGATGATGGCGTTGTCCGCCTTGTCGCGGACCACCTCCATCTCGAATTCTTTCCAGCCCAGCAGGCTTTCATCGACCAGGATCTGGTTCACCGGTGACGCATCCATGCCCGTGCGGCAGAAATGGATGTAATCCTCGCGGTTATAGGCCACGCCGCCACCGGTGCCACCCATGGTAAAGGCGGGACGGATGATGGCCGGAAGGCCGATGCCTTCCAGTTCGCCCAGCGCGATCTGCACGCCCGCATCCAGATCGGTGCTGCCATCTTCGTTCTTGGGCGCGGTAACGATAGTGGCCTTGGGATTTTCGATACCCAGCCGGTCCATCGCTTCGCGGAACAGTTTGCGGTCTTCGGCCATTTCGATGGCGTCGCGAGTCGCGCCGATCATCTCGACATTAAACTCGTCAAGCACGCCCATCTCTTCCAAAGCCAGCGAGGTGTTCAGGCCGGTCTGCCCGCCCATTGTGGGTAGCAGCGCATCGGGGCGTTCCTTTTCGATGATCTTGGCGACCACTTCAGGCGTGATAGGTTCGATATAGGTGGCGTCCGCCAACCCAGGATCGGTCATGATCGTGGCCGGGTTCGAGTTCACCAGAATGACCCGGTAGCCTTCCTCGCGCAGGGCCTTGCAGGCCTGTGCGCCGGAATAGTCGAACTCGCAGGCCTGTCCGATGACAATGGGTCCCGCCCCGATGATCATGATCGACTGGATGTCGGTTCTCTTCGGCATGGCCCAAACCCCTGTGATGTCGCGAGTCAACGGGCGCACGCCTGCGCCCAAATTGTTCTGCGTTATAGGGAGCGCGCGAAAAGGTGCAAGGGGTATCGGAAACCGGTGACGACCTGCCGCTTTCCCCCTTCCAGTTTTCTGTGGTTCCTCTATATCCGGAGCCCTCTGACACGGGGCTGGATGTGGACATACGCTTTGATCAGGGCCCGGCCGGTCCGGGCACGGCGTTTACCTCTGCCATTGAGGTGATCCGCGCGGATGCGGCGGCGGATGTGCCAGCGGCATTGGCACGCATCGATGCCGCGCGCGCATCCGGTAAATGGCTAGCAGGCTATGCCAGCTATGAGCTGGGCTATGTGCTGGAACCCCGGCTTACACCGCTGCTGCCCGAGGGCAGACGGCTGCCGCTTTTGTGCTTTGGCGTCTATGACGCGCCCGAAGTGCAGGACGCGCAGATGCCTGCTGCGGCGCTCTCGCAGCCAAGGCCGCGCTGGGACGAGGCCCGCTATCTGCGTGCCTTTGACCGTGTGCATGAGGCCATTGGGGCCGGCGATATTTATCAGGCCAATCTGACCTTTCCGATCGATCTGGACATCGATGGCGAGGCAACCGCGCTCTATTCCGCGCTCTGCGGCGTGCAGCCAGTCCTTCATGGCGCGCTGGTCACGCAAGTGGGGCTGCCCGATCTGTTCAGCCGCTCACCCGAGCTGTTCTTTCGCACAGACGCGGACGGCGTGATCGAGACCCGCCCCATGAAAGGCACTCAGCCGCGTAGCGTCGATCCCGACGAGGATGAACGAAACCGCGTGTTTCTGGCGGGAGACATCAAGAACCGGGCCGAGAACCTGATGATCGTGGACCTGCTGCGTAACGATATCAGCCGGGTGTCGATACCGGGCACGGTGAAGGTGCCGGAACTGTTCCATGTCGAAACCTACGCCACGGTGCATCAGATGACGTCGCTGGTGCGGGCGCATCTGACGCCGGGTATGCAATTGTCGGATATCCTGCGGGCGCTTTTTCCATGTGGCTCGATCACCGGGGCGCCCAAGATAAAGGCGATGGAGATCCTGCGCGATCTGGAACCCTGGCCGCGCGACATATATTGCGGCAGCATTGGCTGGGCTGCGCCGGACGGGCGGTCAGAGTTCAACGTGGCGATCCGCACGCTGATGGTCGAGGATGGCGCGGTGACCCTGAATGTGGGCGGCGGTGTCGTTTGGGACAGCACCTGCGCCTCGGAATATGAGGAGGCGCTATGGAAAGCCCGCTTCGCCACCCAACTGAGCCTGATTTCCGCCTGATTGAAACGCTGGGCTACGATCCGGCACGCAGCTTTGTTCGGGTGGATCTGCATCTGGACCGAATGGCGCGCTCGGCGCAGGCGCTGGGCATGCCGTTCGACCGGGCCGCAGCGATGACTTGCCTGCGCGGGGTGGAGGGGGACGCGCCGTTGCGCTGCCGGTTGACGCTGGACGCGATGGGAGGGTTTAACCTGACCACCGGCGCGTTGACGCCTTCGCCCGATCCTTGGCGGGTGGCCATCGCTCCCGAACGCCTGGACCCCGATAACCCTTGGCTGCGCCACAAGACAACGCGGCGCGCGCTTTATGATGCGGCCCGCAAGGCGTTGCCGGAGGGTGTGGATGAATGGCTGTTCCTGAACACAAAGGGCGAGCTATGCGAAGGCACGATCACCAACCTCTTTGTCACGCAAAAGTCTGGACAGGTCATGACACCACCACTCTCATGCGGTTTGCTGCCCGGCATCCTGCGGCAGGAGATTTTGGCGCAGGGCAATGCCCGCGAGCAGATTGTCACTCTTGACGACCTGCACGCGGCCCGGCTCATATCAATGGGCAATTCCCTGCGGGGGCTGATCCGGGCGGAGCTGGTTGATATTGTTTAACGATCTTTCCCTCTACAACACGCCGAGCGACCGGCGGCTGAAGCTTGAGTTTGCTCTGTTCTATCTGGCGGCTCCTGTGTCCATTGCAGTGCTCCTGCCACCAACCATGATGTTTCCGGCACTTTTTGCCTTCACCGGGCTGGGTCTTGGGCTGTTGAATTTCACCCCTGATTTCCGCTGGGCCGAACTGCGCCATGGCTGGCGTGAATGGACGTGGCGCGAGGTGGCGTTCTTTGCGGTTGTGACGCTGGGGTTCTGCACGGGCCTGATCTATGCCCTGCGGCCCGAGGCTGCGTTCTTTCTGCTGCGCCAGCGCCCCGAACTGCTGGCGATGATCTGGCTTGGATACCCGCTGGTGTCGGCCCTGCCGCAGGAATTGCTGTTCCGGCCGCTGTTCTTCCGCCGCTACGGCACGATCCTGCCCGAGGGTGCGCGCGCCGACATTCTGAACGCCGCGATCTTCGCCTTCGCGCATCTGATGTATTGGAGCTGGCTGGTCGCACTGATGACCTTTGCCGGTGGCTTGCTGTTCTCTTGGGCGTACCGGCAGCGTGGCTCGTTTGTTTACGCGGTGCTGCTACACGCTGTTGCCGGAAACATCCTGTTTGCGGTGGGGTTGGGCGTCTATTTCTATTCCGGAAACGTTGTGCGCCCGTTTTGAGCCGGTTCCACCCCGTGCTCCCTTGACTTCCCGCGCAAGCCGGGGTGTATCGGCGCGATCATTTCTGCGCCCGAAGGGAATTCTCCGATGCATGTCTATCGCAGCCACACCTGCAACGACCTGACCGCCGCCAATGTCGGCGAGACCGTCCGCCTGTCCGGCTGGGTGCATCGGGTACGAGATCACGGCGGGCTGCTTTTCATCGACCTGCGCGACCATTACGGCGTGACGCAGGTGATGGCCGACCCTGACAGCCCGGTTTTTGCCGAGATCGAAAAGGTCCGGTCCGAATGGTGCATCCGCATCGACGGCAACGTGAAGGCGCGCGACGAGAGCCTGATCAACCCCAAGATCGCAACCGGCGAGATCGAGGTTTTCATCCGAGATATCGAAGTGCTGGGTGATGCGGGCGAACTGCCGCTGATGGTGTTCGGCGATCAGGAATACCCCGAGGAAACCCGCCTGCGCTATCGCTACCTCGACCTGCGCCGCGAGGCGATGCAGGCCAACATGACCCTGCGCTCGGACGTGGTGGCCTCGATGCGCCGTCGCATGTGGGACAAGGGGTTCCGCGAATACCAAACGCCGATCATCACCGCCTCCAGCCCCGAAGGCGCGCGCGACTTTCTCGTGCCCTCGCGCCTGCATCCGGGCAAGTTTTATGCCCTGCCGCAGGCCCCGCAGCAGTTCAAACAGCTGATCATGGTCTCGGGCTTTGACAAGTATTTCCAGATCGCGCCGTGTTTCCGTGACGAAGACCCGCGCGCCGACCGCTCACCCACCGATTTCTACCAGCTCGACCTGGAGATGTCCTTTGTCGAACAGCAGGACGTGTTCGACACGATCCAGCCGGTGCTGCAGGGCGTGTTCGAAGAGTTCGGAGAGGGCAAGAAGGTCGATCAGGACTGGCCGCAAATCTCCTATCGCGACGCGGCGCTCTGGTATGGCACCGACAAGCCCGACCTGCGCAACCCGATCAAGATGCAGGACTGCTCTGAGCATTTCCGTGGCTCGGGCTTTGCCATCTTCGCCAAGCTGCTGGAACAGGACGGCACCGAGATCCGCGCCATTCCCGCGCCCACAGGTGGCAGCCGCAAGTTTTGCGACCGGATGAACAAGTTCGCCCAAGCCGAGGGCTTGCCCGGCATGGGCTATATTTTCTGGCGCGATCAGGGCGATGGCATGGAGGCCGCAGGGCCTTTGGCCAAAAACATCGGCCCGGAACGCACCGAAGCGATCCGCCAGCAACTGGGGCTTGAGGTCGGCGACGCCGCTTTCTTCCTCGGCGGCAAGCCGAAAGCCTTTGAAAAGGTTGCAGGTAAGGCGCGCGATGTGATCGGCGAAGAGCTGGGCCTGACCGACAAAGACCGTTTTGCTTTTGCCTGGATCGTCGATTTCCCGATCTACGAACAGGACGAGGAAACCGGCAAGATCGATTTCGAACATAACCCGTTTTCGATGCCGCAGGGCGGCATGGCCGCGCTGGAAGGTGACCCGCTCAAGGTGCTGGGCTATCAGTATGATCTGTCCTGTAACGGCTACGAGCTGGTCTCGGGCGCGATCCGGAACCACAAGCCTGAGATCATGTTCAAGGCTTTCGAAATCGCCGGTTACGGCAAAGACGAGGTCGAGAAGCGTTTCGGCGGTATGGTCAACGCGTTCCAATACGGTGCCCCGCCGCATGGTGGCTGCGCGGCAGGCATCGACCGGATCGTGATGCTGCTGGCCGATACGGCGAACATCCGCGAGGTCATCATGTTCCCGATGAACCAGCGTGCCGAGGACCTGATGATGTCGGCGCCGTCAGAGCCCACCAGCGACCAGTTGATGGAGCTTGGCCTGCGCGTGATCCCGCAGGAATAACCACGTCCTGTTCGCAAACATCTGCCAGCGTGCGACGGAAAACGCACCGGTCCGCGTTTAATGTTCTTGAGAACGTGATTTCGGTGGTCCGGACCCTTATGTTAGGTCTTGGTTCACCCGCGATCTGAGGAGGGCAGCGGTGCGATATTCTCCGGAACTGGCGGCGATCCGGTTTGGCTGCGGGTTGTCTCCGATTGTGCCTCCGCCACGATCGGTCAGTGACCTGCTGGACGGGCTGACCGGGCCGGATGAGATGGCCCGGACTTATCCGATCGAACCGTTTGACCGGTACCAGGACCGGATGATCGACCTCGCCGCCCTCTGGAAGGCGTTTCGCAAGGCCAAAGGGGATGAGGCGAAAGGCAAGCTGCGCGACCAGATTGACGCGACGCGCAATCAGGCCCGGCGCGACGCGTCGGTTTGGTTTGCCCATACACTGATGCGCTGGACCGATACCCGCACGGGGCTGCGCGAACGGCTGGCGTTTTTCTGGGCAGATCATTTTACCGCGCGCGGCAAGAATGGCGCGATCCGGTATTCAAGCCTGCCGTATTTGGAGCAGGCGATTCGCCCGAAGATGACCGGGTATTTCTCGGATTTGCTGATTTCCGTCACCACCCATCCGCTGATGCTGCAATATCTCGATCAGGCCTATTCGGTTGGTCCCGATAGCCCGATCGCCCGGAAAAGGCCGGGCCGGGGACTGAACGAAAACCTCGCACGAGAGGTGCTGGAACTGCACACGATGGGCGTCGATGGCGCCTATACACAGGCCGATATCCGCGCCCTGGCCGAGCTGTTCGCCGGGTTGAGCTATGACTGGGCGGGCGGGTTCCGCTACCGGGCCGACTTTGCCCAACCCGGGGGCGAGACGGTTCTGGGCCAGGCCTATGGCGGTGCACAGGCGACTCTGTCTCCGGTTTTGGAGTTCCTGCGCGATCTGTCGGTTCATCCCGATACCGCCCGCCACATTGCCCGCAAGATGGTGGTGCATTTTGTCTCGGATCAGCCCGATCCCGATCTGGTCGCGCATGTGGCGCGGCGCTACCGTGAAAGCGACGGCCATCTGCTGACGGTTTATGGCGCGTTGCTGGAACACCCGGCGGCCTGGCAGCCCGCGTTGATGAATGTGAAGCCCCCGGCCGACTTTGTGGCCTCGGCCTGCCGGGCGCTGCATGTGCGTCCCGACCGGTTGGATTTGGACCGTCCCGGCCGGTTGCGTCGCCGGATTGGGCAGCCACTGACCCGGATGGGACAGCCCTGGTTGTCGCCAGACGGTCCGGATGGCTGGCCCGAAGAGGATACCGCCTGGATCACACCACAGGGGCTGGCAAGCCGGATATCATGGGCCATGAACCGGCCCAGGCAACTGGTTGACGACCTGCCCGACCCGAGGCGGTTCCAGTGGGATGCACTGGGCTCTTATGCGCCTGCATCGGTGCGGTTTGCGGCGCAGGCCGCAGAAACGCGGGCCGAAGGGGTGGGTCTGGTGCTGGCATCGCCGACGTTTCAGAGGCGATAGGAGAGGGCATGCGATGATACCTGATCTGACACGACGCGGCTTTCTGACCCGATCGACCCTTGTCGGTTGCTCGGCAGCGGCCAGCCCTCTGCTGACCCGCGTCAGCTTTGCCGCCGCCCCCTGGGACACAAGGCTGGTGGTGATCATCCTGCGCGGCGGCATGGACGCGCTGGACGTGGTGCGCCCCCATGGTGACCCCGATTATGCCGGCGCGCGGAAGAGACTTTTGCGACCGGAAGATCCTGTGATTGATCTGGACGGGTTCTATGCGCTGCATCCGGCGCTGCAACCGCTGCTGCCGCTCTGGCGGGCCGGCGAACTCGGTGCAGTGCAGGCGGTTGCCACGCCGTATCGCGACAAGCGCAGCCATTTCGACGGCCAGGACCTGCTGGAAGCGGGCAGCATGGGGCTGGGCGATGTGGCAGGCGGTTGGCTGAATCGGGCTATGGGGCAGGTGCCGGGCGTGTCGGCGCGCACCGGTTTCGCGCTGGGTCATGGCGAGATGAAGCTGCTGGCAGGAGACACCTCGGTGACCGACTGGTACCCCGATACGGCCCTGTTACTCAGCCCGCAGGCTGCCCTGCTTGCCGAACAGATGATGGCCGAAGACCCGTTGTTCCATGGGGCCTATGCACAGGCCATGGCGCTGATGGGGGACGGACAGGAGGGTGAGGCCGGTGCCGATGGACCTGCCAAAGGACATCGCAGCCGAGTGTCCGAGCATGTGAACATCGCCAACTATGCCGCAGAGCAGCTACGCGGCGAAGCGCGGGTCGTCGGCTTTTCGCTCAATGGCTGGGACACTCACCGGGCGCAGACCAAAGGGCTGACCCGGGCGCTGAAGCGACTGTCGCAGACCATCCTGACGCTCAAGCGTGAGCTGGGCGCGCCGGTCTGGGGCAAGACCGTGGTGCTGGCCATGACCGAGTTCGGCCGCACCGTGCGTCAGAACGGTACCGGTGGCACCGATCATGGCACTGGCGGCGCGCTGCTTTTTGCCGGTGGCGCGGTGCGGGGCGGTCAGGTGCTGGGCGACTGGCCGGGCCTGCAGGAAAGCGCGTTGCTCGACCGGCGCGACCTGATGCCAACCGCCGATCTCAGGGCCTATGTCGCGGGCGTATTGCAGGGTGTTGCGGGGCTGGACCGATCCACGCTGGAACGCACGGTGTTCCCGGGGTTGGACATGGGCGGCCAAACCGGCCTGCTGCTCTGACCTACCGCGCGCCGGCTGGTGCAAAAACACGGTTGACTCGCCCCACGGCATCTCTATAAGCGCGGATTCATTGGTGTTGGTGGCCCCCGCAAGGGGATGCCTGTCATGGGGTCAGACCCAAGAGGACAACGCCCTTCATAGTGGTCCATCCGGACCTCGACCTAAAGAAGGAGATCAGCCGTGACCAAACGCACGTCTGCCAAGCACAAAATCGACCGCCGCATGGGCGAAAACATTTGGGGCCGTCCCAAATCCCCCGTCAACCGCCGCGAATACGGCCCCGGCCAGCACGGTCAGCGCCGCAAGGGCAAGCTCAGCGATTTCGGTATCCAGCTGCGCGCCAAGCAGAAGCTCAAGGGCTACTACGGCGATCTGACCGAAAAGCAGTTCCGCCGCATCTATGCCGATGCTGTGCGTGTGACCGGCGATACCGGCGAAAACCTGATCGGCCTGCTGGAGCGCCGCCTGGACGCCGTCGTCTATCGCGCCAAGTTCGTGCCGACCGTCTTTGCTGCCCGTCAATTCGTGAACCACGGCCACGTGAAGGTGAACGGCAAGCGCGTCAACATCCCGTCCTACCGGGTCAAGGAAGGCGACGTGATCGAAGTGCGCGACAAATCCAAGCAACTGGCTATCGTGCTGGAAGCCGCTGGCCTGGCCGAGCGTGACGTGCCCGATTACATCGATGTCGATCATTCGAAAATGACTGCCACGTTCGTGCGCGCACCTGGGCTGGGCGATGTGCCCTATCCGGTGGTGATGGAACCGAACCTGGTCGTGGAATTCTACGCGAAGAACTGATCTTCGCCAGATTCACGGAATTTGGAAGGGCTGCGCGGATTGCGCGGCCCTTCTTCGTTTGCCCGCTGCGCGTAAACTGTGGTGGATGAGAGGTCTTTGAGAAAATCTGATATGCTGCGCCCAGCTTCAACATTGGATGCCGCACCATGTCAGACCCCTATTCAAACCTTGCAGCACAGAACCAGAGCACCCAAGCCCAGATCGCAGACGCGATGGAGGCGCGCTGTCTGGAGCCTGCCCAGATCGAGATCCGGCGTGCCTATTTGAGCGGGCTTTCACTGCACGCAGGTGCGTTCGCTGTCGAGTTTGGTTCGGGAACCGGTCATGTGACACGTGATCTGGTTTCCATGGCCGGGGCCGCGCGGGCGCTTGGTATCGAGCCGTCGCCGGTGATGGTGGCGCGGGCGCAATCCCATTTTTCAGGTGATCCCCGGTTAAGTTTTGAAACAGGTGACGCCAAGCGGACCGAGTTGCGGGACGCTTCGGTTGACCTTGTCCTGATGCATACATTGCTGTGCCATGTTCCCGAGCCGCAAGAGGCCGTTACCGAAGCGTTTCGGGTACTAAAACCCGGGGGAACGCTGGTGATCTGTGACGGGGATTACGATACCGCCACAGCCCAGATCTCGGATTTTGACCCGCTGGATCAGATCATCCGTTTCATGATCAACCAGAACGTGACGAATCTGTGGATCATGCGCCAGATCACCGAGATGCTGACGGGGGCGGGATTTGCGCTCGGGTCACGGCAGGGACACGGCTATGTCGCGGAAGGCGAGGCCGCCTATTTCATGACCGTGATTGAAAGAGGTGCGGATCGGATGGTGGAAACCGGCCTACTGTTCCCGGAAACGGCCGACGCGCTGAAGCAAGAGGCACGGCGGCGGGTTGAGGCCGACAAGTTCTTTGGCTTCATGTCCTATGTCAGCCAGATTGCGATCAAGCCTAACAACCTGTGAACGGGCAAGGGCGTCTTCAGCGCAGGATCAGCCGGGGTGCCGGTCCCAGTGGGATCGGGCCAAGTGCGACGAACCCGTCGCGGAAATTCAGCTGCACGTCCAGTGAACTGCGGTTGCCGCCTAGCCCCGCCAGCATGCCCAGAACGCGGCTTGTTGGGCCGACCGCCTGTTCGGGAATGGCGCCTGCCGCCTGCGCCATGGCCAGCATTTCCTGCCAGTTTTCCGCCTTGAGCGCGATCTCTCCGGTGGGGATGCCCTGCGGGTCGACATCCAGCTCTCCGGTCGCGAAAAGCCGCAATTCACCCCAGCGCATCTCGGCCAGGCGTAGGTCGATCATCTGCGGCTGCGGGCGGCGCTCCTCTAGCGCGCTGCGGTCCCAGGGCTTGTCAAAGCGGACCACCATATCAAGCTCAAGCGCCTCGAAGCTGCGGGGCAGGGCGCTGTCAGAGTGCAGCAAGCGCCGCAGGGTGTTTCCGGGGGAAAACCCCTCGGCGGTGACCCCGAACGTGTAGCTGTCGGATTGACCCTCCTGCGCCATGGCAAGGGACAGCGTGTCGGCCTCGAGAACCGTGCCGTCCGCGGTATCGATGCTCCAGCCACCCGAAGTCAGGGACATGCGCCGCAATTCGAGCCGGATACCGGGATGCAGATGCAGGTCGGCGGTCATGTCCTGCGCTGTCACTACGACGGTTTGGTCGAAATAGGACAGGCGCTGCGGCGTGTCGGCAAAGCGCAGGGTCTGCCGCCCGGGCCAGATCGCGGGGCTGTCCAGCGCGATCCGGTCGGCCTGCCAGGCGGTCCCGGTACGCGGGTCGGCCAAGGCCGGGCT
This sequence comes from Ruegeria hyattellae, assembly GCF_041537925.1. NCBI lineage: Bacteria > Pseudomonadati > Pseudomonadota > Alphaproteobacteria > Rhodobacterales > Roseobacteraceae > Ruegeria > Ruegeria hyattellae. The sequence continues at coordinate 118,531 of NZ_JBGOSH010000008.1, read as the reverse complement.
GGTCAGCGTGGTCCGGTGGCGCAGCGGGTAACCAGCGGTCGAGATCGCGGCGTAATCGGCCTGCCAGCCACGTGCCTCTTGTGCGGCAAACCACGCCGCAATGCTGCTGCGCAGCCCGTAGGCGGCGGCAAACCAATAGCCTGACCACAGCACGATCACCAGAATGGCGAGTTTCAGCAAACGGCGCATGCTCGATTGGCCCCTTTTTACCGGCTTTGATTTGGTATTTATAGGGCGAAACAGGCAAGGACCAGTGCGATGACGATGTGGGTATTCGGCTATGGCTCGCTTTTGTGGAACCCCGGCTTTCCGGTGGACCGGAGCGCGGTTGCGACGTTGCATGGCTATGCGCGATCTTTCTGCATGAGTTCCATTCACCACCGGGGTACCGAAGAAAAGCCGGGGCTGGTTTTGGCGCTGGACGAGGTTGCTGGGGCCCATTGCCAGGGCCTTGCCCTGTCAGTGCAGGCGGGGCACGAGGACCAGACGCTGGCCGAGCTGCGCGAACGCGAATTGATCTCGTCTGCCTATCTGGAACGGATTCTGGAGGTTGAACTGGCAAGCGGCGAGCAGGTCACCGCTGTCACCTATGTGATCGACCCCCATCATGTGCAATATTGCGGCGGCCTCGCGCTTGAGGACCAGGCCCATATCATTGCCCGCGCAGCGGGCGGGCGCGGGCCGAATACCGACTATCTCTACAATACGGCGCAACATTTGGCCGAGATCGGGCTGAGCGACCCTGATCTGGACTGGCTGACCACGCGTGTCCGCGCCTTGACCGCATAAAGCCTTGGCCTTGCGGGTGGCTTTTCGGTAGGTTCAAGCCAGAGCAGAAAATCAGGACACGCGCATGGCGCAGGCACGTTTCGAGGCGAGACCGCAATTCTCGCGCCCCTTCCGGCAGATCATCATGATGCTGGTCGTAATTGGCCTGTCGGGGTTCGGCGTCTTCGTGGCGCTGCCGCGCGTCGCCTCGGTGTTTCAAGCGAACCCGTATCTGAACGGCTTTATCCTACTGGTCTTTGTCATCGGCGTTCTGGCCTGTTTCTGGCAGGTCTTCCAGCTGATCGGATCGGTGCGCTGGATCGATGGTTTTGTCGGCGGGTTTGAACGCGAGGGCATTCCCGCGCCGCAGCTTCTGGCGCCGCTGGCCACGCTGCTCAGCGCGCGCAGTGCGCGGATGCAGATCAGCTCTACCTCGACCCGCTCGATCCTTGATTCGGTGGCCGAGCGGATCGAAGAAGAACGTGAGATCACCCGATACATCACCAATGTGCTGATTTACCTGGGATTGTTGGGCACCTTCTTTGGTCTTGCCACGACGGTTCCTGCCATTGTCGACACCATCCGCAGCCTCAATCCCCAAGAGGGTGAAGAGGGGCTGGCGGTGTTCAACCGGCTGATGGTTGGTCTGGAAACGCAGCTACAGGGTATGGGCGTTGCCTTTGGGTCATCCCTGTTGGGTCTTGCCGGGTCGCTGATCGTCGGCTTGCTGGAGCTTTTTGCCAGCCACGGCCAGAACCGGTTCTATCGCGAGTTGGAGGAATGGCTGTCGACCATCACCCGGGTCGGGTTCTCATCCGGCGATGATGGCGGGTCCGATGCGGGCGTCATGGATGGCGTGATGGAGGCGATGACCGAGCAGATGGATGGGCTGCGGGTGATGTTCGAAAGCTCCGAACAGGACCGTGCAGCGCTTGCGGGAAAGATGGGCGATCTGGTCAACACGATTGCCCAGATGAACCAGCGCCAATCCGATGCAGACGGTGTCACCCGCGCGCTGGAACGTCTTGCCGCCAATCAGGAAGCGCATGTGGAACTGCTGCGCAGCCATGAATACAGCGACGGATTTGATGCCGAAAGCCGGATGCGGCTGCGCTCGATCGATGTGCAAATGCTGCGCATCCTCGAAGAGATTTCGGCCGGACGGCAGGAAAGCATGGCCGAGCTGCGCAGGGATATCGACACGCTCGTCACGGCGCTGACTCGCCGCAGCGACACGCCCATCGTGGACGAGGATTGACCCATGGCTCTGTCCCGGCGCACAGGTCAACGGTTCCAGGGCTCGGTCTGGCCCGGATTCGTTGACGCGATGACCGGGCTGCTGATGGTGCTGACCTTTGTGCTGACCATCTTCATGGTGGTGCAATTCGTGCTGCGCGAAACGATTTCGGGGCAGGAAAGCGAGTTGGACGCGCTGTCGAATGAGGTCTCGGCGCTGGCCCAGGCGTTAGGGCTGGAAGAACAGGAAAACGATCAGTTGCGGCAACGGGTGGGTGCGCTGAACGCCACGCTGTCCGAGGCGCAGGGCAGTCTGACGCAGGCGCAGACCCTGATCGCAACCCTGACGGCGGAACGGGATCGGCAGGATGCCGCCCTGACCGAGGCGCAGACACAGATCACCGCGTTTGAGGTACAGGTTGCGGCACTGATCGCCGATCGCGATGCGGCCCTGGCCAATGTGGACAATCTCGCGGCCCTGCAGGAGCAATTGCTCTCGGAACAAGAGGCACTCAACATTGCGCTGGCGCAATCGCGCAACGAGGTCGATGCGCAGGTCGAGGCGGCCCGCCTTGCTGCTGCGCGCCGTGAAGCGCTTGAGGCGCTGGTGGCCGATCTGCAAAGCAAAAGCACGGAAAGCAGTGAGCAGATCGCAGCGCTGCAGAGCCAGATTGACGCGGAAGAGGCGGCGCGGCTGGCCGAAGCTGCCGCAGCCGAAGCGCTGCGGGCGCGGCTGCGCAATGCCGATACTGAACTGACCGCAATGACGCTGGCGCTTGAGGCGCAGCGCAAGGAGGCCGAAGAGACGCTGACGCTGCTGGCGGCAGCGGATGCGGCCAGGAATGCGCTGAAGGGCGATCTGGAGGCTGCCCGATCCAAGGCCGATGAGGCCGATACCCGCGCCGCGCTGCTGGCGCAGGCCCGCGCCTTGCTCGCGGCAGAGCAGGAGGTCTCGGCCGAGGCGCAGCGCCAGACGGCGCTGCTGAACCAGCAGATAGCGGCGCTGCGCAGCCAGTTGGGCGGGTTGCAGGCGCTGCTGGACGATTACAAGGCGCGCGATGAGGCGGCACAGGTGCAGTTGCAGTCGCTGGGTCAGGACCTCAACACCGCGCTGGCCCGTGCCGCATCCGAAGAGCGGCGGCGGCGCCTCTTGGAAGAAGCAGAACGCAAGCGGCTGGAAGCGGAGGCCGAGGACCTGCAGGCGCAAGCCAAGGATCTGGAACGCTACCGGTCAGAGTTTTTCGGACGGCTGCGCGATGTGCTGGGTCAGCAGGAAGGCGTGCGGATCGAGGGCGACCGCTTTGTCTTTTCCTCCGAGGTTTTGTTTGCGCCCGGTTCGGCGACATTGTCACCCGAGGGGCGGTTCGAGATCGCCAAGATCGCCGAGATCCTGCGTGGCATCGCACGCGATATCCCGCCCGAGATCAACTGGGTGATCCGGGTCGATGGCCATACCGACGACACGCCGCTTGGCGGCACCGGGCGTTATCGCGACAATTGGGAGCTCAGCCAGGGCAGGGCACTGTCGGTTGTTCGTTATATGGTGAACGCGCTGGGGATCGCGCCCAACCGGCTGGCGGCGAACGGATTTGGTGAATTCCAGCCGCTCGATACAGCGGATACCGATGAAGCCCGCGCGCAGAACCGGAGGATCGAATTGAAACTGACCGAGAAGTGAAAGGCGATGGTTACTGGACGGTCGCCGTCGTCGATTTCCGGCTGATCACCTGCCCATTCCGCAGCAGGCTCACCGTGCCGGTATAGGTGCCGGACGGCCAGCGATCAGCGGTCAAACGTTTGCCGTAAGCCCTAAAGAATCGCGCGCGGTTGCGCTCCAATGCGACCTGTTGCCCGCCGAAAGGTCCGTCCGGGCCGATGATTTCGATCCGCAGTACATCGCCTTTCAGTCCACCATAGGCGAGGCCGTACAAGACCAGGCCGGAGCTTTGCTCGGGCAGCACCTGCTGCGCGGCGTCGCCCGCGAGAACATCGATGAATTCGGGAACCTGCGGGGCGAAGCCCACATCCATCAGCGCACCCGGGATATAATCTGGCGTGTCGGCCCAGAGGCTTGCACCGGTTTGTCCACACTGTGCCCGGTCGGAGGTGTCAAAAGGGTCAATCACCTGTCCGCCCTTGCGCACCGAAAGGTGCAGGTGCGGGAATTGGGTCTTACCACTCAGCCCGATCTGACCCAGCACGGTACCAGCATCGACGATCTCGCCGGAGCTGACGCGGACCGACCCCTGACGCAGATGGCAATACTGGGTTTCCCAGCCATCGGGATGTTTCAGCACCACGCCATTGCCGCATTCGCGCCCGTCGACCTGCGCGGTCGTGTCATTGGAATAAAGCTGGTCGGGCATTGAATTGCGGGTGCCCTGCACGATACCTGGGGCGGCGGCGCGTACATCCACGCCCTGCTGCATGGCGCGTAAAGTGGGTAGTGCGAAATCGGTGCCTTTGTGGCCGTCGTAAGACAGCGCGCCACACATGAAATCCCGGGCACCGGCGCCGGGATCACGGTCAACGAATTGCTGGATATAGCAGGTTTCACCCAGATTGCAGTCAACCGGGAAGCTCAGGACCGGATCGCTCGCCGCCGGACCGGCAGCGAGCGCAAGTGTTGCGAGCAGTCGCCCGTACATCAATCCGCGGTCAGCAGCGGAGGCTTGTCGCCCGGAATGCGCGGCTGGCGCGGGCCGTTGATCTGCAGATCCAACTCGCCGTTCTTTATAGCGACCTTCACCACCCCGCCCTTGGCGAGTTTGCCGAACAGCAGCTCTTCGGCCAGCGGTTTCTTGATGTGCTCCTGAATGACGCGGCCCAGCGGGCGGGCGCCCATCTTGTCGTCGTAGCCTTTGTCAGCCAGCCATTCGGCGGCCGGTCGGGTCAGTTCGATGGTCACGTTGCGATCCAGCAGCTGCGCCTCAAGCTGGAGGACAAATTTCTCGACCACCTGCAGGATAACCTCTTTCGGCAACGGCGCGAACGAGATCACCGCGTCCAGGCGATTACGGAACTCCGGCGTGAACATCCGCTCGATCGCAGCGGTGTCCTCGCCTTCGCGACGGTCACGACCAAAGCCAATGGCTTCCTTGGCCTGTTCCTGCGCCCCGGCATTCGAGGTCATGATCAGGACAACGTTACGGAAATTCACCGTCCGGCCATTGTGGTCGGTCAACTCGCCATGATCCATCACCTGCAGCAGGATGTTGAACACATCCGGATGCGCCTTTTCGATCTCGTCCAGCAGCAGCACGCAATGCGGGTGTTGGTCGACGCCATCAGTCAGCATGCCGCCCTGGTCAAATCCGACATAGCCCGGAGGCGCACCGATCAGGCGGCTGACCGCGTGTTTCTCCATGTATTCCGACATATCGAAACGCAGCAGTTCGACCCCCAGCGTATCGGCCAGCTGTTTCGCCACCTCGGTCTTGCCGACACCGGTGGGACCGGCAAACAGGTAGTTGCCGATGGGCTTTTCAGGCTCGCGCAGGCCCGCGCGGGCCAGCTTGATCGCGCTGGAGAGTGCGTCGATGGCCTTGTCCTGTCCGAACACCACGCGCTTGAGCGAGGCTTCGAGGTCCTTGAGAACCTCGGCATCGTCTTTGGTGACGTTTTTTGGCGGGATGCGGGCGATCTTGGCGACCACGGCCTCGATCTCTTTCACGCCGATAGTCTTGCGGCGCTTGCTTTCCACCACCAGATGCTGGGCTGCGCCAGCCTCGTCAATCACGTCGATGGCCTTGTCGGGCAGTTTGCGGTCGGTGATGTAGCGCGCCGCCAGCTCGACCGCAGACTTGATCGCGTCGGCGGTGTATTTGATGTCGTGATGTTCTTCGAAATATGGTTTCAGGCCGCGCAGGATCTTGATGCTGTCTTCGACCGTGGGTTCGTTCACATCGATCTTTTGAAACCGGCGCGACAGAGCACGGTCCTTTTCGAAATGCTGGCGGAATTCCTTGTAGGTGGTCGAGCCCATGGTGCGTAGCTTGCCGCCCTGCAAGGCGGGTTTGAGCAGGTTCGAGGCATCCATCGCGCCGCCCGAAGTGGCACCGGCACCGATCACCGTGTGGATCTCGTCAATGAACAGCACTGCGTCGGGGTGGTTCTCCAGTTCCGAGACGACGGCCTTGAGCCGTTCCTCGAAATCGCCACGATACCGGGTGCCCGCAAGCAACGCGCCCATGTCGAGCGAATAGATCGTGGTGCCCGACAGAATCTCGGGTGTGTTGCCATTAACGATCTTGCGCGCCAGACCTTCCGCGATGGCGGTCTTGCCAACTCCGGGGTCGCCCACCAGCAGCGGATTGTTCTTGCGGCGGCGGCACAGCACCTGAATGCAGCGCTCCACCTCAAGGTCACGACCGATCAGCGGATCGACATCGCCGTCACGCGCTTTGGCGTTCAGGTCGACGCAGTATTTCGACAACGCGCTTTCCTTCTGTTCCGGTTCGCTTGCTGTCGTCTGGGTCTCTTCCTCGGCCTCATCAGAGCCTGAGACCGGGCGGTTTTCGCCATATTCGGGGTCCTTGGCCACGCCATGAGCGATGAAGTTCACCGCGTCATAGCGGGTCATATCCTGTTCTTGCAGGAAATAGGCCGCGTTGCTTTCGCGTTCGGCAAAGATGGCGACCAGGACATTGGCGCCGGTCACTTCGGTCCGGCCAGAGCTTTGCACATGGATCGCGGCACGCTGGATAACCCGCTGGAACGCTGCGGTCGGCACCGCCTCGGACCCGTCGATATCGGTTACCAGGTTTGACAGGTCTTCGTCGATAAATTCGACCAGGGTTCCGCGCAACTCATCCAGATCGACACTGCAGGCTTTCATCACCCGCACCGCGTCGGGTTCGTCGAGCAGTGCCAGAAGCAGGTGCTCGAGCGTTGCGAATTCGTGGCGCCGTTCATTCGCAGCTGCAAGAGCCGCGTGGATGGCTTGTTCTAGTGTGCTCGAGAATGAAGGCACCGGCGTGCTCCTCTATACTGGGGTTGGCAGGGGGCGGATTTGGTGTTGGTCCCCCCAGACCAACCATGTCCTCATATTATTAGAGTTTGGTTGAACATGCGGCGGCTTCAAGGGTTTTTTGCTAAATCATCCTCACATTTAATGTGACTGATGCGGTGAAGTCGGGAAAACGCGCGTCAGAATCTGTCCTTGCGGGCCCGGATTTCCGCAAACACGTCAACCGGTGCCTTGCCGCTCATCCGCAGATTCGCCTGAATTTCCGGTTCCTTGGCCCGCAGGAAGGGGTTTGTGGCCTTTTCCAAGGCCAATTCGGAGGGGACGGTGGGCCGCCCGGCCGATCTTGCCTCAGCTATATCCGCGATGCGTTTTTTCAATGCCGCATTTTCAGGCTCGATTGTTTCCGCGAAACGACCATTGGCCTGCGTGTATTCATGGCCGGAGTAAACGATGGTGTCATCCGGCAACGACGCCAGCTTGCACAGCGAGGTCCACATCTGTTCGGGCGTTCCTTCGAACAACCGCCCGCATCCCAGTGCCATCAGGCTGTCGGCAGTGAACAGCGCATGGCTTTGTGGCATATAATAGGCGATATGCCCAACGGTGTGGCCGGGCACATCGATCACCTGCACATCCTCACGCGACATGGAAAAGACACTGCCTTCGCGCACCTCCAGATCGAGTTTGGGCAGGCGCTGCGCATCCGCTGCCGCGCCCACCACGGTGGCACCGTAGCGCGCACGCAGCGCCTCGACCCCGTCCACGTGGTCCCAGTGGTGATGGGTCAGCCAGATCTGATCCAGCGCCCAGCTGCGGCGGTCAAGCTCGGCCTCGATGGCGGTGGCCTCGGGCGCGTCCACAAGCGCGGTCAGCCCGCTGCCCGGCGCATGGATCAAAAAGGCATAATTGTCGCTGAGGCAGGGGATTGTGACGATCTCAAGAGGCATGGCCTTTTGCCCTTTCATTGCTAGACTGCGCCAAGCTAAGCCGATCAAGCGAGCGCCTGCAATGCATCTGGACGTCCAGGATCTGAGGAATTTCTACTACCGCAGCACGCTGGGGCGGGCGGCGCAGGCGGCCATTCGCGGGCGGCTGCTGGAGCTGTGGCCTGAGGCGCATGGTCAGACTGTGGCCGGGTTCGGCTTTGCGGTACCGCTGTTGCGCCCTTATCTGAAGGAGGCGCGCCGGGTGATCGGGCTGATGCCCGGACCGCAGGGCGTGATGCCCTGGCCTGCCGGAATGCCCAATGTGTCGGTCTTGTCCGAAGAAACCATGTGGCCGGTCGAGACCGGCCATGTGGACAAGCTGGTGGTGATGCACGGGCTGGAAACCTCGGAACGACCCAGCAACGTGTTGGACGAATGCTGGCGTGCGCTGGGCCCGGGCGGCAAGGCGATGTTTATCGTGCCCAATCGCGCCGGGCTGTGGTCGCGGTCAGACAAGACACCCTTTGGATTCGGGCGGCCCTACACATTGGGCCAGTTGGAAGCACAACTGAAAGAGCATCACTTTCTGCCCGACGCGCACTGCTCGGCGCTGTACCAACCGCCATCCTTCCGGCGGTTCTGGCTGAAATCCGGGGCGCTCATCGAAAAAACCGGAACACGCTTGCCGACGATCATGGCGGGTGGCGTTTTCATGGTCGAGGCCAGCAAACGCATACAACCGCCCAGCGGGCGCGTCGTTCGGCCCGAGCAGAAGCGTCCCATTAAGGCTTTGGATGGGCTGCTCAAGCCAGCTTGATCGCAAAGACAGGTATCATTCTGCGCCCTTCCAGGCGAATAAACATGCGGTAGGAATCGCGAAAACTTGCAATCTCGTAACATTTTTCAGGCAGACAGTGAGGGCAAAGCGTCACACTTTCACCTAACCCTCTGAAAACAAATGATTTGAGGATAAGTGCGCCGCAGTTATACTGTATTGCGACGTTGTGAACGCTCTGCTACATCCCCGGTGATTTTGATGCCCTGCCGTCCTGGCGGGGTTTTATCACACCCCCGGTTTGGCTGTTTTGCACGAATTCGGGGCCAAGTAGCGGAAGGGTGGACGTGTCCGAACCAGCTTCGATTTCCGCCGGCATCGCCGAGCGTTACGCCACCGCGATCTTCGAGATCGCGAAAGAGAACAAGAACCTTGACGGCCTGGAGACAGGCGTCACCGATTTGGCCGAAGCCTTGGACGCCAGTGCCGATCTGCGCGACCTGATCCACTCGCCGCTGGTCTCGCGGGCTGATCAGGCTGCGGCCATTGGCGCAATTGCCAAAAAGATGAACCTGGACCCGGTGCTGGGCAACGCGTTGGGCCTGATGGCGCAGAAGCGCCGCCTGTTCGTCGTGCCGCAACTGATCGCGGCGCTGCGCACGGCGCTGGCCGACGAGCGTGGCGAAGTGACCGCTGAGGTGGCGTCGGCCAAGGCGCTGACCAAGACCCAGATGGAAAAGCTGTCCGCGACGCTCGGTGAGCAGGTGGGCAAAACCATAAGTATCAACGCGACCGTCGATGAAAGCCTCATTGGCGGTCTTGTCGTCAAAGTGGGCTCGAAGATGATCGACAGCTCGATCCGCTCCAAGCTCAACTCCCTACAGAATGCAATGAAAGAGGTCGGATAGATGGGTATCCAAGCTGCAGAGATTTCTGCAATCCTGAAGGACCAGATCCAGAATTTTGGTCAGGAAGCAGAAGTGGCCGAGATCGGTCGCGTGCTGAGTGTCGGTGACGGGATTGCCCGCGTCTATGGCCTCGACAACGTGCAGGCCGGTGAGATGGTCGAGTTTCCCGGCGGCATCATGGGCATGGCGCTGAACCTGGAAAGCGACAACGTCGGCGTCGTGATCTTCGGCTCCGACCGGGACATCAAAGAAGGCGACACCGTCAAGCGCACCAACGCGATCGTGGACGTTCCGATCGGGAACGAACTGCTGGGCCGTGTTGTGGACGGTCTGGGCAACCCGATTGACGGCAAGGGCCCGATCAACGCGACCGAGCGTGGCGTGGCCGACGTCAAGGCGCCGGGCATCATCCCGCGTAAATCGGTGCACGAACCGATGTCGACCGGCCTGAAATCGGTCGACGCGATGATCCCGATTGGCCGCGGCCAGCGGGAACTGATCATTGGTGACCGCCAGACCGGCAAGACCGCCGTGGCGCTGGACACCATCCTGAACCAGAAATCGGTGAACGAAGCCGCAGGCGATGACGAGAGCAAGAAGCTTTACTGCGTCTATGTCGCCGTCGGCCAGAAACGTTCGACCGTGGCACAGCTGGTTAAGCGTCTGGAAGAATCCGGGGCCATCGACTATTCGATCGTGGTTGCCGCAACCGCGTCCGACCCGGCGCCGATGCAGTTCCTGGCACCTTACGCCGCAACCGCGATGGCCGAGTTCTTCCGTGACAATGGTCGCCATGCGCTGATCATCTATGATGACCTCTCCAAACAGGCCGTGTCCTATCGTCAGATGTCGTTGCTGCTGCGCCGCCCGCCGGGACGCGAAGCCTATCCGGGTGACGTTTTCTACCTGCACTCCCGCCTGCTGGAGCGTTCGGCGAAGCTGAACGAAGATTTCGGTGCCGGTTCGCTGACCGCACTGCCGGTTATCGAAACCCAAGGTGGCGACGTGTCGGCCTTTATTCCGACCAACGTGATCTCGATCACCGACGGCCAGATCTTCCTGGAAACCGAGCTGTTCTATCAGGGCATCCGTCCTGCTGTGAACACCGGTCTGTCGGTGTCGCGTGTGGGCTCCTCGGCTCAGACCAACTCGATGAAATCGGTTGCCGGTCCGGTGAAACTGGAACTGGCTCAGTACCGCGAAATGGCGGCCTTTGCGCAGTTCGGCTCTGACCTCGACGCCGCAACCCAACAGCTGCTGAACCGGGGTGCGCGCCTGACCGAACTGATGAAACAGCCGCAGTATTCGCCGCTGACCAACGCGGAAATCGTATGCGTCATCTTCGCGGGCACCAACGGCTACCTCGACAAGATCGACGTAACGGAAGTTGGCCGGTACGAGGCCGGTCTGCTGGCGCATCTGCGTGGCAAGCACGCCGATTTGTTGGACTGGATCACCACCGAAGATCCCAAGATCAAGGGTGATGCGTCCGACAAGATCAAGGCTGCGCTGGACGAATACGCCGCAACCTTCGCTTAAGGAGAGGCGGCAATGCCAAGTCTTAAGGACCTAAAAAACAGGATCGAGTCGGTCAAATCGACCCGCAAGATCACCAAGGCCATGCAGATGGTCGCGGCTGCAAAACTGCGCCGCGCTCAGGAAGCGGCCGAGTCCTCGCGTCCCTATGCCGAACGGTTCAACACCGTAATGGCGGGGCTGGCGGTCTCGGTCGGCGGCAGCGACAGCGCGCCGATGCTGTTGCGCGGTACCGGCAAGGACGATGTGCATCTGCTGGTCGTTATGACCGCTGAACGCGGGCTCTGCGGCGGCTTCAATTCGAGCATCGCCAAGCTGGCCCGTGTGAAGGCAGAGGAACTGCGCGGTAAAGGCAAAACCGTCAAGGTTTTGACTGTCGGCAAGAAAGGCCGCGACGCGCTCAAGCGTGATCTCGGCGAATTCTTTGTCGGCCACGTGGATCTGAGCGAAGTAAAGCGCCTTGGATATACCAATGCGCAGGATATCGCGCGCGACATTCTGGGCCGCTTTGATGCGGGCGAGTTCGACGTGGCGACGATCTTCTTCGCCAAGTTCCAGAACGTGGTGACCCAGATCCCGACTGTGCAACAGATCATCCCCGCCGCCTTTGACGAGGTCGAAGGGGATGACAGCGGCACGCTCTATGATTACGAGCCCAGCGAAGAGGCCATCCTGGCCGACCTGCTGCCAAAAGGGGTCGCAACCGCGATCTTCTCGGGCCTGCTTGAAAACGGGGCCTCGGAACAGGGTGCCCGGATGAGCGCGATGGACAACGCAACCCGCAACGCGGGCGAGATGATCGACAAGCTGACCATCCAGTTCAACCGCTCGCGTCAGGCCGTGATCACCAACGAGTTGATTGAAATCATTTCCGGCGCCGAAGCGCTGTAGAGACAAACCGGAGACGAAACATGGCGAATGCAAAAGGCAAAGTCACTCAGATCATCGGGGCCGTCGTCGACGTGCAGTTCGATGACGCACTGCCTGAAATTCTGAACGCGCTGGAAACAACCAACAACGACAAGAAGCTGATTCTGGAAGTTGCACAGCACCTAGGCGAAAACACTGTGCGGACCATCGCAATGGACGCAACCGAAGGTCTGGTCCGCGGTGCGCCCGTGACAGACACCGGCGCACCGATCGCGGTTCCGGTCGGCAACGCCACGCTGGGTCGTATTCTGAATGTTGTGGGTGAGCCCATCGACGAAAAGGGACCTGTCGAAACCACTGAAACCCGCGCCATTCACCAAGAAGCCCCCGAGTTCTCGGATCAGGCAACTGAATCCGAAGTATTGGTCACTGGCATCAAGGTTGTTGACTTGCTGGCCCCTTATGCAAAAGGTGGCAAGATTGGTCTGTTCGGCGGCGCTGGCGTTGGCAAGACCGTTCTGATCATGGAACTGATCAACAACATTGCCAAGGTGCACTCGGGCGTGTCCGTGTTCGCGGGTGTTGGAGAACGGACCCGTGAAGGGAATGACCTGTACCACGAGATGATTGAATCCGGTGTTATCGTTCCTGATAAGCTTGAAGATTCAAAAATCGCACTGGTCTATGGCCAGATGAACGAGCCTCCGGGTGCGCGTATGCGGGTCGCCCTGTCGGGTCTGACCCTGGCGGAACAGTTCCGTGACGCAACCGGCACCGATGTTCTGTTTTTTGTCGACAACATCTTCCGCTTTACTCAGGCTGGCTCCGAGGTTTCGGCTCTGCTGGGTCGTATTCCTTCAGCGGTGGGCTACCAGCCTACGCTGGCGACCGATATGGGCGCGATGCAGGAGCGGATTACATCGACCAAAGCCGGTTCGATTACGTCGGTTCAGGCCGTTTATGTTCCCGCAGATGACTTGACCGACCCCGCGCCGGCCACCTCGTTTGCACACCTCGACGCGACCACCGTTCTGAACCGCGCGATCTCGGAAAAAGGTATCTATCCGGCGGTTGACCCGCTCGATTCGACCTCGCGCTTGCTTGATCCGGCCATCGTTGGAGAAGAGCATTACGCCGTTGCAACCGACGTGCAGCAGATCCTTCAGCGCTACAAGTCGCTGCAGGACATCATCGCGATCCTCGGCATGGACGAACTGTCCGAAGAGGACAAGCTGACCGTTGCCCGCGCCCGTAAGATCGAACGCTTTATGTCGCAACCCTTTGACGTGGCCCAGGTGTTCACCGGTTCGCCCGGCGTTCAGGTTCCTCTGGATGTTACCATCGCGTCGTTTAAGGCCGTTGTGGCCGGCGAGTACGATCACTTGCCCGAGGCAGCCTTCCTGATGGTTGGTGGCATCGACGAAGTGATCGCCAAAGCCGAGAAGATGGCTGCAGAAGCCGCCTAAGGAGAAAACCTGATGGCAAACACCATGCAATTCGACCTCGTCAGCCCGGAACGGAGCCTTGCTTCGTTCCCGGTCAGCGCGGTCCAGATCCCCGGCGCGGATGGTGACATGACGGCAATGCCCGATCATGCCCCCACCATTACCACGTTGCGGCCCGGTATCCTGAAGGCCGAAGGGCCCGATGGCAGTGCCGAGTTTCTGGTGACCGGTGGGTTTGCCCAGATCAACGCGGATGCCATGTCGGTTCTGGCCGAAAAGGCGATCCCGGTGGGCGAAGTGACCCGGGCGCATCTGGACGACATGATCGCTGAGGCGCGCGCCTCGCATCAAAGCGCTGTCGATCAGGGCCAACACACCATCGTGGACGAGGCAGCCAAGCTGCTGGCCGATATGGAAGCTCTGGGCACACATATGAGCTTGTGATGCGGGTTTTTTGCAATACTTGAAAATGGCCGGTTCCCTCTGGGGCCGGCCATTTGTTTCCTTGGAATTGACGAAATCCGTCTCTAGTGTCCGTCGGACGCAGTAATCCAGTTGACGTGATGCAGATTTTTTCGACCCACCCAGTGGGCATTCTACAGGGCGAGCTTGGCTTGTTCTCGGATTTCGAGGATGGCGGTGAGATGTGGACCGGCAATGGTCCGCGTGAGCGCCGTGCAAAGGTTCAGTTCCAAGAGCCATTCCGAACTGCTCCTGCCGTTCAACTCAGCATGTCGCTGTGGGATTTCGATACCAGTTCGGCGGTGCGGGCCGAGTTGAATGCCGAGAACGTCACCGAACACGGTTTTGATGCCGTATTTCGAACCTGGGCCGATACCCGCGTCGCGCGCCTGCGGGTGGCCTGGACCGCGATCGGCGACGTGCCGCATGACGACGATTGGGAGGTCTATTGACTGCGCGCCTTGATAGATTTCGCGCGGTGTCCGCTCCTGCCCAAACGTGCCCAAATCGGAATTTGACAAAATCCTGATCCTGTTGCTCTGCACTGCCAAAATTGACGTGATTGCGGATCGCTATGACGGCTCGGCCGACAGCATTGGCTGGGATTGCAAGGCGCAAAGCCAGAATCCCAGTGCAAGTGGTGCGAATGAGATGCTCAGATGCTCTTTGAACGCGCCGGGTTGATCCGCCGCATTTATTCCGATCCTTTGAACTACGCTGGGTCGAGGCCGGTTCAGCCCCGGCCCAGCCTCAACGGAACTGTCGGGCCCACCTGTTGGCGTGCGCGGTTGCGCCGGATGTTGCGTGCCCGCATGCGGACCTGTCCGTATAGCCCCAGTGCAATTGTTGCCAGTGCTGCCAGAATCACCTCAAACATGCCTCATATCGCCTTTCTGTCCTGTAAGCGTTGTTGAACCAGCCCGGCCAACCGGGCGGCGTCGCTGGTGACCGGCGCGCCACGGGCGCGGGCGCGGGCCAGCCGTTCCGCCGCATCGACCAGTGCGGTATCCTGTACGCTACGGGCCACGCCACGCACGAACTGCGCCACGTAGTCCAGTATCTTGTCATTGGCTTCTTCGGTCATCACCGTGGCGGCGTGGGCCATGTCGTCGTGATAGGCAACGCGATCGGGTTCGACCATTTCGTCGCTGATCGACACCAGCGGCGGATAGTGATTGTCCGTCGGCATGCGCGACAGCACCGCGTTCTGGAAAGCGGCCAGTGAATGTACCGGTTTGGCAAGAAATCCGTCTGCCCCGGCGGCGATGGCCAAAGCCTCGCCCTGATCATCGCCCGAGATGCCCAGAATCACCGGCACGCGGGGCACGGATAACGCCAGTTCTGCGATCAGATCGGCCCCCGATCCGTCCGGCAGCCCCATATCGACGATCAGGCAGGACGGGCGATAGACCCGCAGATGCCTCCGCGCCGATCGCAGATTGTCAGCCCGCCTGATGCGCGCCCCGCTGCGCAGGCAAAGCAGGCGCATCGCCTCGCAGGCATAGCGGCTGTCCTCGACCACCAGAATGGTCAGGCCCAGCAGCGGCCGGTCGATGGTGGGCGTGACATGGGCGGTGGCGAAGGGATCCGAATCGTCCATGGTGAAACTCCTCTCAGCAGATCCGCCCAACGCTAGGTCATGGCGGCTAATGCGGAGTTAATGCCGCACCTGCCGCTCTTGCCCTTTAGGGCCGCGCGTGGTCAAAACCGTCCGACCGAGCAATGAGGAGACCCGCCATGATTGGCCGACTGAACCATGTAGCCATCGCCGTTCCTGACCTGGAGGCCGCGTCCGAGCAGTATCGCAGCGCTCTGGGCGCAAAGGTCTGCGCGCCGCAGGACGAACCCGATCACGGCGTCACGGTGGTGTTCATCGAATTGCCCAACACCAAGATCGAACTGCTCTATCCGATGGGCGAGGACAGCCCGATCAACGGGTTTCTGGAAAAGAACCCGGCTGGCGGCATTCACCATGTCTGCTATGAGGTCGAGGACATCCTTGCCGCGCGCGATCACCTGAAAGAGACCGGCGCGCGGGTGCTGGGGTCGGGCGAGCCCAAGATCGGCGCCCATGGCAAGCCGGTCCTGTTCCTGCATCCCAAGGACTTCAACGGCTGTCTGGTGGAACTGGAACAGGTCTGAGCCCGACACGGGAAACCCCAACGCGAAAGGACGCAGCGACATGGGCATCACATCCGGCATCGTGCTTTATGCGGTGATCTGGTTCATGACCTTCCTCGTCGTGCTTCCGATCCGCATCAAGACCCAGGGCGATCTGGGCGACATCGTTCCGGGCACCCATGCGGGGGCTCCGGAGCATCATCACCTGAAGAAAAAGGCCTGGATCACCACCGGTGTGGCGGCGATCCTGTGGGTGATCATCGCCGGGACAATCCTGTCCGGCGTCATCAGCGTAAGCGATTTCGACTGGACCGAAAATCTGCCGCCGGTTCAGTGATCAGGCACGCGCGCGCTGGTCGTTCAGCGCGTGATAGATATGGGTAAAGGTCGCGGCTCCCAGAACCGGGATCAGCAGGTTCACCAATGGCACTGACAAGGGGATCGCCATCAGCGTTCCGGCCAGCCAGATCGTGCCGGTATGGCGTGCGCGCAGTTCATAAGCTTTCTCACGGCCAAGCCTGCGCATGGCGGCCAGCGTGAAATACTCACGCCCCAGAAGGAACCCGTTCAGCCCCCAGAAGATGAAGGGCGCCAGTGGCGTGAAGATGACATAGAGAATCAGCGCCAGAATGTTGGCGACGATCAGGATACCCATGAAGCTCAGCGAATCCCGGATCGCCTCGGAGACGGTAACGGCGGACACCCGGGGCAGGGTGGGATAGTGCCGGTCCTCGACCGCTTGCGCCACCTCATCGAGGAACAGCGAGGTGATGGCTGAGGCAACCGGCACCATCAGAAACACCGGCAGGATCAGTACCAGAACGATGCCGGAATAATTTAGCACATCGTTCAGCCAGGGAACGGCACCAATGAACGGCAGTGAGATTTCGCTGCCCGACAGCCAATTGATCAGCCAGATCGCGGCGATGCAGGCAGCGATCAGCAGGGCGATGGTCAGGCCGACCCCGCGCAATAGCACGCCCCGAAACCTGGGATCGCCTATCTGACCCAGCGCCAGAAAGAAGGAATTCAGGATCATCATTGCGACACCCATTCGGTGATCGCATCCAGATCGGGGCGCGGGCGTTCCGGCGGCTTGCTGCCTTCGGTGGCGATATGGATGAAACCCGCGATGCGCTCGTTCTCCGCCAGGCCCAGTCCGGCCTTGCAGAAGCCGCGATCATGCGAGGGCCACCCGCTGAGCCAGTTGGCCCCCCAGCCCGAGGCCAGCGCCGCGTTGAGCAGCGCAAGACAAACCGCACCGGCGGAATAGCTTTGTTCGATGGCGGGGATTTTTTCCGACGGTTTCTGAACTTCGATCACCGCCACCGCCAGAATGCCCTGATCGAACTGGCTGCGGCCCTTGGCGATGTCCTCGGCTGATTTGCCCAGAGCTTCGCCGCGCTGTGCAGTAAGTTCGGCAAGTCGGTGCATCGCGCCCTGTTCCAGCACGACAAAGCGCCACGGCTCCAGCTTGCCGTGATCGGGGCTGCGCGCGGCGGCGGTCAGCAGCGGCATCAACGCCGCGCGGGTCGGCGCCGGGGCAACCAGCGTTTTGGCCGGGCGCGAGCGGCGCGACTGCAGGAAATCAAGGACGGTCTGATCGTTCTGGGGCATATGTAAACTCTTTTTACATCCGTTCCTGCTATCTCTGTCACCTGGCGTCCGGTTTCAAGGGCAATTTGGCCGCATCTGCCGGGAAATTCGCTGGTCCTTCTCCCCTATCCGGGAGAGAGTGCGAGTCATGGGAAAACCCAAAGCCAAAGACCTGGCCGATCTGCGGGATCTCGCGGTTTCGGGCACAGAGATCAATCTGCGTGTCACGCCCAAGGCAGCGCGCAACAGTCTGATCCGCCGGGAAGGGGCGTTGCGGGTGACGGTGACCGACCCGCCTACGGATGGGCGCGCCAATGCGGCGGTGCGCGCCTTGCTGGCCCGTGCCATCGGCATCGCGCCAAGCCACCTGACGCTGATTCGCGGCCAGACTGCACGGGACAAGACCTTTCGTTATGAGGGTGGCTGACCGCGCGGGGCCTCGCGCATCTGATAGACCCCTTCGGGCAGGTCAAGGGCTGCGGCCAGATCTCGCAATTGTTCGGGCGACAGGGTGATTTTCTGGACCTGGTCGGTTCGGGGATCCAACTGCTCCAGCGTGACGCATTCGGCAAAGGAGTTGATGGTCACATCCTCCAGCAGCGGCGTTTCGCCCTCATCCATCAAGGTGATGACCGTGGCGTCGAATTCGTGCTCAATGGTAAACATGCGCTCAGAGTGACGACGTGGGCGGTGGGTTGCAAGCAAAACAGATCGTGTTCTCGCAGGGCTGGCAGCCGGTGGGAGGACGGGCTAGGTTCCGCCACGAGCAGTTCCACCGAAAGGCCCCCATGTTATGCGCCGCCTCGTGCTTTTTCTGGCCCTCAGTTTGACGGCCTGCCTTGAGTTGCCACCCCAGACTGCTGGCAGGCCTCCGGCGGACGGGTCGTCCGCTCCGGTCTATACGCCGCAAGAGGCCGCGCGCACCTTTACCGAGGTCAGCCGTGCGGTAACCCCGCGCGCGATTGAGGAATGCCGCCGCCGGACCCGTGATGTGAACTGCGATTTCCGTATCGTGGTCGATCCCGACCCCCGCGCCCCGGTCAATGCCTTTCAGAGTCTCGACGAGGATGGCCGCCCGGTCCTCACCTTCACCGCCTCGATGATCGCAACCGTGCACAACCCCGATGAACTGGCTTTTGTGATGGGCCATGAAGCCGCACATCATATTCAGGGGCACTTGGACCGGCAGGCCCAAAACGCGGCGGCCGGTGCCGCGATTTTTGCCGAACTCGCGACGATCACCGGCGGCAATGAAGCCGCCGTCGAGGATGCGCAGAAGATTGGCGCGGTGGTGGGCGCACGCAGCTATTCCAAGGAGTTCGAACTTGAGGCGGATGAGTTGGGCACCATCATCACCGCCCGTGCCGGTTACAACCCGATCGTGGGTGCCGCGTTCTTCTCACGTTTGCCGGATCCCGGTGACCGTTTCCTTGGCACGCATCCGCCGAATGCGGAACGGGTCGAGATCGTGCGCCGCACTTCAGCTCAGGTGGGGTTCTGAAGTGTCAAAGCTCACACAGCTTGGGGTTGTGCTGGCTGATCGCGGATCGAAATACGCAGTATCCGGCGCACCAGTCGACTGCCGGGCCGGGGTGGACGCGGTGCTGGCGGAACTCAAATCCGACCGCGCCTATGCGAAAGCTACCCACAACACCTGGGCGGCGCTTCTACCCAGCGGGGCGCTCAAAGCCGATGACGGCGAAAGCGGCGCGTCGATGGTGATTCTGCGGATGATGGAACGTGCCGAGCTGCAGAACCACGTGATCGTCGTGACACGTTGGTATGGTGGCAAGAAGCTGGGCGGCGACCGGTTCCGCAGGGTTCAGGACGCGGTGCGCGCCTATCTCGATCAATGTGGCATTTGACCTGAATCATATTTCGCGCCAGCGGGCCGCGATAGCCTGTCCCTGGCCAGCAACGCGCGAAGGGAAGATCATGCAAAGCCCGAAAGTACTGAAACGTCATGCATCTTTGGTGGATCGGATGGCCCGCGCAGTCGGCGTCGACCTTGAGGAATCGGCGATGTGCGGGGACCTCAAATTCGACGAGATCGCCGATGCCGTGCTTACCTGCACCGGTTGCTCGAACCCGGAGCATTGCGAATCCTGGCTGTCTGTGAACGACAGCGCCGGGGCCGCCCCGGGATATTGCCGGAACACTGAATTGCTGAAACGTCTCAAACCCTAAGTCAAAGCTTGGAATGGCTGCCGTCGCAAAGAGGCTTCTTATGTGAGTGCTTGCAACCGCAAAAGAACAGTTTCTTGTCGGCCTCGGCGGTGTATTTCACCGGCGTGATCGTGCTGCCCTTGTGGGACCCGTCACAAAAGGGCTGCTTTGCCGATTTGCCGCAGGCACACCAGAAATAGGTTTTCCCTTCGGTGACCTCGACCGGATAGGGCGCTTTTTGCGCAACGACGGGCGCGTCTGACATGTGGCTCTCCTTGCTGGCTGATGTCTTGGTCCAAGGATAACGCGGGCCGCCGGGAATGGTAGAGCGCGGTTATCGAAGAAAAATAAAGTCTCAAGTTGGGAATTCATGACTTTTTAAACAAATTGGCTCATGACAACCTTAAGAAGAGTTGCAGGAGTAGTTATGATCTCATTGTTAATAAAATGCAGCATCCCTTTGATGCTTGGTACAGCAGCATCTGTTTATGCAGCGGATCCATTCTCATCCGAATTTCAACGATTTTCCCGAGAGACGATCAGGCAGCATCAGTCCGACGGTCAGCCGGTCGCCACCACTGAAGTTCTGAACTTTCTGGACACGGCCGGGGTCGAAGACCAGGTCTCGTTCTTTCAGAGCAATATGGCGGCGTGGACGCCATACCATGTAAATGATCCGGAACTCTCGTCTGACATCCGGTCGGCGCTGATCGATCAGGACACACAGGTGCTACGGGTTTATTCGGACTATCACTTTGGTCTGCTCAGCACGGATTATGAACTGCGGGTGCTGATGTGGGAAAAGGTTGATGGCGACGCCGAACTGGCCGCCTATGTCGTCGATCACAGCCACTGATATGGTGCTGCGGTGGCCAGTCAGGCCGCAGGCATTCACATCATTGTGATTGGATGATTCCAACTCGCGCGGCTTAGTGCGACCGGCTCAGGGATCAAGCGATTTTTCTGGCTCACGGACATGAACCGCAGCGCGGCTGGACCCGTATCGGTTGTGATGCACTCGAAGCGTCTGAACCACAGGAGAACCCACCATCTTCTGCAAACTCGCCATCGCATCCGCAACCACCATTGTGATGTCCACTGCCGGTTTTGCCGGGGGTCATGCCAAGGATATCGTCGACACCGCCGCCGGAGCTGGCTCGTTCACCACGCTTGTCGCGGCCGTGCAGGCCGCCGATCTGGTCGACACGCTCAAGGGCGCGGGCCCGTTTACCGTCTTCGCCCCCACGGACGAAGCCTTTGCCGCGCTGCCCGAGGGCACCGTTGAGACCCTGCTCAAGCCCGAGAACAAGGACCAACTGGTCGCGATTCTGACCTATCACGTTGTGCCGGGTAAGGTGATGTCCGGAGACCTGACCGATGACATGTCCGCTGCAACGGTGCAGGGCGGCACCGTGACCATCGACCTCGACAATGGTGTCATGGTCAATGACGCCAACGTCGTCACGCCGGATATCGAGGCCGAAAACGGCGTCATCCATGTGATCGACAAGGTCATCCTGCCCGCTAGCTAAGGGCAACGCGGCGCCGCAAGGGGCCGCAACCCTAGGCCGAGAGACGCCCCCAAAGGTCGTATTCCCCGGCCTCATCCACCTCGACCGTAACGATATCGCCAGGTTTCAACCCCTCGAACCCTTCATCGATGAACAGGTTCCCGTCTATCTCGGGCGCGTCAGCCTTTGTGCGGCATGTGGCGGCCTCGGCGTCGATCTCATCGACGATCACATCCAGCGTCTGGCCGACCTTGGCGGCCAGCTTGGCCTCGGAGATCGCCTGCGCTTTTTCCATAAAGCGGTCCCAGCGTTCCTGCTTGAGCTCGGGGGCGACATGATCAGGCAGGTTGTTGGAACGGGCACCGTCCACATTCTCGTACTGAAAACAACCGACGCGATCCAGTTGTGCCTCATCCATCCAGTCGAGCAGGGTTTGGAACTCTGCCTCGGTCTCACCGGGATAGCCCACGATGAATGTGGATCGCAGGATGATATCCGGGCAGATCGCGCGCCAGGCGGCGATCTCGTCCAGAGTTTTAGCCCCCGCCGCAGGCCGGGCCATGCGTTTCAGAACATCCGGGTGGGCGTGCTGGAACGGGATGTCGAGATAAGGCAGCAACCCACCGGTTTCGGCCATCAGCGGGATCAGGTCGCGCACGTAAGGGTAGGGGTAGACATAATGCAGCCGCACCCAGGCATCGAACTGGCTTAGTTCGCGTGCCAGATCGGTAATATGGCTGCGTACCTCACGGTCTTTCCATGGGTTCACGTCATATTTGCGATCCAGCCCGTAGGCAGAGGTGTCCTGACTGATGATCAGCAACTCCTTCACGCCGTTGTCGACCAGTTTTTCCGCCTCGCGCAGTACCGCGTGGGCGGGGCGGCTGGCCAAGCGCCCGCGCATGTCGGGAATGATGCAAAAGCGGCACTTGTGATTGCAACCTTCCGAGATCTTCAGATAGCTGTAATGACGCGGTGTCAGTTTGACGCCCGAGGCGGGTAGCAGGTCCACGAACGGGTCCGGGTCGGGTGGCACCGCCCCATGCACAGCATCCAGCACCTGTTCGTATTGATGTGGGCCGGTCACGGCCAGAATGCGCGGGTGGTGGTCTCGGATATAGTCCGGTTCGGCCCCCAGGCAGCCGGTCACGATCACCTTGCCGTTTTCGGTCAGCGCCTCGCCAATCGCATCCAGCGATTCCGCCTTTGCACTGTCGAGAAACCCGCAGGTGTTAACGATCACCGCATCGGCCCCGGAATAGTCGGGCGAGATTCCATACCCCTCGGCGCGCAGCCTTGTGAGGATGCGCTCGCTATCCACCAGCGCTTTGGGGCAGCCGAGCGAGACCATGCCGATGGTCGGCTGGCCAGTTCGGGGGGCATCGGCGATCCGGGCTGCGGGGGCGAGGTCGGGGCGGAGATCAGGTGGATTGGTGCTCATGCTCGCGCATATAGAGGCGTTGCCGCGCACGTGCAAACGTTGCGCAGCGGGGCGGCGCTTGCCATAATTCGAAAAACCCTTCCAAAAAAGGTGAGAGCAGGGCATGCGCTGGTTGTTTCGTATCGTTTTTGTCGTTGTTGCAGTGCTGGGTCTTGTCGTCGGCACTTTGCTGCTGCTGCCGGGCGAGAAACTGGCACAGATTGCCGCCGATCAGATCCGCGCCGAAACCGGGCGCGAGGTCACGTTCGACGGCAAGGTGAAAGTGTCACTCTGGCCGGTTCTGGGGTTGGAGGCCGGGCCGGTCACCATCGCCAACGCGTCCTGGGCCACATCCGGCCCCATGTTGAGCGCCGACCAGCTTTCGGTCGGGGTGTCCGCCCCTGATCTGCTGACCGGTGCAATCCGGGTCAAAAAACTGCTGGCGGAACGCCCAACCCTGCGGCTGGATGTGCAGGGTGACAAGGCGAACTGGGATCTGTCAAAACCGCAGGCGGCAGGTTCTAGCGCATCGGGGGGCTCAGCTGGATCAGGCGGGGAGGGTGACGCGGCACCAGCGGATTTCTCGCTGGAACAGCTTATCCTGACAGATGCGCAACTGATCTATACCCGCGACGGCAAGGTCGAGCTGCAACAGGCAGGCGTAGACCTGACGGCCAGCTGGCCAAAGGCTGATGGGCCCCTTGATCTGGAGGCCAATCTGTCTCTGGGTGGCGACCCGCTTGCGATCACGGCTGAACTGGCGAACCCGCAGATATTGAATGATGGCCTCGCCTCGCCGGTCACCCTCGGCGTAAGCAGCGCCGCCGGAACGGTTGGTTTCGATGGCCGGTTCTCGCGTGAGGGCGATGCCGAAGGGCAAGTGTCGGTGGACAGCAGCGACACAGCGCGCTTGCTCGCGGCGTTTGGGCAAAGCAAGGTCGATATTCCCCACGGTCTGGGCCGGTCCGCCCGGATCACGGGCAAGGCGACCTATACCCATGATGGCCGCTTGTCCTTGCGCAAGATGGTTCTGAAGCTGGACGGCAACCAGTTGAACGGGGGCGCGGATGTGATGTTAGCGAGTAAACCCGACATCAAGGTAAACCTGAGGGCAAAGACGCTGGATTTCTCGATGCTGGCCTCGACAGGGACCAAGTCGTCAGGCGGTGGCGGCGGAGGTGCCGCACGCTCGGGTCAGGAAGCCGGATGGTCGAAGTCCCCGATTGACGTTTCACCGCTCGGGCTTGTCGACGGAACCATCAACCTGACGGCGCAAGCGGTCAAACTGCCGGAATTCGATCTGGGAAAGACCCTGGTGACCCTGAAGATCGAACGCTCTCGTGCGGTGCTCAGGCTGAAAGAGGTCTCGGTGTTTTCCGGCTTGATAAGCGGGCGGCTCGTGGCCAATAACCGCAACGGCCTATCTGTTGGCGGCGATCTGAGTGCCAAGGATGTCGACCTTAACCAGGCACTGACTGCGATTGCGGATGTCAGTCGTTTTTCGGGGCATGCCTCTGGCACGTTAAAATTTCTCGGCGCCGGACAGACGGAAGACCAGATCATGCACTCGCTATCGGGCTCCGGAAGCTTGAAGATGGGCCGTGGTGTCATCACGGGTTTCGATCTGCACCGCCTGATGGACGGCCATACACGCACGGGCGGCACCACCGTGTTCAACAGCCTGACCGCCAGCTTCACCATGGAAAAGGGCAATTTGGACAATCAGGACCTGCTCCTGTCGCTGAACAATTACCGCGCCGACGGCAAGGGGCGCGTCGGTATCGGCGCGCGCGATATCGACTACCTGTTCACGCCAGTGCTGCTGCGCGCCAATTCGGGCAGGGGGCGTGAGGTGCCTATTCGCATCGTCGGCCCTTGGGCGGACCCGTCGATCAAGCCCGACCTGAAAAAGGTGATTGAAGCGGCGGCGGAGGCGGAACTGGACAAGGTCGGAGATACGGCGAAGAAGGCGCTGCACGGTAAGCTGAGCGAAGAGTTGGATGCCCCTATCGAAAGCACCGAGGATGCCGAAGAAGCACTGAAGAACAAGCTGGAAGATGAAGCCAAAAAGGGTCTTCTGAAACTGTTCGGAGGCGATTGATCTGCGCTGCACGCGCGGCAGGAGCAATGCCTGCCGCAAGTTCAGATTGTCTGATCGTAATCCCCCACCAGAGGTTCGGTGCGGATCACCGCATCGATATCCGAAAAGATCGCCCGTAGTTCGGCATCGCTTTCCGGGCTTTCGCAGACCACCACAAGATTGGGTGTGTTGGAACTGGCCCTGACCAGTCCCCAGGCGCCATTGTCGAGGATCACCCGAGCGCCGTTGACGGTGACCACCTGTGCGATCTTGCGACCCGCGATGGAGCCGCCCTCGGCGGTGCGCGCCTCAAGCTTGCTGACCAGACGTTTAAGCACCTCATATTTCTCGGTATCGGCGCAATAGGGTGACATGGTCGGGGTCGAATAGGTCTTGGGCAGAGCCTTGCGCAGATCCGACATGGAATTGCCGGGGTTGCGATCCATCAGTTTGCAGATTTCGACTGCCACGCGCATTCCGCAGTCATAGCCCCTCCCGATCGGCTCGGCGAGGAAGTAGTGACCCGATTTTTCAAACCCGGCCAGCGCGCCGATTTCCTTGACCCGGCGTTTCATGTGGCTGTGGCCGGTCTTCCAGTAATCGGCCTTGACCCCCAGCGCCTGCAATTCCGGGTCCGACGCAAAGAGCCCGGTCGACTTTACATCCGCCACGAAGGTGGCGCCGGGATGCAGTTTGGCCAGATCGCGGGCCATGATCACACCCACCTTGTCGGCGAATATTTCTTTGCCCTCGTCGTCCACCACGCCGCAGCGGTCGCCGTCGCCATCAAAGCCTAGCGCCAGATCGGCGCCGCTGGCCCTGACGGTATCGGCCATGTCATGCAGCATCTCCATGGCTTCGGGGTTGGGATTGTAGTGGGGGAAGGTGTAGTCGAGCGTGTTGTGGCTGGGTACGACCTCAACACCCATGCGCTGGAAGATCTCGGGCGCAAAGGCCGAGGCTGTGCCGTTACCGGTGGCGCAGACCACTTTCAGCGGGCGCGAGACACGGAAATCGCCGACCAAATCGTCGATATAAGCCTCGCGCACGCCGTCCACGAACTCATACGATCCGCCGGATCGGGGTTGGCCGTCGCCGTTCAGAACGATGTCGCGCAGCTCTGCCATCTCGTCCGGTCCGTGGGTCAGCGGGCGCTCAAAGCCCATCTTGACGCCGGTCCAGCCGTTTGGATTGTGGCTTGCCGTCACCATCGCAACTGCGGGCACGTCCAAATGAAACTGAGCGAAATAGGCCATCGGAGACAACGCCGGGCCGATATCCCGAACCTGAATGCCCGCTTGCATCAGCCCAAGCATCAGTGCGTTCTTGATGGCCAGAGAATAGTCGCGATAGTCGTTGCCTACCGCGATCACCGGCGCAATTCCACGCCTGTGCATTTGCGTGCCAAGACCCAGACCCAGCGCAGTCATGCCGGGCAGATTGATCTCATCGGGGTATTTCCAGCGCGCGTCATATTCGCGAAACCCGGTTGGTTTGATCATTGCATCGCGTAGGAAACTCCAGGTGTTGGGTGACACCTCGGGCAGGGGTTTGGTCATGACACTATCTCTTGATCTATTCAGATTTCGACCGGGTCGGCCTTGGCCAGAGCGTCGAGCTTCATCAGGGTGCCGATGAGTTTCGGCATGTGATCCAGATAGATCATGTTCGGCCCGTCGCTAGGGGCGTTGTCCGGATCCTGATGGGTTTCCATGAAGACCGCGGCAGTGCCAATGGCGACGGCCGCCCGGGCCATGACAGGCGCAAATTCGCGCTGTCCGCCGGAAGAGCTGCCCTTGCCACCGGGTTGCGCGACCGCATGGGTGGCGTCCATCACCACCGGATAACCGGTCTGGGCCATGATCGGGAGCGACCGCATGTCGGCCACCAGCGTGTTATACCCGAACGAGGCACCACGTTCGGTCAACAGGATGCGCTCATTGCCGGTACTTTCAACCTTGGTGACGATATTTGCCATTTCCCATGGCGCCAAGAATTGGCCTTTCTTGACGTTGACTGCGGCACCCGAATTACCGGCGGCCAGCAACAGGTCGGTTTGGCGGCACAGGAAAGCGGGGATTTGCAGGATGTCCACGGCCTGCGCGGCTTGCGCGCATTGCACCTCAGAATGCACATCGGTGAGGACGGGCACATCCATCGAACTCCGAATATCGGCCAGAACCTGAAGCCCGGCTTCGATCCCCATGCCGCGCGCGCCGCTTAGTGAGGTGCGGTTGGCCTTGTCGTAACTGGCTTTAAAGACGTACTGAGCGCCATGCTCGGCGCAGATTTCCTTCATCCGGCCTGCGATCATTTGCGCATGGTCGGCGGACTCTAATTGGCAGGGACCCGCTATGATGGTCAGCGGGCGGTCATTGCCGATACTCAGATCGGCCACTTGCACATGTTTCATGGTCTATGAAGATACCTGTTCTCGGAGGATCGACGCGGTAAGCGAGATCATCAGGTAGATACCAGCAAAGACCAGGAATGCCAAAATCGTATTTTCGAACTTGCGTGGATAGCTTGGCTCCTGGCTGGGCACCGGATTGACCGACACAGTCAGATAACGCACCTGCCGGTTTGCTTCCATCCGCGTGGTTTCCATCTGTTGCAGGGCCGATTGCAGCATCAAATCGCGCGAGACCAGATCCGCCTGGGCCATCTGTATCCGCACGCTCAGCTGTGCAAGCGAGTTCTCGCCGTTCGAAGCGTCCACCATCTCGGCGTTCAGCCCGTCCAACAGGGTCTGCAATCGTTTGATGTCGGATTGCGTGCCTTCCACCTTGGCGCGGTTGGGGCGGGTATTATCCAGAAGGGCGGCCAGTTGCAGTTCCTTTTCCTGCAACTCCAGTTCAACTGTGTTGATGCGGGCCCGAAGTCCGGCGATCACACCCTGCGGGTCCAACACGGCGCCTTTCATCTGCAGTTCGACCAGAGCTTCCTGAGCATTGCGCCTCTCTTGCTGCGCACCCTCGAAGCTTTCATGCGCCTCGCGCATCTGGTCGTCGCGTTTCTGCCCTGACAGATCATTCACCCGATCTTCCGCGTAGCTCAGAAGGCTCTCGGAAAACTCGGTTGCGGTTTCGGGGTCGGCTGCGCTGACCTCCATCCGGATCACGCCTTCGGTCGGGTCATATCCGATTGTGACGATCCGCGAATATGTCTTGTAGGCGTCTTCATTGGTGGCGTCCGCTGCAAGACGCTGGATTGGATCGACCCAGGGCTGCGAGAAATGCGACTTGAACCCTCGATCCCGGTCCAGAAGCAACATCGCCTCTTTTGATTCCAGAAAGGACTGAACCGAGATCGAATCCTGTCCGGTCGCAAACTGGGTGCCGGCAAACAAGCCCCCGACGCTGCCGCCCCCGCCATCGGCCTGAAGGATCACAAACTCCGATTTTGTCGAATACATCGGTGTCGCGATGTTATAAAAATACGCGCCCACGATTGCCGTTGGCAGCAGCACAAAAAACGCCAGCCGCGCCATCAGCATCATCATCTTGCGCCTGCGTCGGCGGGCGATGTCGCGCTGGATCTGGGTGATTTCCATTTCCCGGCGCTTGGCAGGGCTCATGTCCGGGGCGGGCAGCGTCTGCTGTCCGGGCTTCACGGTTTGCGGCAATTGTACGTCCTGCCGCGCCTTGCCTGTCTTGGCAGGCTCGTCATCTTCACGTGGTACCACCAATTCCAGCATGTTCGGCCGCTTGAACGGCTCGATGCCATGTTCCCGCAGCAGTCTGACTGCATCGTAATCGGACGTAGCAGGCAGGTTGTGCTTTTGCGCCATCCGCCGCGCCATCCGCAACTGGCGGCCGGTCAGGCCTTCGCGTTTGATGGCGCTGGTATCTGACTGCGCAGCTTGTTCAGGTTCCGCGCCCGGTGCGGGGGACGCCGGTTCTACCTTGCTGTCAATGGCCTCCGGCGCCTCGGGTGTGGCACTGCCCGACTCGGTCCGCCGGATGCGGAATTTTCTAGCCTTGGGTTTCGTAGTCATAGATCTGCTTCGCTTCTTCCAAGGTGTCGAATATATAGAGCTGCCCATCCAGAAGGACAGCGGCTTGGCGGGCAAATTTTTCGAGTACGGCCGGGCTGTGCGAGACGATCACGATTGTGGTGGTGCGAAGACGTTCCTCCAGAATGGCGCCAGCCTTACGATTGAACTCCACATCGGTGGAGCCGGGCATCCCTTCATCGATTAGATACATGTCGAAATCCAGCGCAAGCATCAGGGCAAATGAAAACCGGGCCCGCATTCCTGACGAATAGGTGCCCAGAGGCTGGTCGAAATATTCCCCCAGATCACAGAGCCAACGGCAATACGCCTCGACATAGTCGGGGTCCATGCCATAGAGCCGCGCGATATAGCGGGAGTTCTCCATTGCTGAGACGCGCGAGACGACTCCGCCCATGAAACCCAGCGGAAACGAGATATTGCATTCGCGGCGGATCGTGCCCTCATCGGGTTTTTCCAACCCGGCTATCATGTTGATGAGTGTGGTCTTGCCGGTGCCATTCGGGGCCAGCACGCCAAGGGACTTTCCGATTTCGACCCGGAACGACACCCGGTCGAGGATCACCTTGCGTTGTGATCCCGTCCAGAATGACTTGCTGACAGTGTCAAATTCAAGCATCGGTGATCTGCTTTGGCCTGCGTCGTTCATCCGGGAACGCAATTGTGGTCCCTGTTGCTATCCCGTTTTCGGGTTGGTTCCAGCCTAGGGGCTGATATGGGCCACATTATGTCGAAATATGAAACAAATAATCAACGCGAAACCGCTTGCCGTAGCAGATGTGAACGGCGGCAGAGAGATTCGGCAACGTGATAGGCCGCATGTCTGCCATCCCTTCGCGAAAGATGCCAGGAATCCTATCAGCCCTCCTGAGTAACGAAATAAGGGCCTGCAGGCTCTGCGTCGACTGGTTTGCCCCCCCAACACCGCCCACGCGCCAAACCCGGTAGTCTGGTTCCGTTCAAGTGCGCGCTCTTGATCGCCGGGGAAGGAAACTCGAAGATCGGATCAATGCAACCATATCAAGTAAGGATGCACTGGCAGAGATTGCTGTCGTTCACCGTTACTTCCCGTGGATCAGCCTGATTGCCAGCACAATGGTGATTACCGAAATGCCCGAACTTGGTGCCATGACCTGCGAACTAGCTGCGGCTCTTGCGTGGTCGGCTCCGTTTGCGCAGGACAGCGGAACCCTTCGCGTAAGAACGCCCATCGCTGAAACACCTGATGATCCAGGCAATATTGGGTGCCTCGCATCACAACCTGAACCTGAATGTTTGCACTAATAGTTTGCGCAAAGCCGGGAAGCCGTACAAAGTCATTTGCACCGCCGTTGCACGAAATCACGTCACGATTGCGAATGCGTTGAGCAAAAGCCGTCAAGAATGGACGCCCGTCGCGCAATTAGGATGCAGCTGTTAAGCGGCGTCTGCATTTAAGGGATCCAAACCATTGCGCTGGCGAGTTCGACCAAGACCTTGAATGAACTGATTGTCTTCTCGCAACACAAGGCGATCCGGCGGAACCGTCAAAGTCTGTTGAATAAATCCTCGACCTTCTGGCATTGCTCTTAGAGCCGTCCGTTGCTTCGGGAGTTTAGCGTATTCAGTTGCGAGTTGGTCTTTCGCCTCTGACGGGTCGCAGGGCGCAGTGCTTTTGACACTTCGGCTCACCCGGCGACTACCGCTTGGTCTGCCGGCACGCCCACGCAAAACCCGAGGCCGATAGCGCTCTTATTCGCACAAACAACACGCGCTCTACCCCAACCAGTTCATCATCCGCGCGCAGGTGCCAGCAGGTGCAAGGATAGGGTCATCGAAGATAGTGAACGGGGACGGCGATTGGATGCCTAACGGTCACGCGGGTGTTGACGGACTGTCGCTATGAAACTGGTGGCCTATTAACCTGCGTGTATTTCGGGCCGCACTGACCTGTCATGGGTCAAGCGGCAGCTCAATCCGACTGGGCGATTGGCGGAACCCGGACGGTACGCGCTTCAAGTGGTTTGATATCCGCTCGTTCCCGGATGACTCGCCGCTGATCTTGGCTCGGGAAGAGCTCAAATTTGCCAAAGATTGGGTGCTGATTTTGTGGTATCCATTCTTCATGAATTCAGCCAAGAAGGGAAATCCGGTCGTGGTCTATCGGGAAGTGAGAATGCGCTATTTTGCCATAGCGTTAGGCCCTATGCTCGTCTTCTGGATTCACGCCTTCATTACCAACCATTTGATTGCCGTAGACGTAGCTGTTCCAACAGACATTCTTCAAACCGAGCGTCCTTGGCTGGAGGCAGTGGGTCGGCATAGATTTCTTGCCGCGACTTGGTTCTTTGCCGCTCTGGCGGTCCTTGCTGTCGCAATGTTGGTTCGAAACCTTGCTCGTCCAACAGTGCCTAAAACAAGGGCGGCAGCGATAGCCACAGTTATCATCGTCCTGTTGTTAGCTGTTATTCCCACGGTTCAGCAGAATATTAGCCCGGATGGAACGCGAGTTTATCATCGACTTGGGGCGGCCTTTTTTGAGGCTGCTCTGTCGCGAGGAGGTTTACCGGGATGTATTGGGCCGGAAGATCTTTGGCTGTTGGGTCGCTGCGGCGAGGTGCCTGCAATATCATTGTTCAATCGCATATTGGACATCGTCAACGTCCTCGCAGGTCTTGCTGTTGGCGCTCTGATTGTCGGAATGGTTCTTTGTCTGGAAACACCCGACGGAGACGATATTGAGGAACAGGCCGCGCTCTTGGTGCAAAACATTAAGCAGATGCGCCAGCAACTGTATATGTCCAGCATCGTACTTACTTTCGGCATGTTGTTCGCGACAAGTTGGATGTACTGGCCGCTTCCATTGGTAGAGGAGGCTGAGCAAGCCGCCTATGGTGCGCTCGTGCTCGCTTCAGCGCTGTTTACCGGCACGTATTTTAGCCTTTTGATACTTAGCTTTTACTTGCCTGTGGCCCTGATATTGGATGGCCGAACTCGAACACTTGCTGAGAAGGTGGGGCAAGGCGCACCTCCAGGCGACCAAGTCGATGTTGAGGACTGGAGGGCTTCAAGAGGACTGCAAGATGGCGCGATAGATTACCTGCGCGCTGGCTTCGCAGTAACAGCGCCGGTTCTGGCAGCTTTCGCTGGCGGTATTTCACCAATAGCCCTTTAGCGTCTTGGTTCGATTAATTGAAGCTTGACTGATGCGGTCTCAGCAACCCGATGTGATACCTAAGAACCCCAGATATTTGTCGTTAAGCTATGACCTGTTCCCCGCTGCTCTCTCATTCCTAACGAGATTTTGCGAGTTTGAATTTCATATTCGTTGTGGTCGTTTTGAGCAACTCATCACGCTAGCTGCCGTTGAATGACTCGATGAAAGCATTCTGTTGTGGCTTGCCGGGGTCAATGTACTGCCACTCGACGCCGTTGTCATTGGCCCATTTGAGGATCGCCCGACTGGTGAATTCTGTGCCGTTGTCGCTGACAATGCTGGAAGGTTTGCCTTAGCCTGCTCGAGCGCCCCGGGAAGGTGATAGTTTTCCAGCAGGATGCGGTTCTTCAAGGTTTGATGCCAGCGCTCGATCTTGCCTTGGGTCTGCGGATGGTTCGGGGCGCCGCGGATGTGGTCCATGCCTTGATCGTCGAGCTTCTAGCTCGCGACCGTAGTTTGGAACTTCTTGGCGTAGGA
>NZ_JBGOSH010000008.1:0-86044 GCF_041537925.1 Ruegeria hyattellae | reverse complement strand
AACATAGCGGAGGACCAATTCAGTGGGGGAGGACCAACGATGTAGCGGCTGTAGTCGTCGAGGATCGTCGAGAGATAGAACCAGCCCCAGCCGATCACCTTCAGGTAGGTGAAGTCGGTTTGCCAAAGCTGGTTCGGCCTTGTGGTCTTGTCATGGAACTCGTCCGCGGCCTTGATCACGTTGAAGGCTGGGCCAGTAATCAGATCCTGCTCCTTGAGGATGCGATAGACGGAAGGCTCTGATACAAAGTATTTCTTTGTGTCCGTGAACCGGAACGCCAGCTCACGCGGCGACAGTTCCGGCTCATCCAGAGCGAGGTCAACGACAGCCTGTCTGATCTCGTTGGGGATGCGGTTCCAGACCCGGCCGGGATGTGGGCGGCGATCTTCAAGCCCGGCCCCGCCAAACGCCTGATACCGGGCATACCAGCGGTAGAACGTGGTCTTTGGGATGCCGAGATGTGCCAGCGTCCGCTTCACCGGCAAGTGGGACTGCTCGACGATCCGGATGATCTCGAGCTTCTCGGTTGCGGGATATCTCATATGTCGCCGCCCCCATCCCCGAGCATGCTTTTTTGAGCAAGCGGTTTTCCAAAGTGAGGTCCGCAACCGCCTCCTTCAGCGCTGCCGCCTCGGACCGCAGCTCTTTCACTTCGGGGCTTGTCGCCTGCCTGGCCGTGTCGCCCGCCAGCCGCTTCTTGCCAGCCTCAAGGAATTCCTTCGACCAGGAATAGTACAAACTCGTCGCGATCCCCTCGCGCCGACAAAGCGCAGCAATGCTCTCCTCGCCACGCAGGCCCTCCAGCACAATGCGGATCTTCTCTTCCGCAGAATGATGCTTGCGCGTCTTGCGGCGGATGTCTTTGACGACCCGTTCGGCCGCCGGTTTGTCGGTTCCAACTTTCAGTCTCATCTTCACTCCTTGACGGTTCAGATGAGCCAGAAACCTTCCGTTATGCAAATACTCTAATCAGGCCCAAAGGTGCTGATCACGGACCGCTTTCGTTGTATTCCGAGCAGTTCGTGACCCGGTACTTTGCTTTGAGGAATTTGTCGCGACGGGCATCATTGAATTTGTATGGCATCCACGGCAACTCACGGAAAGAAAAGCACCAGAGCTAGCCCGGGAGAACGATCCGTGAAACACGGTCCATAGACGCCTCCATTCAGGTTGTTTGCAAACCCACAATGGCACATCGAGGCCAGCGGGGGCGTCTACACCGTCAGATCCCCTGTCATTCGCGCAATACCGCCATATTGTCACTTTCCCATCCAATCCATACCGGATCGGAACCCACGGACTGGCCTGTCTCAGCATCGACAAACGCACGTAAGATTGCACCCTGAGTTTCCTCGACCATCAGGTCCACGGTCATTCGGCTACCAAGAAATGTCTTTCCGATGACCTTGCCCAGCACCGAATTCGTCGCATCCGATCGCGTTGCATAAAACCCCAACTTCTCCAGTCGTATCGATGCTGTTACGGAATCCCCTACGCCCGGCGCGCCTGCAGGGGCGTGGCCATGCAGAGTCTGGCCAAACCAATCCATCATGACCGTATCCCCTTCCCGACCACATACTTGACCGGTCAACAGATTCGTATCGCCTATGAACTCGGCCACGAACCGCGTGGCCGGGTGAAAATACAAATCTTCTGGCGTGCCGTCCTGTTCAACCCGGCCATTGTTCATCACCACAATCCGATCGGACATGGTCAGCGCTTCTTCCTGATCGTGGGTCACGAAGAAAAACGTCTTGTGCGTCCGGCGCTGAATCGCCTTAAGTTCCTGCTGGACTTGACTGCGCAATTTGGCATCGAGTGCGCCCAATGGCTCATCCAAAAGCAAAAGTGCAGGGTCCGGAGCCAATGCGCGGGCCAAAGCCACCCGTTGGCGCTGACCGCCCGACAGCTGACCTGGATAACGATCACCGAAGGCACCCAATTCAAGAAAGGACATGATTTCGTCCTGCCGCCGCCGGATCGCCGATTTATCCATTCCTTTTAGTTCAAGCCCAAAAGAAATATTCTGACGAACAGTCATATGTGGAAACAACGCATAGTCCTGAAAGACCATATTTACATGCCGCTTTTCCGGGGGCAGTGCCGTAACGTCCTCGTCATCCAGAATGACCCGTCCGGATGTTGGGCGCTCAAATCCTCCCAGAATGCGCAGCGTTGTCGACTTTCCACAGCCCGAAGGGCCAAGAAACGTAACAAACTCACCGCGTGCGATATCCAGAGTCAGATTATCAAGCGCGACGACCGGACCAAAATGCTTGGAAACTCCTTCAACGCGGACGAGAGGACTGGAGTCGGTCATGCTTTGGTTTCCTTGTTCATGCGGCGCGTGAATCGCTCAGCCCAGATACCGATGGCTGCGGTCAGGAGCAATGCAACGGTCGCAATAGCGTTGATTTCGGGCGACATGCCCGATTTGAGCTTGGCAAAGATCAAAACCGGCAGTGTCGGCTCATAGCCACCCAGAAAGAACGACCGTACAAAGTCGTCAAAGCTGAGCAGCAGGCAGAATATGCTTGCCCCGAGGATGGCGGGGATGAGATAGGGCAGCGTAATCCGTAAAAAGGCGATGATCGGATCGGCGCCCAGATCGCGCGCCGCCTCGATCTGGCTTTTGGGAAGGGTTGAGAGCCGCGCCATGACCACCAGCGCCACAAACGGCACGTTGTGCACCGCATGGGCCCAAATAATTGCCCCCATTCCGGGTTCGATCCCTAGCCAGCGAGCATAGATGCGAAAGGCGATCGCTGAAATGATGCCGGGCACAAGCGCGGGCAGCACTGTCAATCCGAAGATCGCAGTTCGACCGAAGAATTTACGGCCTTCCAGCAAGACCGCGATCCACGTGCCAACTGCCACCGAGACCAATGTTGCCAACACAGCGATGGCAATCGAGTAGCCCAGTGTCGAAACCACTTCGGTATCGGCAAAGACACCGGTGTACCAATCCAACGTCCAGGAGCGGATCGGAAATCCGATGAACTTGCTGTCTTTGAACCCCATCAGGATCATCAGGATCAGCGGCACGAACACGTAAAGGACAAAGGCCCAGTAGACACAGGACAGCAGAATGCGATTGCCGCGGTTCATTTGGTGTCTCCTTTGCGCAATGCTTTCATCAGCTTTTGAAAGGCGCCTGTCAGGAACATGGCCGCAACAAACATGATGGTCGCAAAGGCCGCGCCGGTTGGCCACTCATCCCCGGCCACATGGAAAAACCCGGCAATGGTTTCGGCAAAAACTGTGGTGGACGGCCCGCCCAGCAGAACCGGCGTTGCGTAGAACCCGGTCGAAATCAGAAAGACCAGAGTACACCCCGATGAAATTCCTTCGATCGTCAGCGGCAGCGTTATGCGGCGAAAACGGGTCCAGGCCGATGCGCCAAGATCCGCCGCTGCTTCGTTGTAGCTATCGGGCAGTTTCTCAAGCGCCGAATATAGGGGTAGCAGCATGTAAAGCGCGGTCAGATAGACAATCCCCACACCCATGGAAAAGCTTGTGTACATAAACGGAATGGGCCGGTCGATCAGGCCAATCCATTTCAGTAGCTGATTGACTGCACCGGTGTTCCCCAGAAGGATCATGATCGCATAGGTGCGCACAATCTCACCGACCCAGAATGGGATCAGCAACAACAACAACAACAGCATTTGGTTTTTTCGGCTGACGTGCCGGGCCAGAAAATAGGCAACAGGATAGGTCAGAACCAAAGTGCAGAAAGTAAAGATTCCGGCGAAGGTCAGAGTCCGAAAGAACGGTTGCCAGAAAATGCGGTCCTCAAAGAAACGTCGATAGTTATCCAAGGTGAAATGTTGCTCTACCCCCGGTGCAACCGGATAGGCGTCCGTCAGGCTCACCCGGAGCATTTGCAGCATCGGTCCCAAATGCTGGGTCAGAACCCACAGCAACGGAAAGACCGCCAGGATCAGGAACTGACGCCGCGGCGAGGCGGTCACAAACCGGGTAAAGGAACGATACGGTGTCCAACTTGCCAAGCGCCCCCAAAAAGTGAGGCTTTTCTCGATTGGTAAGACAATACCGCCGTTCGCGCGCGGCGTAGCGTCGTTACTCATGAGGGTATCCTTTTCGGATTACTTTGAGGGACTTGCCCGCCGGTTTTGGCGGGCAAGTACAGTCAGAAGTTTCCATGCAAGGCTCAGGACGCTTTTATCGCCTCGACGGCCGGATCGACCAGCCCATATTTCATCTCATTCGCCTCGGCGCGGAAAAACTGAAGATTGGCCAGTTCTTCATCAGGGAAGGATGTCGCCTTTTTCTCAAGCTCCGTCAGGTATTGGGACGCATCCTTGTAGGTCGAGATAAAGCCCGACGCCTTGGTCATCGCTGCCCCGATTTCCGGCGAAGCGAGAATAGCGTTCAGGAAGGTATAGGCGTTGTCGGCATTGGGAGCGTTGTTGGCGATGTTGTATGTGTAAACAAAGCCATAAGACCCCTCTTGTGGGATCGACATAGCAAGCGGGAAATCATCGGTGATGAGTGCCGCTGCGGGGCCGTTCCAGCTTTGCGCCAGGGCGATATCCTGATTGACGAACATTTGCTGAACTTCCGCGCCACCGTCATAGTATTTGCGCACCAGCGGCTTCTTTTCGATCAGGAATTGCTTGGCCTCTTCGACAATCATTGCCGCTTTTTCTGGGTCCTCGAGGTACTCGACCATGTTCCCGTCATAGCCCATCTTGAGCATGACGATCGACATCATATCCTGAATGATATAGGCGGTCTGGCCCTTATATTTCTCAGAGAACAAGGTGTTCCAGGTCTTGGCCTCTTCGGCGCTGACCAAGTCGGTATTATAGGACAACACCTCCATGCCCGACAGGATCGGAGCGCCCCATTTTTCGCCGTTGATCGTCGACCACTCGCTTTCTGAAAAGACAGGATTGATATTGCCCCAATTACTCAGACGGCTGGTATCCAGCGGTGCCAGAAGCTCATTATCGATAAATTGCAGGAAACGGTGGCCCGCAACGGTCATGATATCGACCGTCGGATTGGGGGCTTCTGCGGCCAGCAGATTGAACTGCTTGCCCTGGTCGTCAACAAGACGAATATTGACCTTGATCCCGGTCTCGGCTTCGAACTGTTCCTTGAAGGCTTTGGGCACAAAGTCATTGTAGGTCCAGATATTCACTTCACCGTCTGCGGCGTTGGCGCGGCGCAGATAGACGGGACTGGCAAGAGCTGTGGCACCCACGGCTGCAGTGCCTAAAAAACGACGGCGGCTAATGATAAGTTTGGTCATCTTGAGCGTCTCCTTGTTGGTTAATTTGGATCCGTATACTTTGTAATTTACGGCACGGGATTAGATGTCTTTTGCAGCAACCCGGTACGGGCGGCCTTCTGCAGGTCGTGTAGCTCAAAACGATTCAGATCCAACGCTTGCAGGAGTTCGTTTTCCTGCGCGAAATCCCGACCGTACATCGCCGAGAATATTTTAATCCCTGCTTCATGCAAATCAGCGGGCTGTTCTACAAGCCTGCCCAGAGTGGCCGTAACCTGCAATCCATAGGGAACGTCCTCGGTAACATAGCGACTGTCGGCGGTCTTCGGGCCAAGCCCGCCATACCCGCGCGTGTGCATCTGCTGGTTCATTTCAGAAACGGGTGCGGCGGGCACATGAAAGCTTTGGTGAAAATGCTCGAAGATGGTTTTTACGTCCAGATTCATTGCCTTGGCGATTGCCAGACGCTCGACATCCAGTTGTTCCAGCAACCGACCTACTTTGGGGGTGACATTCTGGCCCTGGCTCCAATCCTCTCCGCGCTCCATCCGGGTGATGTTGCACAGTGCTATCCCAAGGTGGTTTTGCGGGTTGAGGTTGGATAGAGAAATGGCCAACAGCCCATCGCGCGGCTGGAACCGTTTGCCAAACAAGGTTTGGCACAAGTCGAGCCCGTTGGTGGCCTGTGTGTCTGGCACGGTGCAAAGATCGACCCTATTGCGCACCGTATTGACGCGAACCAATGCGCCATCCTGCTTGCGGCCAGAAACAATCGTAGTGCCCCAGGCCGTAACCGGTGCCTGCGTTCCAAAGGCCGCCAGTGCCTGAGCTAGATAGACCGCACCGAAAGAGGCATGAGATGAAATGATGATGTGCTGGCCATCGCGTATATGCGGCGCCAGTGCATCCATAACAGCCTTGTGGCCATATGCCGGCACCGCGATGAACAAGGCATCGCTGTTATCGGAAAGTTCTTGTGCCGAATTCGCAATATTTGGACGGAATTCGGCCTCTATCACCCCTCGGGCCTGAAGTGGCTCATGAGTAAAAATTTCGGTCCCTGCCCCGGACGGCGACCAAAGCATTGGGATATGTCGGTTCTTGTACAGCAAGGCGGCCGTGCCGAAGGCAATGGCTCCAGCCCCGGCGATACCGATGCGCAGTGGGTCGCTCATACCGTCACCTTTTGGGGCACCGGATCACCGAGAACATGCATGAGCCGATTAGCCCAACCAAACAACGCAGAAGACAGGATCAGATCGAAAATTTCTTCACCTGACAAACCGGCGTTACGTAGGGCCTCAATATCCTCGGGCCCGGCTGTGGGCGGTGCTTCGGCAGATTTCCGGGCAAAGTCAAAAATTGCCTGATCCCTAAGACTAAGGTCAGCCTCTTCTCCGCTGGCAAACAGCGCGTCGGTCACAGTAGTATCCCGGGTCAGTTTGGCGTGGCGGTCCGCGTGAACAGCGGCGCAATAAATGCAATGGTTGACCATCGATGCCCCCAGCGCGCCAAGTTCGCGTTCTGCCCGCGACATGCCGCCCCGATCGTACATGATCGCGTTGAACAGCGGTGAACGCACTGCCAGGCTTTCGACATCATGGGCCAGGGTTAGAACATAGCCCGATACTTTTGTGTTGGATGGCGTGACCTTGAGCGCATTAAGCTGTTCTTGAGTGGCGTCTTTCAATTTGACCGGAACTACGCGTGGCCGCCATTCAGGTACATTGCGGGTGAATTTGCGGATGATATCGCTCATGCTGCCTCACTTTGCATCAGTCGCAGCCCGGCAATGACCCTGATCTGAAAAGCCAGGAAGGCCACGAGTTCGCACAAACGGACGATATCCGGATCAGAGATTTTGGCGACCTGCAGGATTTGTATATCCAATGCCGTGACGTCGCTGGTCTGGTTGGCAACCTTGTCAACGAGGGCCAGAACTGCCTCCTGCCCTTGTGCCGCGCCGGGCGTGTTCGGATCGCTCAGCGCTGCGTATTGTCCCGCATCCGCAAGATAGTACGCCGCAAGCATTCCGTCCCCGGCCAGGTTCGCAACCCGTGCAGCAATGGCCGCCCGCAGATCATGCCCGAACGCGCCAATGTCTTTTGGTCGTAACACCGCATCTTCGGCATCTTGGGTCATCTCGATAATGTTGGCGCGCGCTGACACAGCACTGGCCACCTCACTATCAGCGACCACACCGGCCAGTTTTGTGATCGTCGTCTCAGAGAGGCTCATGCGACCTTCCCCTCCTGCGATTGTGCGGTTGCGTCCAGCTCGGTGGGTTCCCATTCATCGCCCAGAAGCTCGGGCGTGTCATAGTCTTGCATCCGCTGCCATTGGGCCTGCACATCCTCACCATAAAGAGACGCCGCTATTGCCCGAGTCAGCCAGGATGCCCCATCGCTGATCCCGGGGATGTCACCACTCACTTTACCCAAACTCGCCGACGCGCCAAAATTGAAACAATATACATTGTTCAGCCATGGGGCTTTGCCAGGGTGTTTTTCCCGGAAGCTGAAATCGGAGTTCAGATAGGGGAACCGCCCCAGATCACCGGATTCTTCGCCCACCGGCGGCACGTATACGTCCTGCCAGAGAAGAATTTCGGAAGCGGTGTCTCCAAACTCAGTCCGGGCCATTGGATCGATCACAAACCCTGTTCCCAGGATGACAAAATCCGCCTCATAGGATGTACCATCAGCAAAATGGACAACCGCAGCATCACCTTGTTGTTCGATGCTGGTCGTTGCCTTGCCAAAGTGGAAATACGCATTGGGATGACGACTGACGCGCAATGTCGAACCACGCGGCGATGGGGTTTGTGTTGCGAAGCTGTATTGCATAAACCGCCAGCGCCACTCATTGGGCAATGCTGCATACCCGGCGGTGAAACCATAACTGCCAATCCCCATCATCTTGTTGATCGTCGGCATTTCCTTGCGCCGGATCAGATGACGTGCCTCGGCTGCGCCGTGCTCAAGAGCTTCGGCGGAATTGTCCACCGCAGAGGCACCGACACCTATGACTGCGACGCGCTTGTCCTTCAGCGTCGCAAAGTCGATGTCGTCCGCGCTATGTGCCCAAAGGTGGCGCGGAACCTCTTTGATAAAGTCAGGAATGTTGGGACCGCCTGTACCATCGCGCCCGGTGGCGAACACCAGCTTTCGGGTCAGGATCTCTCCGCTTTGCGCGCCGGAGACGGTCAGCCGCAACAGATCACCTTCGGGCTCAACGCGATCAACCGAGACGCCGTTTTCAACCGGAATTCCAAGTACCTTGCGGTACCAGCACAGATAATCCATCCACATGGGTCGCGGAATCTTGTCCAGCTCTCCCCAGGCGTTTGTACCAAACTGCGCTCTGTACCAGGCCTGAAACGTCAAAGAGCCATGACCATAAGCCGGGCCGGTCAGCGTTTTGGGCGACCGCAGCGTTTCCATACGTGCATACCCAAGCCAAGGTCCTTCTTGACCTTCTGCGGCGCGATCCAGAACCCGAACATTATGAATGCCGCCCGATTTCAGCGCGAACCAAGCCAGGTTGCCACACATGCCACCACCGATAATGACAACATCCGACACACCCTCTCTTTGCGGCACCCAAGCCTTGTCGGGATAGTTCAGAAAACTCAGGTCCTCTCTGAGCCGCGCCTCAAGCGCGGGTAGACCCTTTGAATCTATGGGTGAAGACATATCATTTAGCATTTAGGCCATCCTGCATATGTTTTTTATTGTGAGCCCGCATCACGTGGACCTCCGGTTCCAGTTCGGATGTAAGTCATCAATATGATACGCGTGGACATGTTGGCGGGACGCGCCAGAAACCGGCACTTGTTTCAGATGCGGGTGTTTATCTGGCAGGTCGTGGTGGGAATGTGCCCGTTCCAGCGGGTCATTGTTGGGCCAAACCAATATCGCAACACTCGCAACCACCGCACTCATGCCGGACAGCACAAGCAGCGCCATCTCAAGCGACACAACTCCGCCGAGCCAGCCAGCCAGGGGATAGGCGACCAACCAGGCCGCATGGCTCAATGAAAACTGGGCTGCAAATACAGCAGGTCTGTCGCGGCGCGCAGCGGACCGGGTAGTCACCAGACCGCCCGGAGTAATCACCAGTGAAGATACGAAACCAAAAATGGCCCAGATCACGGTCAGGAGTGGTGCTGGCACAATCGGCAAGGTAGCAAATGCCGCACCAGCGACCGAAAATCCAGATACGCCGATCAGTATCACATTGCGCTCACTTATCCGGTGCAACAGTTTTGGCACAGCGAACGCCCCCAGTGCGGCTCCGATACCGTACGAAGCCATCAGCATTGGAAAAAACCTTTCGGCATTGCCCAGTCGGGCACCTGCATACACGACGGTGTTCACCAAGACCCAAGCCATCACAATTGACAGAGAAAGGTTGAGCAGAACCAACCCGCGCAATCTTGGGGTCTGTCGGTAAATCCAAACTCCGCGGAATGCACTCTTGAGAAACGGACCCTTACGCGAAACCTCGCGGTGGGTGGGAAAGTGTGTCAGTAGCAGCGCAAGAACGGAACCCGCAAAGAATGTCGCTGATGCAAAGAAAAGCTCATGTGCCGCCAATCCGTTTAGCAGGACTGCAGCAATTACCGGGCTTAGCACCGCTTCAAGAGTATAGGCGACACGCGACCAAGCAAGCGCTTTGGTGTAGACGTCTTCCTCAGGCAAGATATCCGGAACCACAGACTGAAAAAGCGGTGTAAATCCCGCCGTCAACGAAAAAAATACAAAGACCAGCGCCGCGACCTGCCAAGTTTGCGTAACAAACGTCATTGGCAGCAACAGCAACATCCGACCAAGACCAAGCGACACCATTGCCGGCTTGCGCCGCAAGCCAGACAGCAGAGTTT
Source organism: Ruegeria hyattellae (assembly GCF_041537925.1). Lineage (NCBI taxonomy): Bacteria > Pseudomonadati > Pseudomonadota > Alphaproteobacteria > Rhodobacterales > Roseobacteraceae > Ruegeria > Ruegeria hyattellae. The sequence continues at coordinate 75,899 of NZ_JBGOSH010000008.1, read as the reverse complement.
CAGCGAGCGGAGCCAAAACAACATAGGCCACCATTTTTAGTGCCAGCAGCATCCCCAGCAATTGCCCGCCGAAGGCCGCACCGCCAATGCGGTAAGCTGCCAACGAAAGCGCAACAGTCAACAGCCCTACGCCCAAAAGCGAGCAAATCTGTGACGCAAACAGGCTACGAAATGCTGGATTTGCAAGCGGGCTATTCAAGTCTCGACGTCTCCTGAGGTGGATGGCATCGAATGACGATGGAGGATTGCTGATCCAAAGCAAGCCTGATCTGGGTATGTGCGAACAATTGTCTGGCTGCAGTTGCGGCCATCCTCCGTGTGTTTGATATGTCGCTCATGGCAGCCCTGCAAAGTAACATGGGGTACAGGCATTTGCCGTAGCCAGCGACCGTTTGGTCTCGAACTGGTGAACAGTATCATTCACAGGTTCAGCTGACATAGCGTCGATCCTCTTATCATTTACCTTGCAGCTTGCTATGCTAAATTTGCATAATGATGGCTAGATGATGCTGTATCGTAATTATGAGTGTTGAACTATGTCAATGAAGAAGAATGCCCGTCCTGACATTCGCTCGATGGAAGTTTTCGCAGCAGTCGTTAGTTGCGGGTCGATGACAGCAGCCGCTCAGATGCTGTCCGTCAGCCAACCTGCCGTCACGCGGATGGTGCGCGACCTGGAAACACGCGTTGGTTTTAGCCTGTTCGAACGAAACGGACCCAAAATAGCTCCAACCGAAAAGGGCATGAAATTCTTTGAAGAATCCCAGCGTGTTATGGCTAACTTAACGCAATTGACGATGCGTGCGCATGCCATCAGGGACGAAAAGATTGCCGCGATTGATATTGTTGCGACGCCCACCATGTCTGCGGGTCTTGTCGCTCCAGTCTTGTCGCGTATTGCAGATGTCTTGCCTGATTTCGTTCACGTCGAAACGATCAGCGCAGAACGGGTCATCCATGCATTGCGCCAACGGACCGCTGATCTAGGTATTTCGGCATTTCCAATCGATCATGACCGCCTAAGATGCCTTGCCAGGTTCGAATCAAGCCTTGTGGCCGTCGTTCAAGAGGGCAGTCCTTTTGATCGGCCCGGACCTCTGCCACTCGCTGTATTCGCCGAGGAAAGGCTCGCAACGATAAGCAATAGCTACCGCATCCGCCGCGCCATAAACCAGGCATTTGACGAAAACAAAGTGGTTCCCGCCCGTGAAATCGCAACGAACTCATCACTGAATGCAGCGATGGCGGCTAGGTCCGGGCTGGGAATCGCAATATGCGATCCTGTCACCGCACTTGGCGTACCGGTTAGGGGAGTGAAAATTCGTATGCTGTCTGAGCAGATAAAGTACGATTGGGGTCTGTTTGCCAATGACGAAAACGGGATGAAAGATCAGCTCGACCTCGTGACCGAGGCATTCGCGAAGGAAAGTGAGCTGATCATTAAAAGGATCTCTTACTTAGTCACCTAAAACGAGAGTTCGCCGCCTAGGTATTTCTGGGTTCGTTGGACTGTGTTGCACGGATCGGCTGCTCAAAGTATTCCCAGCGTTTTCTGTGATGTGAGCGACGGTCGATGCCCCCCAAATTCAATGATGCCCGTCGCGATAAGTTTGAAAAAGCAAAGTACCGGGTCACGAACTGCTCGGATTACAATGAAAGTCTCCGGCGTCGAGGTGACGTGACGATCTGGGTGTCTGATGATGTGGTGCAGAAATGGAGATCGCCGCGCCGCAAGACACGCGGCGGTCAGTCGCGTTACTCCGATTTAGCAATCGAGATTTGCATCGCTCTGCGGGTCGTGTTTCGACTTCCGCTCAGGCAGACTCAGGGCTTCGTACGGTCGATTGCCAAGCTGATGGGGTTGAACCTCGCAGTGCCGGATTACTCGACGCTATCGCGACGTGGCAAAGGGCTGATGATCGCCCAAAATCGGCGAGCTGCGAGTCAGCCAATCACACTCATTGTGGATAGCACGGGTCTGAAAGTGCGTGGCGACAATGACTGGCATACAGAAAAACACGGCATCAGGAAGGCCCGTAAAACCTGGCGCAAGCTCCACATCGCCTTTGATCAGGAGACAGGCAACGTCGCTGCTACGGAGCTGACCACCGAACACGTGGGTGACGAAACGGCGCTGCCAGACTTGATTGCTGAAATGGATGCCGAAAGTGAATAGCTGGAGAAATCCTGGCGATAAGGGTGTCCAATACATCGCTGGCTCTGGTCGTTAAGAATGTGCGCGACGGTTCTGGGATTGTAAGTACTACCTATCCGGGGCTTCTCCCGATGTACCTCGAACTTTCAGGGTCGCGGAATACTCGAAATGACGGACTGGGAGATCGGGTGTTCGCATTCGGTCTAGAAGGATTTCGGCCAACCGCTTGCCTAACTTCTTCGGGTCGATCGCCATGGTTGTGAGGCCGGGCGTCGAGACGGCAGCATCCTCGATGTCATCGAAGCCTACTACTGAAAAGTCATGCCCCGGGTTCAACCCAGACTGAATCAAGCCGAAGCAGGCACCAAGCGCTACAACATCTCCGTTACAAACAATGCCTGTCACCTCGGGGTGTTTGTGACGGAGCGCTGCGACAGCGTCAAATCCGGCGCGCTTGGTCTCCTCACATGGCCAGATTATTGGGCGCACGCCATCCAGCTTTTCACAAGCGCTAAGGTAACCGGCGATGCGCTCCTCGCGCACCGATGTTTGCTCGGTTCCACCAAAGTAGGCGATGTGCCTGTGTCCCAAATCAATCAAATGCTGTGTAGCTTGAGAAAGAGCCTCGGTGTTTAGAACACCGACGTGATCAAGGGACTGTGATACCTTGCGCATGAAAGTAACAGCGGGAACACCGTGGGTTTCCAGAAGCTCCATAGCGTCCTCGTTCGTGTCGAGCGCCGGAACCCAAATCAAACCACGGCGGCCAAATCTGATGCAGGCTTCCAGGAGGCGGTCCTGACGCTGAAGATCTCCTTGTGCATCGAGGACCGACACCATGAAACCTTCGGTTTCGAGCAAGTCGACGGCGCCACTGACAACCTCTGCGTTAAACGGATTGGCCAATTTGTTAATGATAAAACCGATTTCGCGATTGTCACCCGATCGCATTGTGGCAGCCGCTTGATTTGGGACGTAGCGCAGACGCTTGGCTGCGCTCAAAACTTTCTGACGTGTCTTTTCTGAAATTCGACCGGTGTCACGCATAACTTGGCTGACGGTTGGAACCGACACACCCGCTTCTTTGGCAACGCTGGATAAGGTGGGCTTTTTCGTCATGGGTCACAATTTAGATATAACGTTTACCTAAAATCGCAGTCGATTTTGCAGATGGCAAGAAAATTATGGGTAGTGCCGCACGGCAACAGACTTGACTCGTGATACAACGATATACCATATTAACTGCATTCGCCCATAGACTGACTCTGAGGTGTCGGCGAGGGAGAGAGGTTGCCTGGTTTTTTGTCAGCCTCAGACATAGGGAGGAAAACATGTCGATTCATCTGAAACTTTCGGGTGCCGTGTCCGGTGTGGCCATGCTTGTCGGCGCTGTTGCAGTGCAAGCTGAAACTCTGTTCTGGTCGACCCAGGCCCGGCCTGCCGAAGAAGCGCAGGCTATGCGGACCGAGGTCCTTGGTGGCTTCGATGGCGGAGTGGATTACCAGCCGAACGAAGACGGCCCTTGGCTGACACGTTTGCAAGCTGAACTGCAAGCCGGCTCGGGCAGTATTGACTTGCTGGGCTCTTTGCACGGCAACTTCTCGGCAATGAACCCTGATGACCTGATGGATCTCAGTGATCTTGGCGTCATGTCGGCCTCAGACACTTTCAATGATCTGGCCAAACTGGGAACTGACAGCCTGCACTACATGCCGTGGATGCAAGCGAGCTATATCATGGCTGCCAACACCGAGGCGCTGCAGTACCTGCCTGATGGTGCGGACATTAATGCACTGACCTATGACCAGTTGATCGCATGGGCAGCGAACGTTGAAGAATCGACAGGTCAGAAGAAGTTCGGCTTTCCTGCAGGGCCGAAGGGTCTGAAACACCGCTTCTTCCAGGGCTACCTCTACCCGTCCTACACTGATGGTGTCGTGCGGACATTTGCATCGCCGGAGGCTGTGACGGCATGGGAGAAGTTCAAAGAGCTCTGGAGCCATACAAACCCTGCATCGACCAACTTCTCATTCATGCAGGAGCAGCTGTTGAACGGCGATGCCTGGATTGTCTTTGACCACACCTCGCGCCTCGCGCAGGCGTTTAATGAGCGCCCCGACGATTTCGTCGCCTTCCCGGCGCCTGCTGGTCCGACCGGTCGTGGCTTCATGCCCGTTCTGGCAGGTGTTGCCATCCCACGCACCGCGCCGGATGCCGAAGGTGCCAAAGCTTTGGTGACTTATCTGATGCAGCCTGAAACACAGATCGCGACCCTGAAGGCCACAAACTTCTTCCCCGTGGTTGAAGTCGAACTGCCAGACGATCTGCCGCCTTCGGTCAAAGCCGCCGGCGAAGCGGTTGCAACGATGAGCGGATCACCAGATGCTAATCCTGGCCTGCTGCCTGCGGGTCTGGGTAGCATGGGTGGGGATTTCAATCGTGTTTACGTAGATGCGTTCGAACGCATTGTTTTGGCTGGTCAGCCTATTGAACAGGTTCTGGAAGATCAAAAGAAACGGCTGGAAAAGATCATGACTGAAACTGGCGCGCCTTGCTGGGCACCAGACGCACCTTCCGAAGGTGCTTGCCCGGTCGAATAAGACCTTCCCTGACTGCCGGGCCGCCGAAGCAGTGGCCCGGCTCACCAGCAAAATCCCAACTTAAAGGAGCGGTCCGATGGAAGCGCGGCTTTTGCCATACTTTCTGATCCTCCCGGTGACGCTATTTCTCTGCCTGTTTTTCCTCTACCCGTTTGCGCTGGTTGCGCAGCAGGCCTTTGGAACAGGGAACGGCTTTTCACTGGATAACTTTCGCGAGGTTGTGAGCTACTGGAAGTTCCCGATCTCGATGAAGAACACCTTTCTTCTGGCCGCGGCCGTGGTGCCAATCCAGCTGGCGCTGTCACTTCTGATGGCCACCATGGTCACAAAGATGCAAAAGGGCCGCGATCTGGTTTTGTATATTTGGACCATTCCTCTGGGTATCTCTGACCTTGCAGCGGGTATAATCTGGCTGGCGATCTTCGAGCAGTCGGGTTTTCTGAACTCGATGATGGTCGGGCTTGGTGTCACTGACCAACCTGTAAGTTTGCTGAGTTATCAAACACCCTGGATTGTGTTCCTGGCGATTATGCTTGCCGAGATTTGGCGTGCTACCGCGATTATGCTTGTGATCCTTGTGGCGGGCATCGGCCTGATCCCCAAGGAATACTACGAGGCTGCGGATGTGTTTGGCGCCTCGCGCTGGAAACAGTTCACCCGGATCACTTTGCCGCTTCTGCGCCCATCGCTGCAAACGGCCCTGGTCCTGCGCGTCATCCTGGCCTTCGAGGTCTTCGCCGTGGTTGCAGCTCTTGGGGGCACGATCTTCCCGGTGCTCATGGGTGAGATCTACGCCTATCAGTTTGACCTGCAAAATGGTGGAGCAGCAGCAGCGCTGGCGATCATCGTTCTGATTATCTCGATCGTCTTCACTCTGATCATCATGCGCGCTCTGCGCGTCCCGAAAGGAGCCACGATATGACGGCTGTAGCAGACGTTGTGGCCCCTGACGCCCGCAAGGCGGGAAGGGGGCTCTACCGAGCAGGGGTGATCTTGCTGTGTGCCTGGGTGATCATACCGCTCTACTTGCTGTTCGTGAACACAATGTCCGCACCGGACACTGTAAACAGTTTCCCCAAGAGCTTCATCCCGGAGTTCAATATGGGGTCCCTGGAATTCTTCATGGGGTTCCAGGGAATGCTGAGGGCGCTGTGGAACTCGGTTGTGGTGGCCTTGATGACGATGGCAATGTCCATTGCCATCGGGGCGCCCGCAGGCTACGCGCTATCCCGGTTCGACTTCCGTGGGAAAGAGCTGTTCCGGATGCTGATCCTGCTGACACGGGCCTTCCCCCTACCGCTTCTGGCGCTGCCCTTGGCGGTTCTCTTCATCCGTACGGGTTTGGATGATACGGCTTTTGGTCTGGCGCTGGTTCACACGACGTTGGCGATCCCATTCGCGGTGCTCATCACCTTTTCGCTCTTCTCGGGTATCCCGCTGGAACTTGAGGAGGCAGCGTGGACGCTGGGTTGCACAAGGCTGACGGCCTTCACCAAGGTCATATTTCCTCTGGTGTTGCCGGGGATTACAGCCTCGGCAATTTTCGCATTCGTGATCTCGTGGAACGAAGTGTTCGCGGCCGCCGTACTGACCATCGAGAACCGCACGTTGCCCGCGTTCCTGTTGCAAACTCTGGGCGAGGCTCCTTTGCACCTGAAATTTGCAGGTGGCTTCATCCTCGTGGTGCCTGCGCTGATCTTTATCTTCGCAGTGCGCAAATATCTCTTTGCCATGTGGGGCATCGCCAACCGCTGAGCGGTGGCTGAAAGGAAACTGTTATGGCTGAAATACAGATCAAGAACGTTGCCAAGAATTTTGGGTCTTACCAGGCTCTTCACGACATCAACCTCACCATCGCGGATCAGGAGTTCATGGTCCTTCTGGGGGCGTCGGGCTGTGGCAAATCTACGCTTCTGCGCATCATTGCAGGGCTTGAAACAGCAACGACCGGCGAAGTCTGGATCGGTGGTCGCAGAGTGGATCACTTGTCACCCAAGGATCGAGGCATCTCGATGGTGTTCCAGAACTATGCTGTGTTTCCGCACCTGACGGTGTTCGAGAACATTGGCTTTGGTCTGCGGATGCAAAAACTGCCGGATGATGAGGTCAAGCGCAGGGTCGAGCGGACAGCGGGGCTGATGCATATCGAGCAGTTGCTCAAGCGATACTCGGGCGAGTTGTCGGGTGGTCAACGCCAACGGGTCGCTGTTGCCCGGGCATTGGCAATGGAACCTGACGTGATCCTGATGGACGAGCCACTGTCGAACTTGGACGCGCTGTTGCGGATGGAGATGCGCGCCGAACTGAAGGGAGTTTTGGCCGAAAGCAAGACCACCGCCATCTATGTGACCCACGATCAGGTCGAAGCCATGTCCATGGCCGACCGGATCAGCGTCATGCATCAGGGTAAGATTGTCCAGGCTGCCTCGCCCATCGAAGTCTATCGGGATCCAGCGGCCGAGTTTGTGGCCAGTTTCATCGGCAACCCGCCAATGAATTTCCTCCCGGCTGAAGCTGCGGGCTCTGGTCGCTGGACAGTGGCAGGGCAGAGCATTGACGGCCCGGCCAATGGCAAGGATCTGAAATGGGCAATCCGCCCCGAAGATCTACGGTTAGCTGACGCGGGCTTCGGCGCGCGCGCCAAGGTTGTTGAACCTCTGGGCGCGCATTTGTTGGTGACATGTGATGTAGAGGGTCACCAGTTTCGCGCCGTACTGGACAGTGAATTGAACGTAAAACCCGGTGATGTACTTACGCTGGCGCCGCAAGAGGGCCGGGGCCGCTGGTTCGACCCCGCAACCACTCTGGCGGTCGCGTAAGGGAGAAAAAAGATGAGCCATGCGCTTATTGATCAAGCCCGCAAAGTCATGGAAGACAACGACCGGGGTGGCTATACCGTGCCCACCCATGGCCTTTATCCCTTCCAGTGGAACTGGGACAGCGCTTTGTCGGCGCTTGGTTTTTCGCACTTCGACATGGATAGAGCCTGGATCGAGATTGAGACACTTATGGCCCATCAGTGGGACGACGGTATGGTGCCCCATGTCATCTTCCATGAACCCGACGACGGCTATTTCCCGGGTCCGAGCGTCTGGCAAACAGGTCGAGATGTGCCTACTACCGGCATCACCCAACCGGCGGTCGTGGGCTTTGCTTTGTGCAAGCTCTACGATCGGGCAGAAGACAAGGCCGCTGCCCGCGTGCGGCTGGCTAAACTCCTGCCTAAGGTTCACGCTTGGCACAAATGGTTCTACCGCGACCGCGATCCCAAAAGCACGGGACTGGTCGCAATCATTCACCCGTGGGAGTCTGGCCGAGACAACTCGGTGGATTGGGATGAAGGGCTGGACGCCGTGCCGATCGAGGGTGTCGCGCCATTTACGCGGCGCGATACGACACACGCCAACCCAGATCACCGCCCGTCGGACGAGCAATATAAGTGCTATATCTGGCTGGTCGAGTACTTCCGAGGGCTTGGATGGGACAATGCGAAGCTCCACGATGCCTCACCCTTCCGGCTGGTTGATCCGGGCTTTAACGGTATTCTGATACGGTCCTGCGACGATGTTGGGGATTTGGCCGAAGTCCTGGGAGATACCTCAATGGCTTCTGAGGCGCGTACGATGGCCACGAAGGGTCGTGCGGCATTGGAAAGCCTCTGGAATCCGACGCTTGGGCAATACACGTGTTACAACCGCGCTGCTGGTCATCTGCAGGACACGCCCACGATTGGCGGGCTGCTCGCAGCAATTGCCGATGTCCCTCTGGGCCGTGCTGAAGAGCTGGCGCGCAGGATCGCCTTGTTGGGCCAGCGTTGCGGCTATCTGGTGCCCAGTCACGACCCGGCAGATGGCGCTTTTGATAGCCTGCGCTACTGGCGCGGACCGACATGGTTAATCGTGAATTATTTGATTGCCGAAGGCCTAGGTCGGTCAGGGCAGGGGGCCATGGCGCAGCGTATCCTGGCTGACAGTTTGCGCCTCATCGAGAAAAGTGGCTTTGCAGAATACTATGACCCAAACAGCGGCGAGCCTTGTGGTGGCAGTAGCTTTACCTGGACCGCTGCCATGGTGATCGAAATCCTCAAAAACCAAAAAGTGCCAGCATGAAGCGTTCGCGCATCAATGAGATCATGGCCCAAGCAGATGAGTTCATTTGCCCTCATGGCTTTGCGTTGCCGCCCTTCGCCCATTGGAGGTCAGAGGAATTCAAGGCTCGCAAAAGTGATGCACGTCATGTGATTGACGCACGTTGCGGTTGGGACATCACTGATTACGGTAACGGGGATTTTGACAAGATGGGACTGTTCCTATTCACCCTGCGCAACGGGTTGCAGAGTGATTTGTCCAAGGGCGGCGGCATGTGTTACGCCGAGAAACTGTTGATTTCGAGGCGGGGCCAACTCTCGCCAATGCACACGCATGTTCTGAAAGCTGAGGATATCATCAACCGCGGTGGCGCAACTCTGATTGTTGAGCTTTTCGGCTCAGACGACGCCGGTGGGTTTGCAGAGGATCGCGGCGGTGTGGTTTGGCTGGACGGCATTCGACATCATTACCGACCGGGCGAGAAGCTGCGCCTGGCTCCTGGTGAAAGCGTTACCCTGCGTCCTGGTGATTGGCACGCGTTCTGGGGCGAAGGAGGGGATGTGCTGATAGGCGAAGTCTCGACCGTCAATGACGACGAGACCGACAACATCATTCGTGAACCCATTGGTCGGTTTGCCGAGGTTGAGGAGGATGTTGCGCCGACGCATCTCTTGGTCAGCGACTATTCCAAATGGCTTGGCTGATTGATGAAATTTGTGATGACCAACTGGCGTTGGAACGCAGCTTGTTGGACGAGCTACGTTGCCAACAACCGCAAGGTGTTAACAGCACAATTAATTTGGTCTGCCAAACGGATGGCACCCTGAAGGGCGGGCTTCTGGGCACAACATCTTATGGTTGGTTGTTGCTCAAAGTCTTGTGGGTGGCTCGGCCTTTCCGGCGTCAGGGGTTAGCACGCGCATTGTTTTACCGCTCTTCTACTTTAGCCGTAGCAAGGGGCTGTCACAGCGTTTGGCTCGACACCTCTGATCCCAAGGCGCGCGAGATCTATCTGCGTTGGGGGTTTGTACAGTTTGGCATACTAGAAAACGGACCGGAACGCGCGCCGTCAGAACACTGCCGTTGGTTCTTGCAACGGCCCATCGTCTGATCCGCAGTAGGAAACTCATGACTGGCCCGACCTTGTTGCACGGATCGTGCTTCAGGACTAGCTCTGTTGCTTTCCCTCCCGTGAGTTGCTGTGGATGCCATACAAATTCAATGATGCTCGTCGCAACAAGTTTCCCAAAGCAAAGTACCGGGTCACGAACTGCTGTGAATACAACGAAAGTCTCCGGCAACGGGGCGATTTGACGATCTGGGTATCCGATGATGTGTTGCAGAATTGGACATCGCCACGCCGCAAGACACGCGGCGGTCAGGCACGTTATTCTGATCTGGCAATCGAGATCTGTCTCACTCTGCGGGCCGTGTTTCGACTCCCGCTCAGGCAAACTCAGGGCTTCGTGCGGTCGATTGCCAAGCTGATGGGCATTGACCTTGCGGTGCCGGATTTTTCGACCCTGTCACGACGCGGCAAGGGCTGAGGATCAACCAAAACCGGCGAGTTGCAAGTAAGCCAATCACCCTCATTGTGGACAGCACAGGTCTGAAAGTGCATGGCGACAACGGCTGGCATAGAGAAAAGCACGGCACCAGGAAGGCACACAAAACATGGCGCAAGCTCCAAATCGGGCTCGAACCGGAAACGGGTGAAATCACCGCGACGGAGCTGACCACGGAACATGTGGGCGATGACACGGCGCTGCCAGATTTGCTCACTGACATGGATGAAGATATGAGCCGGTTTCTGGCGGATGGCGCGTATGATGGCCTGGGTGTGGTAGACTGTCTGGAGAACAAGTTCGGGGCCGGGATAGAGATCACTGTCCCTCCGCCAAAGAACTCAGTTCGAGGCAAGAATGCACAGCGCAATCACCACATCGATGCCATCGCCGAGCGGGGCCGGATGAACTGGCAAGTCAAATCGGGGTACAACCAGAGATCACAGGTTGAAGCGCAGATCGGTAGATGGAAACAGGTTTTCGGCGATCGCCTGCAAGCGCGTGATTTCGACCGTCAGATAGCCGAAACGAAAGTAGCAGCAAAAGCGCTCACCTGGCCATTGGTGGAACAGGCGTGCCATTTGTTTGGTACTATCGGGGGTACATTCGCTTGGGCCTGAGCGTGCGGCGGTATTCACCAATCTCGTCGCCGTTTTCGGGGTAGCCCTTGGGGCTGCTATCTCGCGCGCACCGGTTGAGGTTTCCATGCTGGTGGGCGGTGCGCTGGTGATTGCCGGAGTTTCACTCACTAACCGAGGATGATGTCAAATGCCAAGAAACAGCCGGTTAGACAGGTTTTTTGTAGATCGATTGCTGGCTTTCACAGCGGACCCCAAGGTGTTCAAAAATCCGCGGCAATGAAGACAGGCCAGTGCTGAGCCGAATTCGGATGCGGTGCAGCAACTCGCGTCCACTGATACAGTACCCAAGCCAGAACGGCCCAGAGCCGACCTTGAGCAGGGTCGTCTAATGCTGCGTTTGCAGCCCGCTTTCCGGACATTCGCCGCGTGTGAGAATAATGGGGCTGAATGAATTCACAAAAGCGGGCATAGCGGACGAAGAATGGAATGACGAATGTAATAGTGGTTAAGCCATCACAGAGCATACTTCCGGCTCCTGCAATGGATTTGTGCTGGATGCGCCAATGGCTGTGTCGCCGTTGCTACGGAGTTAGGAGAACTCATCCAGAAGCCCTTTTGCATCGGTGAGATCCGGGGTGTCTTGACCCTCGCTGAACCAGGCATAAATCGGGGCCAACAACTCCTGAGCGGTGCTGGTTTCACCCTCGTCTCGCATTAGGCGTGCAAGCCCAACCGAAGTGCGCAACTCCCACAGTTTGGCATTCTGCTTTCGGGCAATTCCGAGTGCCTGGAGATAGAACTTCCTGGCAAGGATATTTCCACCTAGACCGGCCCGTTCAGAGTCTCCGAGCATCCGAAAAATCTCGGCGTTGGCCCACCGTTCGGAACCTTGATCGATCATGGTAATGACTTTGTCCCGCGCCTCTACCGCCTGCTCATGTTGGTTTACCGCCAACAGATTGGCGACATGATGGGAATAGAGGTAAGGCACATAAACATGCGTGTTTGATTCTTCGCATCGTGCCATGCCTTCCTCCATCAGATCGACGGCTTCTTCCGGTTGGCCCCTTGACGGCAACACAGCCGCAAGAACCAGCATTGCGATCCCCTTCCACATCACTAACCCATGCTCTTCCGCCACCTGGATCGCTCGACGGCTGAATTCTTCGGCCGTTTCGTGCTTGCCAAGCAGCCACGCCAGCATGCCGTAGTGGGTATAGGCGTAGCCAATGGTGTTTGAATGACCCAGCTGTTCGGAATGCTCCGGAACGCCGATCATCTCGTCCCATGCCCGGCTTGGAAATCCACGACAGGCCAGGCCAATCGCGCGGTAACATCGCAGGCCCAGATGGGGACTCTGGCCGTACTGACGCGTGAGATCCGTCTCGCGTTCCGGGTCGTACAGCTCAAGCACCCGTTCGTAGTCTCTCTCTGCCGTTTCAAAGGCACCGGTCATCGTTCGGCTGAGATAAAAGGACCGGGCGGACATGAACGAGTGATCCGGGTTGTGGTCGCCTGAAGCGGCATCGAAGATTTCCTCGGCAATTTCGAGTGCGTTCGCCTGTTGACCACTGACATGAGAGATGACCCAATTGCCATAGTAGATCGGGAACCGGTGTGGTGACTCGCCGATAGAATTGACCAGGCGGCGCGCCTCGGCAAAACCGTCAACCGTAACGGGATGTGCATAGCCGCGCCCAGCCATGTTTGTATGGTTGAGCCGCAGCAGTAGCTCTAGTTCCCGTTCACTGTCGCGCTCGCCGTCCTTTGCACCGCGCACCAGGCGCAAGGCACTCTCGTAGTGGTTTACGGCTTCGCGGTGGGCCGGACGCGCAAACGCATCGTCGCCGGCCCGGGCCCAATACCAGATCGCCTTTTCCGTTTCGCCAGCCTGCTCGGCATGATAGGCGAGGATCTCTGGATGTGCGTCATCTTTTGCCTCAAGCGTCGTGAGCAGGTCGGCATGAATTGTTTGGCGTCGTGACTTCAGAAGGCTCTCGTAGGCTGCATCACGCACCAGCGCATGCTTGAAAAGATAGTTGGCTTCAGGGGGCGTACCGCGACGGAACAACAGTTCCGCTTCCACCAGGCGATCCAGCGCCGCCGCGAGATCACCATCCGAGTGGGAAGTGATTGCAGCAAGCGTTTGGTAATCGAAGGTCCTGCCAATCACCGATGCGATTTGGGCGATCTCCTTGACGGGATGCAAACGATCTAGACGCGCCATCAAACTGTCGTGCAATGTTGCCGGAATGGAAAGTGCGCTGAGCGGTCCCGTTAGCACATAAGCACCGTCCTCCTCACGCAAGGTGCCGGATTCTAGAACCACCTTGGCAATTTCTTCGACGAACAAGGGGATACCGTCGGTCTTGGCCGTGATTTCGTCGAGGACCGGAGCTGGTAAGGGCTTGCCCCCACCGACACGCGCCACAATGTTTGCAACCTGCGAACGGCCTAGTCGATTCAGCATCAGGCGGGTAACAACCGGATGACCGCCAAAACCATGTTCGAATGTTGGGCGAGCGGTCATGAGAACCAAGATGCGCGAACTTGCGACCGAATTCAAAGCCAGCTCAACGAGTTCCAGCGTTGTTGGATCAATCCAGTGGGCATCTTCGATCACGAAGCAAACAGGCCGTGCCTCTCCTAAGCCCACGAGTTGATCGATTAAAGCCTGGAGTAGCCGTGAACGCAATTGTTCCGGGCTGAGGTCGGACGCGCCGTAGCGCGTTTCAGCGTCGAGTGCCAACAAAGGTGCAATCAACGGTGCGTGAGCAGCCGTGTTTGACGTGCCTTGCCTCAGCAATGCTTCAAGCTTGTCGAGTCGCGCGTCGTTGTTGTCTTGCGCGGCGAACCCGGCAGACAAACGCAGCTGCTGGATCGCCGGGTAGAGAGCGCTGTCGGTGTGGTAGGGCGAGCACTGATAACGGATTTTCGTGTGATCTTGGTCTCGCAGTTCGTCGAAAATGGCTTGTGTAATACGCGACTTGCCAATCCCGGCCTCTCCCGTCAGCAAGACCATCTGGCCTTCGCTCTTTACAGCTTGCCCCCATCGCTCCATCAGTAACGCCAGTTCTTGGTCCCGACCAACGATCTCTGACATGTTCGCCGAATCTCGCCCCGCAAATCGGCTCTCCAATGTCCGCTCACCGACCACGGCATAGGCGGCGATTGGGGCAGCCAGGCCCTTTACATCGTGCTGGCCCAGGTTTTCGAGATCAAACAGGCCACCTAGCAACCGACTTGTCGTTTCGGCCACTACGATTTGACCCGGTCTCGCCAGCGCTTGAAGGCGCGCTGCAAGGTTCGGTGTGTCGCCCACCACTGCTTCTTCGCGCGCCGACCCCTCGCCGACAAGATCGCCAACCACAACCAAGCCGGTCGCGATACCCATCCTTGCTGCCAGCGGCGTTCCGTCTGGCGTGATTAAATGCTCAATGGCCTCGAGCAATGCCATGCCAGCACGAACCGCTCGCTCAGCCTCGTTTTCGTGTGCCCTTGGCCAGCCGAAATAGGCCAGCGCACCGTCCCCCATAAACTTGGCCACGTGGCCGTCAAGGCGCGTGATCTCGCCGGCAACAGCATTCTGGAAGCCGCGGATCACTTCCCGCATTTCCTCCGGGTCGAGCCCTGCTGAAAGGGATGTTGAGCCGACCAAGTCCACGAACATCACAGTGAGCTGACGTCGCTCTGCGGATTGATCGGACATGGGAACCAGGGAGCCGCTTTCATCTACAGACGTTTCAGGGCTCTGTTGTGCCAACTTGGCTGCATTCGCCAGCAAACGACGACGGGGGCCAAGCGGCAGCCCTAGATCTTTCAGATCCTGTTCGGTGATATGGGGAAGATCCAGCAGGGCGACCTCGTTTTCCTCCAGAAAATCGGCATATTTTTCAAGTTCAAGCCGCTCCAGCCACTGTTTGAGATCTTCCGGCATTCGAGTCCTCCTGTGGACATCCTACCAGATAGCAAAGATTAGACGAGGCTTTGCCGATCGCGACCCGGCCGGCTTCCGCCGGGCCTTGTTCGGCGTATAACAGACTGAAATTTCGACCGACTTAGTTTCGCTTAGCAATCACTTTATGCCGCAGTCACATTGCCATTGTGTCCGCTATAGGATCGCCGCCGGCATCGGATGCAGCGTGGCATGGCCCCTGCCCTTCAAACTTGTGAACCTCGAACACGGCCCCAAGCGGTCACTCGACGTTGGTATCAGATGCTGCGGTCGCAGCCCACAAAGCCGCCATTCATGCAGTGCACAGCAATATTGAGATTAAGACGCCAACTTGGGAATAGTTGAAGTTTGAAGACCCGCAAGTGTTCACGAGCGTTTTCACTTACATCAGGACAATCTGTCTCCTAAACTTTGCCAAACCCTTATCAAACGGTGGATCAAGTGAACGGCGCAGAATCGTTAGTCAAAACCTTCTTGCACTGTGGCGTGGATACCGTTTTTGCCAATCCTGGCACATCTGAAATGCATTTTGTCGCAGCCCTAGATGACCACCCCGAGATGAATTGCGTTTTGTGCCTTTTCGAAGGTGGTACGACGGGCGCTGCAGATGGCTACTATCGTATGAAACGAGACGTTGCAGGTACGTTGCTTCATCTTGCGCCAGGGTTTGGCAACGCATTTGCAAATCTACATAACTCCCGGAAATCCGGTTCCGGGATTGTGAATGTGGTCGGAGATCATGCAACGCATCACCTGCGCTACGAAAGCCCGCTCAAATGCGACATCGTCGGCATCAGTCAGGCCGTAAGCCATTGGACACGGGTTTCTGGGGATGCCACGAGTGTTGCCGTGGACGGTGCTGCAGCAATACAGGCTGCCCGGTCTCAAAATGGCCAGATTGCCACGCTGATCCTTCCTGCCGATACTGCCTGGGAGACCGCCAATGGCCCGGTGACGACAAGCTTGCCAACCCAGCGATGTCATCGCCCGTCCACCTATGATATCGAAGCTGCGGCTGCACGCCTGACTACGCAACAAGCTGCCCTTATGATTGGGGGCGCCGCTCTTTTTGGACCGCTTCGCGAACTGGTTGGAAAAATTGCGGCGGAAACAGGATGCCGGGTGCTAGCTGACACGCTGATTCCCCGCATCTCAAAGGGTGCTGGGGCGGCAAAATTGGATCAGTTGGTTTATCCGATCACACCCAAAATTGCTCAGCTTGATGGCACATCCTCAATCACCTTGTTAGGCACCGACAGGCCCGTTGCTTTTTTTGCCTACCCGGGTAAGCCAAGTGTCCCAGAGCCATCGGATTGTCCAGTTATGGATCTTTGTAGCCCAACGGATGATATCGACTGGACGCTTCAATCTCTGGCGGATGCCGTCGGGGTGTCCAGCACAACTTCGGCGAACACATTTCCTCTCGAATTGCCTTCCATTCCTGACGGACAGCTGACGTTGGCGAAGGTTGGTCAGACCCTGGCGGCTCTGATCCCCGAGAACGCTATTTTGTGCAATGAATCAGTGACTTCCGGGTTCCACGTCATTCCGCCGACCGCCACTGCCCGACCGCACGATTTGCTCGCCGGAACAGGCGGAGCAATCGGCCTGTGTCTGCCCTGCGCAACCGGCGCAGCAATTGCATGTCCGGATCGGAAGGTTATTGCCCTGACAGGTGATGGGTCTGCCATGTACACCCTGCAGTCCTTGTGGACCATGGCGCGCGAAAGCCTCGACATAACCGTGATTGTATTTGCCAACCGCGGATATCAGATTCTTCGGGATGAGCTTGCGAATACCGGTGTAGAGAGCTTTGGTCGAAACGCTCAGGCAATGTTTGATGTAGAGAATCCGGCGCTCGACTGGGTTTCTTTGGCGAAAGGGCATGGTGTTCCCGGGGTGCGAGCCGAAGATATCGATGGCTTTGCAAAAGCATTGTCTGAGGGACTCTCATGTAGTGGTCCATCTTTGATCGAAGTTGTTTGTCCCTTACCCGCTTAAGACAACCGCTTTGCAAAGAGAAAGAATTGCGAGATTGACTGGACCTCCGGCCCACAGCCGATCTATGCAACAACGCCCCCTGCAAGCATGAAGATCGGTTATGCCAGAGTGTCCAATCAATCCCAATGCCTCGACCACCAGATCAGGACCTTAAACGTGGCGCATCAGCATTCTCTGGCGACCGGAGGTTAATGTAACAACACGTCGTCCAGATCAACTTGCCTTCTTCCTTGACTATCATGGTGGTGGGAAACCGCTTATGGCCTAACAGGTTATTGTCCTTGTCTCTCCGTCCGAGAATTCGCAATCGACAAACCACTCATTACCTAGCTCACGCACGGAGACAAATGTCGGACCATCACCAGCCACTGGTCTTTCAGTTTTTACAACGCAGGAGAACTGACCACCTGCTAAATCGAATGTGAACGTTTCCAGATCGGCGGTGTCCTCCTCCAAGGAGTTAGCGAAAGGAAACGGTGCCCACAGCGCGGATGTGTGAACAGATGCAAACCGCGTCACTTGCTGATCTTGTGCATTGAGGATTTCGCCAGTGGCCAGGCAGGCACGATGTTCGTCCCCAGACAGAAACACTATGTTTTTGATTTGTTTTTTTGCGATATGGCCTAATATTTCTCGCATTGACGCAAGATATCCGTCCCATCCGTCGGAGTGAATGGCGCTGAGATTGTCGGGGTGTAGCCGGGTATCGCGTTGAATAGCGCGACGATGTCTTGGGAGAAACATCGATGGCGTCACAACGAATTTGACGCCGCTGCCCTGTTCCATCCAATCTTTGAGTTTTGTCATCGCCGGCCCATGGGCAAGTTCCGCGTTCATAAGGTCACCCACAGCCCGCCGCGTTCTGCAGGTTCGGGTATTCAGCAGGAAGAAACGCGCATTACCGTGTTCGAAGTCTTGACGGTTCGAATGCAATCCGTGTTGGTATTTTCTGTAAGCACTTATTGCTTCTTTGAACCAATCCGATTGCTTGTCATTCACTCCGGCTCTGGGTTCCCAATTGTCAACGATTTCATGGTCGTCCAACAGCATATATGACGGAGCAGACCGAAGCGCCTTGCGCACCGCTGGGGCTCTCAACCAGTTTTCGTAAGGGGAACGATAGCGGTCGTTGATGTCCCGTGGATCAAACAGACCGGCGGTCGCATCGACATAAACCTGATCTCCGACCAGAAGACTGAAGCGCGGCGGCGCGGCGGGGCTCGTCAGCCGTCCTGCCAGCGTCCCGTAGGAATTGTAGGCCACCGGCTTGTCCAGCAATCCTGCCGGATACTGACACGACCCGAACATAAAGCGCGTTTGCTCATTCCCGTCGGGCAATTCCCAATCGGGAATGACACCATCCAACAGAATATCGTCCTGATCCTGAAGCTGATCAAACACCGCCTCTCCAATTGCCTGGTTGGACGCGAACTGCAACTCGGATACCGGCACTTCCCGCATGCCGGTATCCGCGCTCGGGTCAACTGCAACCCTGTTCACATCCCGTCGACCACGCAGCACGATACCCGAACTGTGGGTCCCATCCGCGGGTCTGGTCAAACTGGCCCCCCGTAGCAACGACTTTGAAACTGCCTTACGGGTGTTTACGAACCGTTCGAGATCGAATTCTTCCGGTGTTGCGCGGGTATACTTACCATCACGGCCGAACTTAAACACTTCATTCTGGCCGTTGTTATTTCGACGTGCAAAGAAATATTGGCTGCCCGCAGCCGGCGCCAATTCATCTGCCTCGTCATATACGATCAACACCAATGTGGCGTTGCCCGGTTTTTCAGAATCGAATCCTGGCATGAATTCCGGCTTGGGAACTTCGAAAACGGCCCAGCCGTCCGAAGCGAATTCCTGCGCAGGGTACACAACCATCGACAACAGCACATAGTCTTCGGCCCAATCATCGGATTGCGTGTCAGGTCGCAATATCCGGTCACCGGCTATTTGAACCCGCAACAACACAATGCTCTCCGGTTTCCTGTGCGATGGCGCCGCGCCGATCCGCGCAAAGTACCCCGGCGTCGTTTCGGTCTCAGGAGTCTCAAGAGTCATGACTGGCCCGATCCAGGGTGGATGGGCCACTTTATCAGTGTTGCGTTCACCCTCATGGGTTGGCAGGTCCAGGTCCAGGAAGGTGCGGATATGTTCAAATGTGGCCAACCTGTCCGCGCCGATCAAAGCGTCTTGGTGCCCTGCTTCATCAACGATCTCTGGCTTGAGATAGTGAACCCCCGCGTCATGCAGAATTTTTTCCATTCTGTTGACTGTAACGGGATCAGACAGTCCGTTTTCGCCACCATGCAGGCTAAATGTTGGAATTTCACTCCATGTTGTGCCGAAATTTTCCCGCGAAACCCATTTGTTCCGGCCACGAAAGTCCGTCATCATGTCATTTCGGGCGTAGTGCAGAGTGGAACTGACAGTCCGAATGCTCAGTGCTCCGAAATGTTCGTCTATAAACTCCAACACTCCGGGGTCCATCCTGGCCGCGTTGAAGTCGCGTCCGTACAGCGCGTCCATCCTGTGCCGTGTTCTGGTCCAGGGCGTGCGTTTCCAGGGGATCACGGGGTTTTCGATATCGAACTCATCTACGGGATACGGCAGCGTTGCCAGCACGCGGTCCAGTATGTCGTCCGTCAGGGACCGGGTATCGGGGCGAAACTGGTAGTTGTCAGGCAATAACCCGACCAAATACTTCATGATATAACCGCGCAGAATATTGACCGGGGAAAACACCACAAGAGGCCCAACCTGCGTGAATGCCACCCGCCGGATCTTTTTGAAAAGTTCATTCGATGCAGAGTCCAGGATCGCCATGCTGCACACGACTGTCCCCATGCAATGCGCGACCACATCGACCTGCTGGGCCCCGGTGGCCTCGATTGCCTTGTTGATAACATAATGAACGTCGTTCGCGGCGATCTGGTCGAAACTCCAGGGTACGGTCGCCGTTGTTTCGCGAAAATACGGGCTGGTGCGAAGATCGGCGATCAGAACTTCCCGTCCGCTTTCCCACAGGTGGCTGGCAAAGTTCGGATTGACCGCGTGATGAGCAAATGTGGTTCCGCCGGCACTGTAGCCATGGAACATGACCACCGGAGGCCTTGTGGCATTCGGGTTGGGGTAGCGGGTGATCCGAACCTTCCCCTCGATTGGACCAAGCGACTTGTCGAGATCCGGCACTTCGGCACCAATTTGGCCACCGTCGCAAAACGCGTCAGCGTTCACGGTTGTACCATCTGAAAGCCTAAGCTTGTCCGGCGGAGCGAATTTGATCACCTTACCGTCATCATTCGTATCTGGAGCCCTGAAACTCCAGATATGAATGCCAAGCAGCAGACGTAAGAAATAGCCGACAAATCCGGTAATGTCCGAAATCGCAGTCATGGCATCCGACTGCTTTGTAATCCGGAACAGCGGAACGCCGATCCGCGCAAGATATGCCATATCCAGATTCAGGACACGCGGTCCGCGCCTGTTGAGCCCCGGGAAGTCTTCCAGGGTCACGTCCATCAATTGCCGCCACGGGTTGCCGCGACGGTTGTATGTGAACCGCTTGACACCTCGAATGCGATTGCCGCCAAGTTGAATTTCGGACCCTGAAACTGCGGGACCAATCCTTAATCTGTAAACCAATTTTCTGACTTCACCGGCCTTGCTGGCGATGGCGATTCCGGATTTGATCCGGCTGAGAAGCCCTGGTCCGGACCCGCCTGTATGATCTTCGAAGGTCGCCTGGTAGATGTCCCGCAACCCCCGGTTCAGCAACCATGCCTTGCCCGCCCTCCAGATCCGCCCCGTGGGCCAGCTGCTTTCGCGCTCCAGAACTTTGAGGTAGCCGGTCAGTGGCGCGCGAAGGATCGCTATGGCGTCAAGCTCCCGCTCGCGCCACATAGGAGGGCTCCATGTTTTGCTGAGTGGTTCCCAGTCATCCTTCCGGAAAATCCGGATTTCGCTTCGGGTCAGCGGGTCCAGTTCGTCCTCGGAAAGAACAAGCGTGCAATCCCCCTGAGCCCCCGGATTCAAGTCCTGAACCGGTTTGGGCTTAAACCGCAGCGTCAGCTCGGCAATGTACTGATCTGGTGACCCTCCGGCAGGGGCCAATTCCACAGGTCCGGAAAGACGTTCGATCACCTCAACCTCGGTCGGCTGCGGTGAAGCCGCCCTGTCGGTCTCGCGAAAGACCGGACGCTCGAAAGGCTGTGTATCGGCCGCGACGTCAGGCTTGGACCCAAACGACCATTGCTCCGCCAGTTCCTCGGCCGCGCGCAGGGCCAGTGCGGCAATTGTCAGTGCCGGGTTTGTCCCCAACGCGGTGGGCACGATCGAACCGTCCAGAACGACAAGATCATCGTAAACGCTGTTCGAGGTTTCAGACCTGAAAACCTGCCCAAGATGGTTGACCACCCCATGCGTCCCGTTCTCCGCCATGTTTAGACCACCTAGCGGATGCACGGTTGTGACCGGGCCAGTCTGATCCCCGACCAGAAAATCCATATCCTTGGGCAAGGGCCGCCAGGCAGGATTTGCGATCAACCGCCCACCCGTCCCGGCAGTCAATTTGGATAACTCGGCAATCTCTTTCTCAAAAATCTCTGGTTCGGGATCGGTCGGCCAACTCATAAAGGCGGTGCCATCGACCTTGGTGTTATTCCAATTGTCCTTGAATTTAATCGAACCCTGCGCGCCGTCGTCGCCCATAATGGCAAACGCGGCGGTCGTCTTGATGTGTTGCGGCGGTACCGCGTACCCATCGTCGGTCGGAAACCCATCGGAATGGGACGACCAGTCAATGTCCTGCAACCCCTGAAGTGCATTGACAAAAC
This sequence comes from Ruegeria hyattellae, assembly GCF_041537925.1. Classification (NCBI taxonomy): domain Bacteria; kingdom Pseudomonadati; phylum Pseudomonadota; class Alphaproteobacteria; order Rhodobacterales; family Roseobacteraceae; genus Ruegeria; species Ruegeria hyattellae. The sequence continues at coordinate 54,116 of NZ_JBGOSH010000008.1, read as the reverse complement.
CGAACACCTCATTGAACGCCAGACGCAATGACGCGGGGACCGAAATTTCTTCGATCAGGACCCCCTTGTCATCGCGCAGATCAATGATGCCGGTGATCGTCGGACCAATAGCGCGCTGAGACGGTCGCACGCTCTCGTCGGCCACATTGTTTACAACCGTATCGGTCGCAAAATCCACAGCCAGCATGTCGCCGTTGGTCGAGCATCCTTGCCCAATATTCTTGGCCGAAACAGCCAACCCGCCTTCGCTGGATCGTTCGAGAATTTCATTCGATCCCAACGTCCCCGCCGCAAGGATGACCTTGTCGGCCCGGATCTTTACGACTGCACCATCCCTGAGCCGCAGGTTCTTGTCGGTGTAAACCGTGTTGACCACCCAACTCGTGTCATCCTTCGACACGAAGAGCACGGTCGCGCCGCTAAATATTTTCGCGCCAGCCTGATGGGCTTTCGCCAGCAGGCTCAGATCCAGGGATTCTTTGGCTCCGAAATTGCATCCCGTCGCACAATCCCCGCATTGCAGGCATTTCTTCAGCTTGACACCGGCACTATTGACGCGGTCTTTCATGGCAACGGTTATTGCCGCCGACCTGAACGTCGCATGCGGGGCAATATCTTCCAACGCCTGGTGTTTGAGTGGCACCCCGTCGGGGTGGTTGTCGATTTTGTTCGGCGCTCCGTCCACATGCGCGCCCAACTTCTTCATGGCTCTGGTATAGAAAGGATTCAACGTCGCGAGGTCGGACACTTCCACAGGCCAGCCATTCTGGAAAACGCCTGGCTTCGGCGTCTCCATGACGCCGGCATTGATTAGCGACCCGCCGCCGACGCCGTTGGCGATGACCGTATTGACCTCAGGCCCGAGCCGTATGTCGAACAGCCCCTGCCGGTTCCCGTCACGCCGAACGTGTTTGGCCAGTTCACCCAGCCCTGTCGGAAACGCGCCGGGCAGATATTCGTTCCCGCGTTCCAGAACCGCGATCCTTGCGGTGTCAGTCCCAACCGTGCGCCCGGCCAGAACCGCGGCCGCCATGGCACCGCCATAGCCGCTTCCGATGATCAGCACATCGAAATGCACGTCGGTGGGATTGGTGCGAACGTGATCAACCAACCTTTCAAATCCCTGCGAAATCCAGGCGGTGCGCGAGTCATTGTCGAAATCAGTCATGGCAAATGTTCCAGTCGGCCCGAATGCGGGGAAACCAATCGACAGGCGTTCCGGGCCATGGAACGCGCCATCGGTGGACCACCGGGGCTGAATGTGATGGACGACGTTCAAATATGCGTGCCATCCCCCCAGGGCACTTCAATATTGTCACTCTAGCATATTTTGGTGTGAATTTCCCAAGGCCCGGCAGGACGGCGGGCCAAACAGGAAGACCCGCCAGCAGATCGCGCTTTTCGTTTTTAGAGGAAAGTGTGCGACAATCCCTGAGAAGGCGAGTGCCCAAACGAGCCGGATCAGAGGTCGCGTCGCCTGCGCACTGTCCGGGCAGTTTGGTGTTTGAACAGTGTCTCGACCTCGCGGGGATCGAATTTGGACGTTTCATTGCAATCACTTGGCGGTTTACTGCCAATACATCTTCTGCGACAGCTTCACGGCGCCGATGGGGCGAGACCCAACTTCGTCAGGTTATCCGGTGCGGCATTACTGATTGATGTGTCGCGGTACACGGCGCTAGTCGAAAGCCTGTCCCATCGTGGCCAGTCCGGTATGGAACAAATCCCGAAAACGCTGGATCAGCTTTACAGTTTGTGCGTGGAACAGATCGTGTCCCGAGGCGGTGATGTCTATCGCTTTACCGGCGATTCCATCTTGGCCTTTTGGCTGAACACGCCCGGCAATCCGCAGCAGGCGGTGCGTGATGCCGCCGCATGCGCCGAGGTCATTTGTCGCAATCTGCAGGCAGAAACCGACACCGGTAACAGCTCGGTTCAGCCGGAGTTTCACGCGGGTCTGGGTTGCGGAGATATCTGGATTGCGGCCGTGAGCGGTGACCCTCACTGGCAGCTCCTCGCAGGGGGCGATGCCTGTTCGCAGGCATCGGACGCGCTCGGGCGCGCGGGCGCGCGTCAGGTGCAACTCTCTGACGAGGCAAACGCCGCTCTGGGGGAAAAACACACCTTTGTGCAAGACGCTGCCGCAACAACCGTGACAGAGGTAGCCAGCGATCCGTCCGAAGAATGGGTGAAGGGTTTCCTTCCACCAAGGATATTCCATCTGCTGGAACTACGCCGGGAAAATGCACATCATAACGCGGCAGGCCTGGAAAATGCGCTGAATGCGTTCAGAGCGCTGGCCGAAATTCGGCCCATGACCGTGATCTTCATCCGCGTCTATCTGCGCTCGTCCGATATCTTGGATGTGTTTCCGACTCTGCAGACGTTGTGCCTCGAAATTCAGTCCGAACTCAATAATCGGGATGGCCCGACGGCCGACTTCATCATGGATAAAGATGGGCTGATCTGCCTCGCGGCTTTTGGAGAAACCGGGTCATTTCATCGCGATGATCCCCAACGCGCGCTGGACTTCGCAATTGCAATCGAAAATGCTGCTCATCGATTAGAGCTGAAGGCGTCAATCGGCGTTGCAACAGGCGATGTTCTGCACCAGATCGTTGGCAATACCCGTCATTTGGAACCCATTCTCTTTGGCCAACCGGTTAACCGTGCGGCTCGCCTAATGAACAAGGCGCTGGATGGTGTCCATTGCGATTCCCAGACTCACCGAGTGACGCGAGATCAATTCAACTTCAAAGAAAGCGGAGCGCTGCAACTTGCTGGTTTAGGGCAAGTTGTTCCCGTGTTTCGCCCGGTTGAGCGTCAAGTTGCCGTTCGCAGTCAAACCGGGTTGATCGGGCGAACAGACGAGTTGACTTGGCTTTTGAAAGCTCATGAAGAGGTTAAGTCCGGAGCGAAGAGACTGGTCGCAGTAATTGGAGAACCCGGCATTGGAAAAACCACACTGATCAATGCATTCGCGCGCAACTTGAGCATTGAAACAGGTGAAGTCGTTGTTGCACACGCCGAACGGGATGATCGGCGCACATCGATGCTTGCGTGGCGCAGGGTGTTGACCGGTGTTCTGAAGATGGATGACGACAATTCGGGACTTGAGGTTTACGATGCCATCCGCGACCAAATTCCCGATGCCTCTGATCTCGCTGACCGTTTGCCTCTGTTGGGTGATCTCCTGGCAGCTGAACAGCCTGAAACCGCAAGTACGCTTCATCTGAAAGGGGCTAACAGAGTTGACGCGGCGATGCGCCTTGTTGGCGAAGTCATCAACGTCTTGGTTCCCCGTCCCTTCACCTTGGTTCTGGAAGACAGCCAGTGGCTCGATTCCGCCTCATGGCGGCTTCTGGAGTGGATTTTTGGTTCTCTGGACTCAATTTTGGTTGTTCTGTGTGTCCGCGTTGGCGAAATGCCGAAGCAACTCGATTCTTTATACAAGCGTGCGGAAAGAATCGATGCAGGGCTTGGTTCCGAAGAAAATGATCTTGCCTGGTGTTTTCGCCCGCTCCAAGTCAGAGAGCTTGACGATGTCTCGGTCAAAAGGCTGATGGATCGAATCTTGGATGATGTCCCGCCGCATGACGATGTCGCCCAGAGAATTGCGGAGCTGGCAGGTGGCAATCCGCTTTTTGTGGAAGAAATCACGCTCACGTTGAAGAATCAGGGACTAATTTCGATTCGCGACGGGTGTTGGCAATCAACCCTACCATTGACCGATCTCGCCTTTTTCGAAGGAGTTGAAAAGGTCATTCGGGAACGAGTTGATCGATTGGATCAGGGATCGCGAAGCGCTCTGGAAGCCGCTTCAGTAGTTGGGCGCTCTTTCGCAATCAAGCCGCTCGAAGCTCTAATGGGATTTGAACCAACCGATATCATCAATGACCTGACGGACGCTCAGTTAATATGCCGAAGGAAGAATAGAGGGTTCGAGTTCCGTCATGATCAAATCCGAGATGTCGTCTACCAATCGATACCAAGTGAACGAAGACGAGAACTGCACAAATCCCTTGCCCTTTGGCTTGAAGCCGAACATCCCGATGCCGAAGGTCGAAACCTTGCTGCCTTGGTCCAGCATTTTGAAGCGGCCGGGCTTGCTGATCATGCGGTCAAATATGCAGATATCGCCGCGACAAATGCGCTTCGTACCGGAGCCTATCGCGAGGTTGAATCCTTCATTTCAATTTGTCTGGAACACAAACCGCATCGACGCGGTCGGAGACGAAATGACCAGTTGAGATCGGTTCGTTGGCGCCGGCAACTTGCGGAAGCACATTATGGTCGCGGAGATATTCAGGCGCAGGGCAAAGCGATCCGGAAAGCTCTGGATGCTGCCGGGGAAAAAATACCGAATACCAAAATCTCGACTATCTTTTGCCTCGTCGAACGAGGTCTTCGCATAGTCGCGCGTCATTACTTGCCGCTTTCCCGCAATTACGTTGTAACATCAAAAAAGTCGGATTGGGATGGCGAAATAGCACGCTGTCTGAACCAGGCCGCAACGGTAGACTATTTCGAACTGCGGTTCGTACAGGGAATGTGTAACCTTCTGGGCGCTGTTAACCGGTCAGAGAATACAGGAATTTCGGTAGAAACCGTGTTGTCCAATTGCCAGCTCGCCGCAGGTCTGGGCATGATGGGTTGGCGGACCCTGAATGCCAGGCTGATGAATCGTGCGGAACAAGTAGCGATTAAGCTGGACGATCCGTCTCTGCTTGCACACGTTTGTACCTTGGACGCCCTTTGGCGGCTAGGATTCTGCGAATGGGACAAAGTCGACGAACGGCTTGAGATGGCGCAGGCTTTTGCCGTGAAATCCGGGGACCAGTTGCGATGGTGTAACGCACAGGGAATTCGTTTCTGGTCGCAGTACTATCGAGGCAATCTGAGTGCATTGGAAGAAACCGCATATCTGTTGCTACTGAGGGCTCAGAATGCCGGCAACATTCAGCAGGAAGTTTGGGCACTGAGGTGCAAGGCCCTTTGCCTTCTGCATATCGAGAGGCCGCGTGAAGCTGTGGATATTCTGCGCTTAACCACATCCGGCATGTCTGGATCTGTTGATTTGGCGGCCCAGATTTCTGCCGTAGGCGCCCTGGCGCTGGCGCTTACTCGCATCGGGAACCAATCGGAAGGCTTTGATGCCGCAGCTGCCACCCTGAAACTGCTGGACAAGATGCGCCGACCGTCATCGCACAGCGTCATTGTTGGTATTTCTAGCGTGCTTGAAGTACTTCTGCGCGGGCGCGAAACGGGGTTTTCCGATCGGTATGAAGACTGGAACAGTCTGGAAAAAAGCGCTCTGTCCAAAATGGAAGAATACAGCAAAGCCTTTTCTGTCGGACAAGCGCAGCTTGGTATGTGGCGGGGCACAAGTCACAGGCTGGATGGAAAGTACACCCTTGCCATGGCCGAATGGACGCAAGCAAAGCAGTGGGCCGATACGCATAAGTTGCGCAAGGACTCGGCATTGATCGCTGCGGAAATCAGGCGGTGGCAGAGCGATTGACAGGAATTCTCATACGGAGTGCTGATGTCATGCAGACCACCCTAAATGCTGGGCTAGTAGTGCTTGACGTTTGGGTCAGAATTGAATGACGGTGATTCACTGATTTGTTGAGGTTTCGGTTGTTGATTGAGTCAAAGATCAGTGACGTTCCGCACCTTTTGTAAGGCGTCAGACGAATTTGACCTTTGCGTCATAAACTGAACCAACACCCCCTTGTCATACTCCCGCAGACTGTTTCGTTTGATCTGACTTCCCTTCCGGAAATCTGGGCTGATTTGCAGATCAGACGGCGAAGGCGCCTGTTCATGCTGATCTGCCACGTGGCGAACGCGGAAGCGGGCGAGGCAATGCTATTCGACAGGGGTGGCGCGGCCCGCAGGCTCAGCCGAGGACACGGTGGTGCCTAATAGGGTTGTCCAAGGGGGAAGGCAGCGCTTTCCCCTTGACGGCCAAGGGCGTTTGGCTTGTCCAAATCCCGCTGGCCCACAAACAGAAGCGGCGGTGCAATATGCTCCGCCACCACTTGCAGACATTCAATCTCTGTTGGACGAAATCACACCAAGCGGGACCTTGCCGACATTAGCCGTGCCAGCAAACTGTTGGGTAAGATAAGAGATGGGCCACAAAGCTGCCGTTCGCTGCATCAGTGACACTGGTGGCCGCTAACGGCGGCAAAGCACAGAAAACGGACCTTGCAAAGTCTCGCGTGCGCCCGATTGCCGCCGTTGAGCTCCACCAATCAATACTGTGTCGCGGCTAGAGATCATAATCCCTCCGCCGAAGAACGCTGTTCATGGCGAGAATGCACAGCGCAATCGACACATCACTGCCATCGCTGAACATGGCAGAATGAACTGGCAAGCTGAGACGGGATACAATTAGAGATCACAGGTTGAAGCCCAGAATGTCAGGTGGAAACAGGTTATCGGCGATCGCCTGCAAGCGGGTGATCTCGACAATCAAATATCAGAAGCGAAAATCGCCGCGAAAGCGCTCAACCGCATGACATCTCTCAGTCGTGCGGAGTATGAACGCGTCTTCTAAAGGGATGGGGTCTGGGGCATAATCGTCGCAATCCTGATCCATGCAACACCGTCTCGGCATAGGTAAGATCGCTAGGCAGCAACGTCTTCATTTACGACATCTGCGAAGGATTTGAAAAACTTGGCTGCCAGCTTTTTCGCAGTGCTTTGAATGAGGCGGCTGCCCAGCTGGGCCAGCTTACCGCCGATGTCAGCCTTTGCCTCGTACCGCAAAATCGTTGTGTCTGGACCATCTGCGGTAAGCGTCACATCCGCACCTCCTTTCGCGTGGCCCGCAGCACCGCCATTGCCTTGCCCGGTTAATGAAAACGCATCCGGTGCCCCCGAAGTGTCAAGTTGAACTTCACCGCCAAACTTGGCTTTTACAGGGCCCACTTTAAGAACGACCTTGGCCTCCAATTCGGTATCAGAATGTTTGATCAACTCTTCGCAGCCAGGAATGCATTGTTGCAAGACCTCTGGGTCGTTCAGCGCCGCATACACACGCTCTTTCGAAGCTTTGAGGGTGATTTCGTCTGCCAGTTCCATGGGATGTCCTTCTTAGCAACAGGGGAATTTGATCGTGGCCAAGACTTCGGCCTGTTTGGGGGTCAGCGCCCAAGTGCGGTAGACGCGCTTGACAAACCTTTTGAGGGTCTTCATGTCGCGTCCCCCAGATTTTGTGAGACAAGGGCGTCATATGCGTCGGGCGTGTCGACATCTGTGTAAAAGCCGTGGGCAGACAGAGCGTGGAATTGCACGCGCTCCGGATATTTCCGTGTGAATGCCTTGCACCCGGCAGATTTTGGGTCTGCAAGCACGCGTTCGCGCAGGTTGCTGGGGACCACGATCGGGTTGCCCCTTTGGTCGCCAATTTTTGGTATCGAGATGCGAGCAGGATCTGCGGCTTTGTGCGCTTTGAGAAGCGCCCGCAGATTGTCGCCAGTCAGGCGCGGCTGATCCCCCAGACCAATCAGTATCTGTGCCCCATCCTTTGCGACGCGCAGACCGCAAGCAACAGATGTTTGTTGCCCATCCGCAAAATCCGAATTGAAGATCAATCGCACATCACAGCCAGCAAGACTGTCTTCAATGGCATCTGACTGATGCCCGGTGACAACCAGAATGGGTCTTTGTGTTACGGCCCGATAGACCTCCACCATGTAGCGGATCATCGGCACACCATTGATCGGCAAAAGCAGCTTGTTCCGCTCGCCCATACGGCGGGACAGTCCCGCGGCCAGGAGGATCGCGGTCACGTCACCCATCGGTCTGCTTCACCGCAGCGCGTCGCGCTTGCACCAATTGTGCCAGGATCGAAAGTGCGATTTCCTCCGGAGTGACTGCCCCCAGATCAAGCCCTGCGGGGGCTTGCACTCCATCAATAGCAGACTGTGTAAGGCCTGCGCCCGTCAGCTTTTCGGCAAGCACCGCGTATTTTCTGCGGCTTCCGACAAAGGCAACATAGTCAGGTTCCGTCGCAAGGGCAGATTGCAAAGCGTCCAGATCACCCTGGCCTTGGGTTGCTATGACCACAAAACGCGGCTGATGCTGATTTTCAGTGCTGAGTTCGGATGCCACCGACCAATGAAACTGTGGAGCTAGGGCGCCAAGCACCTTGGCCACCGGCGACGCCCCCATCACGATCAACTGCGGTGTCGGCAGGCATGGTTCGATAAAGATGTCGACTGTCCCACGCGACGGGCAGCCATTACGGGCAAAACGCGTGCCTTCCACTTCTTCCCCGGCGCTGACACCCCTTTCGGCCAGTAAGTCTTCGGGTGCAACGGACACCAACTGTGGCGTGCCGTCCTGCAACGCCCGCAATGCTGCGCGTTTCACTGCTTTACGCGTACATCCGCCGCCAAGCCAGCCTTGCAGGATCGTCCCGTCCGCACTCAAAAGCGCCTTGGCACCGGGTTTGGCAGCAGTTGACCCAGCCGTGCGCACGATGGTGGCAAAAGCGAAGGGTTCGTCTTTGTCACGCAACTCCTGCGCGGCTTCGGCCAGATCGTCGGACAAGATCTCGGCAGGGGTCATAGCGTCGCCAGCTCCTGCTCCAATGCGGCCAGATCAGCGAGCGTGTTGGCGGCATTGAACGCATCGAGATAAGGCAACGCTGCCGCCATGCCTTCCGCCACCGGTGCGTAATCTGCCCAGCCTTTCAACGGGTTTAGCCAGACAATTTTGCAGCCGCGCTTTTTCAGTTTTCGCAAGGCCTCGGCGATCATCTGAGGAGGTTCGGTGTCAAAGCCATCTGACAGGATCAGCACGACGCTGCGTCCATCGACAAAACGCTTGGCATAGGTGTCGGCGAACCGCATTAGCGATGGCCCGATCTTGGACCCGCCGCCAAACCCATCGGCCATCAATGACATGCGCCCAATGGCGCGCATCGCATCTTTGTCGCGCAGGGCCTCCGTGATGCGCACCAGTCGTGTGTGAAACAGATAGGCATCTGCTGTCGTGTCAGCGCGCATCAGCCCGGCCAGGAAGGCCAGAAACACTTGGGCATAGACAGACATCGAGCCTGACACATCGCAGATCGCCACGATCTTGCGCGTCCGGTCGGGGCGTTCCTTGCGCAAAAGTCGCAGAGGCTCGCCCCCTGTGGCAAGGCTTTGACGGATCGTCTTGCGAAAATGCAGCCGGTCGCCTTTTCGTGCCGCGATCCGCCGACGAGAGCGCTTGTCGCGCAAGGCGGCCCCAATGCGGCGCGCGACATCTTCGGCCTCGGCAATCTCGTCGGGGCGAACTAAGTCACGTAGGTCTTTGCGGGCAATGTTTCGCTGCTTGATCGCGATCAGTTTTCCGGTGCCGTCGCTGCTGGCTTCGCCGCCTTCGCTATCCGGGGACGTGGCACTGCCCGAAGTTCCGACGTCTGCGCCATGTGCATCACGTGTGGAATGCACATCATCGTTGATCGGTGAAGACGTGCTCGCAACAATCTTTTGTTTCACCCGCCCCATATCCATCCAGTAACTGTCGAATAGATCGTCAAAACGTTCGGCCTCTTCCCTGCAGCCTGTACAAACGGCCCGCAATGCGCGGCGGCTGTCGTCGGGTTGGATTGCATCCACCTCGGCCAAGGCCGCAATGGCAACATCTGCTTCTGCAACGCCCAACCGCAGCCCGTTCTCGCGCAGATGCGCAATGAAACCGACAATCCGTGCGGCGGGGCCCGGATCACGGGCCGCAAATTTCGTAACCCGGCTCATGCCGCTTTGCCCGCGATCCGACCCGCCACCTCAGGCGTGATCTGTGCTTGATCGCATTGTGTTTTCAGCAGGGTCGTCAAGGTCGATTGCAAAACGGCTGGGTCATCGGTGAGATCAGCAATGCCAAGGCCCATCAAGGCCGCAGCGAAATCCAACATCTCGGCGATACCGGGAGTTTTCTCCAACTCTTCTTTGCGCAGCTTTTGCACAAAACCGATGATCTGATCGGCCAGCCGCGCCTCAACATCAGGGCAGCGAGCTTTTAAGATAGCGAGTTCCGTTTTCCGATCAGGGTATTCTACGTATGTGTAAAGGCATCGACGGCGCAATGCGTCTGATAAATCGCGGGTGCCGTTTGACGTCAGGATCACGATGGGCCGCGTCTTTGCGGTGATTGTGCCCAGTTCTGGAATCGAGATTTGAAAGTCGGACAGGATTTCCAAAAGGTATGCCTCAAACTCCTCGTCTGCCCTGTCGATTTCGTCGATCAGCAATACGGGCGGTGTTGGCTGCGTGATCGCCGCAAGCAGAGGGCGTTCGAGTAAGAAGTCGCGAGAGAATATTCTTTCTTCCACAACCTTGCCTGTTTCTCCATCTTCCGCAGCTGCCCGGATGGTCAGAAGTTGGCGCTGATAGTTCCATTCATAGATGGCCTGTGACGCGTCCAACCCTTCGTAGCATTGTAAACGGATAAGGCGCGTGTCCTGAACCTGCGCCAGCGTGCGCGCGATCTCGGTCTTGCCAACACCAGCAGCTCCTTCCAGCAAAAGCGGGCGGCCAAGCGACAATGCCAGCTGTAGGGCAACCGCCAGATCATCTGATGCGACATAGCCTTCATCTGCGAGGACGGATTTAAGAGTGGTCCAGGTCATGCAAATCTCCGTAGGGTGCGCAGGCTGCGCACCCTACCTTAGCATCAGCCATGCAGGCCAAGTTCATTGGCAGTTTTCCAGATGCGCCAGTGATCGTGCGGCATGTTGGTGTGCGTATTGCCAAAGGGCCGGAAGGCATCCTGCACTGCGTTCGAGAAACACGGCACGCCACCCACATGCGGGCTTTCGCCGACGCCCTTGGCGCCGATAGGGTGGTGCGGGCTGGGTGTGACGGTGAAGTCCGTTTCATAATTGGGGACTTCCCACGCTGTCGGCAGGAAAAAGTCCATCAGCGTGCCGGTCTTCACGTTGCCCATATCGTCATAGGCGATCTCTTGGCCCAATGCGACGGCAAGCGCCTCTGTCAGACCGCCATGCACCTGTCCTTCGATGATCATCGGGTTGATCCGGGTGCCACAATCATCCAGCGCATAGAAGCGGCGGATTTCCGGAACACCGGTATCGACGTCGATATCCATCACACAGACATAAGCGCCGAAGGGGTACGTCATATTGGGCGGATCATAATAGCTGACCGCTTCCAGCCCCGGCTCGATGCCCGGGATGGCCTGATTATACGCGGCAAAGGCGATTTCCTTCATCGTCTTGAACTTTTCAGGCGCTCCCTTAACCACAAACCGATCCACATCGAATTCAACGTCGTTGTCGTGAACTTCCAGCAAATAGGCGGCAATCATCTGTGCTTTGGCGCGAATTTTTCGGCCTGCCATAGCCGTTGCCGCTCCTGCCACCGGAGTCGAGCGTGACCCGTAGGTGCCAAGACCGTATGGTGCAGTATCGGTATCGCCTTCCTCGATGGTTATCGAGTCAGCGGGCAGGCCGATCTCGGACGCCAGGATTTGCGCAAATGTCGTCGCATGCCCCTGGCCCTGAGAAATCGTTCCCAACCGGGCAATGGCCGAGCCGGTTGGATGAATGCGAATCTCGCAGCTGTCGAACATGCCAAGACCAAGGATGTCGCAGTTCTTGACTGGACCTGCGCCGACGATCTCGGTGAAGAACGACAGGCCAATCCCCATCAACTTGCGGGTCTTGCCAGCTTTGAAAGCTTCGACGCGCTGCGCCTGTTCGGCGCGCAAACCTTCGTAGTCGACGGTCTTAAGTGCCTTGTCCCATGCAGTGTGGTAATCGCCGCTGTCGTATTCCCAGCCAAGTGCGGCTGTATAGGGGAACTGTTCTTTCTTGATAAAGTTGATTCGGCGAAGCTCGGCTGCGTCCATGTCCAGCTTGATCGCCAGAACCTCGATCATGCGCTCGATGAAGTAGACCGCCTCGGTCACACGGAACGAACAGCGATAGCTGACGCCGCCGGGCGCCTTGTTGGTGTAGACGCCATCGACGGCAAGGTGCGCTGTCGGGATGTCATAGGACCCGGTGCAGATGTTCATGAAGCCCGCCGGAAATTTGGTCGGGTCAGCACAGGCGTCAAAGCCACCGTGGTCAGCCGTCACATGGCATTGCAGGCCGGTGATCTTGCCCTCTGGCGTGGCCGCGATCTTGCCAGTCATGTGATAATCCCGCGCGAAGGCGGTGGTCATCAGATTATCCATCCGGTCTTCAATCCACTTGACTGGTTTGCCGGTGACAATCGAAGCCACGACCGAGCAGACATAACCCGGATAAGCCCCCACTTTGTTGCCGAATCCGCCACCGATGTCGGGCGAGATGACGCGGATGTTGTGTTCCTCGATGCCAGAGATCAATGAAACCACCGTCCGGATGGCGTGCGGTGCCTGGAAGGTCCCCCAAAGCGTTAGCTTGCCGTTGACCTTGTCCATCGACGCCACGCAGCCGCAGGTTTCCAGCGGGCAAGGGTGGGTTCGGTGATAGTACATGCTTTCGGTCGCCACGACCTCTGCATTCGCGATGACCTCTTCGGTCGGGTGTTTGTCGCCCGCTTCCCATGTGAAAATGTGGTTTGGATGTTTGCGGGGACCATGAGCACCGTCAGGGATGGACCCATCCTCGGCCACCAGATCCTCGCGCAAAACCACATCTGATGTCAGTGCTTCAAATGGATTCACGATGACTGGCAACTCATCGTATTCAACGACGACGGCTTCGATGCCGTCTGCCGCGGCATAACGGTCTTCGGCGACGACGTAGGCCACTTCCTGCCCTTGAAACAGAACTTTGCCATCGGCCAGCACCATCTGCTTGTCGCCCGCAAGCGTTGGCATCCAATGCAGTCCCAGCGGTTCCAGATCAGCAGCCGTCAAGACCGCTAAAACGCCCGGGACTTCCAACGCAGCGGCGGTGTCGATGCTTTTGATATGAGCGTGCGCATAGGGCGAGCGCACGAAATCGCCAAACAGCATGCCATCCAGCTTAATATCGTCGACGTAGTTGCCTTTGCCTTGCGTGAACCGGGCATCCTCGACCCGCTTGCGCGAGCAGCCCATGCCCTTGAGGTTATCGACCCGTTCTTCGCGAGTGATCTCGTCCTTCATTCTGCCGCCTCCTTGGCTGTATTCATCTCAGCCGCAGCGGCTTGAATGGATTTCACAATGTTCTGGTAACCCGTGCAGCGGCAGATGTTGCCGGCCATGCCAAAGCGGATTTCTTCTTCAGTCGGGTTGGGGTTTTCTTCCAGCAACTTGGCGGCACGGGTGATCATGCCGGGCGTGCAATAGCCACACTGAAGCCCGTGATGTTCCTTGAACGCCTCTTGCAGCGGGTGCAGATCGTCTGGTCCACCAATGCCCTCAATGGTGGTCACCTCGGCGCCATCGGCTTGGGCGACAAACATGGTGCAGGATTTGACCGACTTACCGTTGATGGTGACGGTGCATGCGCCGCAATGGGATGTCTCGCACCCAATATGCGGCCCGGTGATGTTCAGCCGTTCGCGCAGCGTGTAAATCAACAACTCACGCGGCTCGGCCAAGAACTCTTCGTCTTTGCCATTCACGTTCAGTTTGATGTGCATTTTTTTTGACATGAGTGTGCTCCTTACGCCCGCAACCAGGCGCGCGCGATAGCGCGGCGCAAGATGACGCCAGCCACGTGGTTCTTGAATGCGACGGGGCCGCGATTGTCCTCGGTTGGGTCGATGTCGCCCAACATTGCGTTAACGGCGGCATCCAAGGCCGCATCGTCTACTGAAGACCCAACAAGCGCTTGGCTTGCAGCTTCGGAATAGACGGGTGTGTCGCTGAGGTTTGTCATTGCGACCGACGCACTAACGCATGCGCCACCATCTTTGACGATCTGAACCGCCGCCGCGGCTGTCGCGTAGTCACCGATCTTACGCTTCTGTTTTTCGTAAGCGTAGCCACCTTTGGGCAGCGGGATCGTCACGGCTGTCAGAACTTCTTCGTCCTCGCGGGCCGTCATGTAGGCCGCCTCGTAGAATTCCCGCGCGCGGATATCACGCTCGCCATCTGCACCAACAACAGTGAACCCGGCATCAAGACATTGCATCAGTCCCGGCATGTCATTGCCTGGATCACCGTTTGCAACGTTGCCGCCAACTGTGCCCATATAGCGGACCTGAGGATCAGCGATCTGCAAGGCGGCTTCCCGTAGGATCGGAGCGGCAGCGGCGAGGCCCTCGTGATCGATGATATCGGCTTGTGTCACCATCGCACCGATCCGAATGGCATCGCCACCAACGGCGATGTCGGACATGCCACCCACGTCTTGCAAATCGATCAGATGTGGAACGTCGGCCATGCGCAGCTTCATCATCGGGATCAGACTGTGACCGCCCGCCATGACGCGCGCGTCATCTCCGTGTTCGGCGAGAATGGATAGGACACCGGCCATGTCCTTGGGGCGATAATACTCAAATGCCGCTGGAATCATCGGCTTTCTCCTCCCTTAAAGCGAATGTTCTGGCTTGGGGCGAAGACTGCATACGCCTGTATGCTGGGGCACTAGAAAATCAATGAAATACAGGTCTTTTGCACGAAATGCGCCGGCCTACGCACGAATTGCGCCGACCTGCGACGCCAGCGCGTCCTGAATGACCTTCAGCTTCGAGCGGCTAACCGGGACCGGCGGCAAATCAGCGCCACCAAAGATGCAGCGGCCCTTGTCCTTGGTCCGCTCAAACCGTGAGACATGGACAGGATTGACCAGATAGCTTCGATGGGTTTGCAAGAAACCGATGGGCAGCAGGCGGTCCAAAGCCTCTGTAACGGGCCAGGCGCAAAACAGCCGTTCTTTGTCGGTGTAGACCTGCGTATAGTGACCATCAGCGCGCATGAAAGAAACGTCTTCAGATCTAATAAAGATCTTTCTTCCGTCCCGCTCACACGGGATTTGCAACCCATCAACAACTTGCACAGGAACGATGTCCTCAGACGGGCTTCCTCCATCATCAATGCTGTCAGGCGGGATCAGATATGTGACGCTGACCCATAGGCAGGCACCGAAGATCACGAAACTGAAAAAGATCACACCAAGCGCAAGTGTCTCATTGCTCATGGACGGCCCAAAGTCAGATGTATTCGGCTCTGCGACAAAGTTGGTCCCCGCCATTGCCAAAAAGTGGACAGAGCAAACGGCCACCGCAAAACAGAACGTGCCCAGTATGATATTGCGATTGGTCCGTTGCCCATAGGCGATCCAAAACGCCAACATGCACAGGCCAATCGCGACAATCGATGACAATGCAACACCCGAATTAGTGTAAACGGCGCGGCACTGCTCCAGCCCCGCCATTCCAATATAGTGCATGGTCAGAATGCCAATCCCTACGATCACGCCGGCGGCGGCAATGATCTTTGGTGTTCGATCTGCAAAGTGCAGCAAGATCAAGGCGGCACCTACAAGCAATATGGCGCAAAGGGCGGAAACAAGCGTAATCGCTGCGTCATAATAGAACAGGATGGGCAGTTTTAGCCCTAACATGGCGACAAAGTGCATCGCCCAGATCCCACCGCCCAAGGCGATCGCTGCCAGTGCAATTGACGCTTTCTTCTGAAACACCGGCTTTTCGGACAAGTCCCGTGTCAACGACAGCCCGGTGAAGCCTGCCACAAGTGCGACTAGGAAAGACATCGCGATCAGAAAACCGCTGTGGTTGACGGGCAAGAAGTCCATGATGCGCAAGATGACCAACTAGAGTGCACATTGCAAACAATGTGGGCTGCTCATCGCTTTGATCGCTTATTGAGAACGCGAATGTCGAGAGGTTGCGAACGCACTCAACGCCCCGACGGTTGCCACATTATGAGACTGGCATGCTTCAATCGATAAGCGCCGCTGCTGACATTCATGCGTGCCGCAGCATTCATCAGTTTGGGCTCGAAACAGACGTTCTCCGCGCAGGATCAATGACTGCTATCCGGCGGATTGAGTAATGGATCGTTTGGTCCGCAGGGGAGCTGACCACTCAACCAGAGATCGGTTCACATAATACCCCTTCAGCAACGTTCGAGGTTCGTTGCAACGCCGACAAACATCCAATGGCTGTGAAACTGCCAATGAACGCATCTATGGGTATTGGATACCTTCATTGGCACTACGCGTTCTAAGGGCCAAGGGCTCATAGCGGTCTATTTTACCACGTAAGTTAGAATGCACGGGCTTCAAAGGACTTGGCCCCGGTGAACCGTGGCGTGCGACGAAGCGATGTCAATGCATGGCTGAATTCGCAGCCTACACCAATTACTTCAGATAGGTGTTGAACCAATCAATTGTGCGGTCCCAAGCTAAGTTTGCCATCTCCTCGTCGTGGCGTGGCGTGCTGTCATTATGAAATCCGTGGTTGGCATTTTCGTAGATATAGGCCTCATAAACCTTATCATTGGCTTTTAGAGCGGCCTCAAACTCGGGCCAGCCCGCGTTTATCCGATCATCAAGCTCCCCCATCTGAACCAGCAACGGTGCCTGAATTTTGGCGACATCCTCGGCTGCTGGCTGGCGTCCGTAGAACGGAACACCAGCGGCAAGTTCGGGGTAGGCCACGGCAATTGCGCTAACGACACCACCGCCGTAGCAGAAACCGACAGCGCCAACCTTTCCGGTGCAGTCATCTCGGTTCAACAGGTATTCGAACCCATTGAAGAAATCATTCATCAACTCGACCCGGTCCACTGTCTTTTGCAGCTCGCGCCCATCCGCGTCGTTGCCAGGATATCCGCCCACTGATGTCAGGCCGTCGGGGGCCAATGCCATAAACCCGGCTTTCGCCAATCTGCGCGCCACGTCCTCGATGTAAGGATTCAAGCCTCGGTTTTCATGGATGACCAGCACCGCAGGTAGGGGCTCATCCACACCGGCCGGTCTGACAAGGTACCCCCTTACATCGCCGGTTCCATTTGGTGAAGGATAGGTGATGTAGTCTGCATGGATATCGGGATCGTTGAAGGATACCTGCTCGGCCAAAGCATAATTCGGGCTAAGCATGCTCAGCAATGCAACCGCTGATAAACCACCAACCGCGAACTTACCGGCGCGGTCCAGGAACTGGCGCTTGGTGATTTTGCCGTGCGCGTAAAAGTCGTACAGGTCCAGAAGTTCCTGGTCGAAGTCCTTTGCCGTCATGCGAGTCATTTTAAGTCTCCTTATGAGTTGGCAGTCAAAAAGGTTCGTTATTGTCCGATCCATGAGTCTTGGTTTGGTTGCATTTTTAGAAACTCTGTCCGGCGCTACGCAGCCTTTAGATGTTCCAAGGCAGCCTGAGTGCCACCTCCGTTATGAGGCATACCGCTCTTGGTTAGCCCCATTTCTACGCCAGAAAGGGTGGCCATCAACATTAGGTCGTTGAAATCGCCCAAATGACCAATGCGGAACACATTGTCGGCTACCTTGGACAGACCATTTCCTAGTGAGATGTCATAGTGCTCAAGCGCCGTAGCACGAAATGCATCGGCGGAGTGACCTTCTGGGACCTTAACCGCAGTCAAGACGCTCGATTCCTGACCTTGATGTGTGCACAAAACCTCAAGACCCCAGGCGCGCACGGCAGCCCGTGTCGCGGCTCCGTGTTTGGCGTGACGGGCAAAAACATTGTCCAACCCCTCCTCGTGCAACATGTCGATGGCCTCATTCAATCCATAGAGAAGATTGGTGCCGGGGGTGTAAGGAAAGAACCCCTTCTGATTTGGCCCGACCATATCCTGCCAATCCCAGTAACTTCGCGGCGTGGTCACGGATTTTGAGTGTTTCAGCGCCCGATCGCTCACGGCGTTGAAGCTCAGACCAGGCGGTAACATCAGTCCTTTTTGCGAGCCGGAGACACACACATCAACCCCCCAGTCATCGAACCGAAAATCAATCGACGCAAGGCCGGAGATAGAGTCCACGATTAGAAGTGCGGGGTGTTTTGCTGCGTCTATGGCCCTGCGCACTTCCTCAATTGATGAGACTGACCCGGTGGACGTTTCGTTGTGAACGACGCAAACCGCCTTGATTTCGTGCTGCTCGTCCGCACGTAGACGGTCTTCAATCTGATTGGGGTCCGCGCCGCCGCGCCAATCCCCTTCGATCAGCTCTGGATGCAATCCTAGTTTTCCAGCCAAGTTGCACCACATGAAGGCGAAATGCCCTGTTTCGAACATCAGAACTTTTTCGCCAGGCGAAACCGTGTTCACAAGTGCGGCTTCCCATGCACCGGTGCCGGATGAAGGATAGATAAAGACGTTCTGTTTTGTCTTGAAAATCGTCTTCATACCATTGAGGGCTTTGTTCCCGACTTCTGCAAAATTGGGTCCTCGGTGATCAATGGTCTGCGTGCTTATGGCTCTCAGGATTCGATCCGGCACAGCACTTGGCCCTGGAATCTGCAAAAAGTGTCTACCCGCCTGACGCATTTGAACTGATCCTTACGCTGGTGCCAAAAAAGTGGCGCTATTGCCTATTGCAAAAGTTAATTATGAATTCATTATTCAGTCAACGGTGAAGTGAAGCGTCTAATTAGGCTTACAGGGAAGGGAAGGCGAACCTGATGGTAGAGAATGGATCGTTGTACCGCCGACTGTTGTCTGATGTACGGGGGGAAGTGATGTCAGGTCCGGCATCGCTTGCTCGATACTCGACCGATGCCTCAATCTATCAGATGATACCGGACGCTGTGGTGATCCCCCAGTCCACAGAAGATGTCCAAGCCGTGATGTCCATTGCGCGGGACGAAGGGAGTTCGGTTCTGCCTCGCGGCGGCGGCACGTCGCAATGCGGGCAAACGGTCAATCAGGGCGTTGTGCTGGACAACACAAAACACTTGAATCGTATTCTAGACGTAGACGTTGAGAAGCGAATTGCGCGCGTTCAGCCCGGTGTTGTTCTGGATCAATTGAACGAAGCTTTGAAGAAGCATGGCCTGTGGTTTCCCGTGGATCCCTCTACAGCGTCTCGTTGCACTCTTGGGGGGATGGCCGCAAACAATTCTTCAGGCGGAAAGTCTCTGCGATACGGGATCATGCGAGACAACGTCCGTGCGATAAACGCAATCCTGGTTGACGGCATGGAAGCGCGGTTCAGCGCTGATACGGCCGCATCAGGCAATTATGCGGATCTAGTTGGTGATATGCGCGCTCTTGGGCGTCGCGAGGCTGCTGAAATTGACGCTCGTTTTCCCAAAGTCCAGCGCCGTGTGGGCGGGTACAATATCGACGCCCTTGTAGGTAACGACATCAACATGTCCCATTTATTGGTGGGGTCTGAAGGCACATTGGCCTATTTCACAGAACTGGAATTAAGTCTGGCACAGCTGCCGGCCGCGAAAGTTACCGGTGTGTGCCATTTCCCGACATTCCGTGCAGCAATGGAGGCCACTCAGCACATCGTGACACTCAACCCCCAGGCGGTAGAGTTGGTCGACGACACCATGATTGCGTTGGGGCGTGAAATCCCATTGTTTCGCGAAACGATTAATGCCTTTGTTGAAGGCACTCCCGAAGCCCTGCTGCTGGTGGAATTCGCCGAGGGTAGCGCCGAGGCAAATGCCGCAAAACTGGTCGAGCTTTCGCAACTGATGGGAGATCTCGGGTTTGCTTTCAGCGGTGCGGAAAACCGGTGGGGCGGCGTTGTCTCTGTTACGGACAACTCTTTGCAGAACTCTATCGCCGAGTACCGAAAATCCGGGTTGAATGTCATGATGTCGATGAAAGAGGCGGGAAAACCAATCTCTTTTGTCGAAGATTGCGCTGTCCCGTTGCCCGACCTCGCCGAATACACCGCTGGCCTGACCGAAATCTTTGCAAAACATGGCACAAAGGGAACATGGTACGCGCATGCCTCGGTGGGGTGTTTACACGTGCGCCCTGTGCTGAACATGCGGCAAGACAAAGACGTCCGGACAATGAGGGCGATCGCCGAAGAAACATTTGATCTGGTCAAAAAGTATAAAGGATCTCATTCAGGTGAACATGGTGACGGGATCGTACGATCAGAATTTCATGAGAAGATGTTCGGTCAGCGTATCGTTTCTGCGTTTGAGCAGGTTAAGAACCGGTTTGATCCCGACGGGGTGATGAATCCCAGCAAGATCGTGAACGCGCCTGCGATGGATGACCGGCGATTGTTCCGCTATGGCCAGGACTATTCGGTTCCTGAATTCGAAACTTCGCTGGACTGGTCCACTTGGCCGGGTTCCGGAGGAGGGTTTCAGGGCGCCGTCGAGATGTGCAACAACAATGGTGCATGCCGCAAGCTCAAGGGTGGGGTTATGTGCCCATCTTTTCGAGCGACCCGAAACGAGCGTGATGTTACGCGTGGACGGGCAAATACGCTGCGGTTTGCGATCAGCGGGCAGATACCGGGCGGATTGTCGTCCGATGCCATGTTGGACACAATGAAGTACTGCGTGTCCTGTAAAGCGTGCGCTCGGGAATGTCCGACTGGCGTCGACATGGCGCGAATGAAAATCGAAGTATTGTCAGCAAAACGTAAAAAAGATGGGCTGACGTTGGCAGACAAATTGATAGCTTACCTGCCCCGATATGCGCCAAAAGTCGCGAAGATCGCGTGGCTTATGAATTTACGAAACAAAATTGGTCCCTTGCGTAAGCTATTGGAGGGACCGACTGGTATTTCAGCGCGACGTGACCTGCCAGTGTGGTCTTCTGCTCCGTTCCGTGATGCCGAGGCTCAGGACAATGATCCACAGGTGTTGCTGTTTGCCGATGTGTTCAACCGGTATTTCGAGCCGGAAAATTTACGCGCTGCTATCCGGGTTTTGCGGGCAACAGGACTACGGGTGGCCGTGGCGCGAGACAAGCGATCTGACCGGGGTTTGGATTGCGGACGTACTCTCTTAGCTATTGGCTGCGTCGACGAAGCGCGTCACGAGGTACAGCGTGTGATTGACACGACGCGAGAGGCAGTTGCAAAAGGTGTGCCGATAGTAGGGCTCGAACCTTCCTCTATCCTCACGTTCCGGGATGAAGTTATGGCGCTTTGCCCAGGGCCGGAAGCGGAGATGTTGTCGAACGCCACTCACACCTTTGAGGAATTCTTGGCCAACCAGCCGGATTTGCCCCTGAGTTCGTTGGATCGCCCGATCTATGTGCATGGGCATTGCCACCAGAAAGCTCACGAAGCTGTCACACCGATGCTCAACCTTTTGAAGCATATTCCGGGGGCACAAGTTCACATGATTGAAAGCGGTTGTTGCGGCATGGCCGGGGCGTTTGGATACGCGCCTGACACTATCGATGTTTCGATAAAGATGGCACAACTCGACTTGTTCCCGGCGTTGGAAGCAGCGCCTATAGATGCAGTTATCGTGGCAGACGGAACATCTTGCCGCCACCAAGTCGCCGAAGGTACGCAGCATCAAGCTATGCACGTCGCGCGCCTGTTGGATATGGTTCTTGATGTTTAGGAAATGGAAATGAACCTGACGGATAGCATCAAACGCACGACCCTTCACGAAGAACTGGTCGAAAGGCTGCGTAACCTAGTTGTCGAAGATGTTCTAAAGCCGGGTGAAAAGGTGCCCGAGAAACAGCTTTGCGACTCATTGGGGGTCTCACGGACACCGCTGCGAGAAGCCCTAAAGGTGCTTGCATCAGAAGGCTTTGTGGTACTTCAAGCCAACCGGGGAGCCCGCGTCTCAAGTGTCACGCGTGAGGAATTGGAGAATACGTTTCCAGTGCTTGCAACGCTTGAGCAACTGGCGGGAGAGTTGGCGTGTCAGCGCATGAACTCCGCGGAAACTCAACAGATCGAGAGCCGCCACAAGGATATGCTGAATGCCTACGATTCACGTGATCGACAGGCATATTTTAAGGCCAATCAGGACATTCATCAGGCTCTGATACGCGGATCGCGGAACGATATCCTTGAAAGCCACCACACGCTGTTGGCCGCGCGGGTCCGCCGCGCACGTTTTATGGCCAACTTGTCGGGCGAGCGCTGGGCGCAGGCAATTGACGAACATGAAACCATGATGGAGTTACTCAGGGCCCGCGACGCAGATGGGCTTGGAAAGTCCATGAAGCTTCACATGATGAACAAACTTTCGGCCCTTGTGAAAGCGCTGGAGGCTGAGGATGAATCGCTTAGTTAACGTCTGGTCGAATGCGCCTACCAGCTTCCCTCGGATACGCCGCTAGTCTGTCTTTAGACCAAGAAACGGGGGCGTCAGCCCACAGTCCAAGGCAAGATTGTTGAGGTCCCGACAAAGGGCCGGGTTGAGCCTAACGCCGTCTTTGCGGCGAGCCTCAGCGGCGGCCGTTTTGCCGTCGCCCGGCAGGTGCACGGGATCATGACCGGGCAGGGGGGGAGATGCACGCATTTCAGAAAACACGCGGGCTGCGTTAGAAGCAAAGTCTTTGTCCAATCCAAAAGCTGCCGGATCTAGCGCCATTACAAATTGCCCTGTGTTTGTGGACGACGTTGTGTCTGAGGTGAAGTTAACCACATCAGAGCCGAAGGCCGCGCCGTTCAAGACCCCGGCCATCAACCCGATAGCTACGGAAAGACCGAACCCTTTCGGACCGCCGATCGGCAAAAGAAATCCTTCTGACTTGAGGGCGGGGTCCGTCAATGGGTTTCCATCACGCCCAACCATCCAGCCTTCGGGCATAGGCTTGCCTTGCTGCAACAGGGTTTTGATCTTACCCATCGCGGCCACAGTCGTCGCCATATCGAACACAAACGGGTCGGGGCCATCGACAGGGGCGGAAAAAGCAATGGGATTGGTGCCAAGAAGCAAATCGCTTCCGCCATAGGGCGGGACATGGTTCGCGCTGCCTACTGCTGCCGCCATACCAAGCAACCCAGCCTCAGCTTGTGGACGCACATAAAGTGCGAGTGGTCCTGCATGGTTGCCGCGCCGAACACCGACCCACCCGATACCGGCTGCTTTTGCCTTTTCTATTGCAAGATCCCGCGCCGCCGACATAGCCAGATGGCCGAGGCCATCATCTCCGTCGATCAAAGCGGTTGCGACAGTCTCATGTTCTACAATGACTTTTGGCGTCGGATTAGAGCCGCCCCCTGCCAGTCTGGCAAGATACTGGCGCAAGCGAAAGACGCCATGCGTGCCGTATCCGTATATGTCGGCCTCGACCATCAGCGAGGCCACCTTGTCCGCATCTGTTTTTGGCACACCTCGAGTTTCGAGCGCGACCGCCACAAATTCACGCAGGGTGTGGCAGTCTATTTTCACAGGCTCAGAAGTCATCTCTTCCCACCTGTTCTTTGTGCCAGAACACCAATTTACGCTGTGTCCAAACCACTGACGCAAATACCACCAGACCAACAAGGCTGAGATACAGGATCAACGAGAAGACGCGCGGAGTGTTGAGCTGCGAGGCCGCAACTCGGATAAGTTCGCCAAATCCCTTGCCACCACCCAGGAATTCTCCTGTGATCGCACCAGCCATTACGCCGACTGCTCCGATCTTAAGGCCGGTAAAAATTTGCGGCAGGCCAGTCGGCAGTTTCATCTTGATCAATGTCTGCATCCGACTTGCGCCCATTGTCTTGAAAAGCATGCGCGCGTTTTCATCGGCGGCGTGAAGCCCAGCCGCAGTACCAACCACGATTGGAAATGTTGCGATAAAGGCGGCAAGCGCGACCTTCGATTCAATGCCAAAGCCTAACCACGCCACAAAAAGTGGGGCAAATGCCACCTTTGGCATGGTATCTATGGCCACCAGGTAAGGCATCACTGCCTTTTCACCAAATGCCGTTTCCCCCACCAATACGCCCAGCGAAAAACCGATCGCGATTGCCAGCGCAAAACCATAGATAACTTCTTTGATTGTGATCCACAGCGCTCCAAGCATATAGCCGCCAGTCAATAGATTTTGTCCCACGAAGATCATATCTTTCAGGGTTTCCAACGGCGTAGGCAAAATGATTGGGGAAACCAGCCCAAGGCTCGTCACACTTTGCCATGTGCCCACAAAAACCACGAAGACAAAGGTCATCGCCAGCCAGCGTGGGACCGAGTCGATAAAGTGAACTTTTTGCTCCCATACCGTGTCTTCTGCGGTGTCAGCGTCTTTTAGGGAAGGTGAATAGTTCTGAACTTCGCTCACATTTCTTCTCCCTTATCCAGGAGGCCGCGAATGTAGTCTACAATAGCGCCAAACTTGGGCGTCGTCATCATATCCAGCGTGCGGGGGCGTGGCAGGTCGACCTTCACAATTTCGGCAATCCTGCCCGGGCGTGGTTTCAACACGACGATTTCGTCGGACAAAATCACGGCTTCCTGAATTGAGTGCGTGACAAGAAATGCAGTCGCATCCTGTTCATGGCAAATCCGCTGTAGTTCCATATTCATCATGTCGCGCGACAGCTCGTCCAGCGCACTGAATGGTTCGTCTAACAAAAGCACGGCTGGTTCAGTGATCAGCATACGGCAAATTGAGGCGCGCTGTGCCATACCGCCCGACAATTCGTTTGGGTATACGTTTTCGAAACCTTTTAGACCCACTATGTCCAAAAGTTCGTGAGCCTTGCCCATTGCTTGCTTGGCGGCTGCTTTGCCGTCGCGGATCTCGATCGGCAATGTGATGTTTTCCACTGCTGTTTTCCAGGGAAAAAGCGTCGCTTGCTGAAACATCATACCAATATCCCGACGCGGCCCCGTAACTGGCAGGCCCTGTAGGATCACGCGCCCTTTGGTAGGCGGGATCAGACCTGCCATGATCTTGAGCAGAGTTGATTTCCCGCAGCCGCTGGACCCGATAACAGATGTGAAGCTGCCTTTCCGTAGCGTCAGATTTATATCCTCAAGCGCAACAACAAGATTGCGTGCATAGGTCTTGCTTAAATGGGTCAACTCATAGACCGGCGTGCCCAAGGGCGCGCCGGAAAACTCTTGAGCGGCTGCAGCATTCATTTGCTGGCGGCCTCGTTGCCAATGGCGGCAAATTCATTGGTCCAGGCGGCGCTCAAATCATCAAGCGGTCCCGGAATTTCGCCCCCAGCGACAAGTGCGTCTTGCCATTCTTGCCAAACCTCGGCGGGGTACCATCCCAGACCATTGCTTGGATCCGCAGCTATGGTTTTCGAACGTACGGCATCGAATAGCGCTGACTGGAATTCCTTGTCTTCGCCTTCCTGCGGATTGCCGTCCGCCAGATGCTTCAACACAGCTTCACGGTTGGCATCATCAAGCGCAAAAGCATGACCACGTGCGAAAGCGCGGCTCCAAGCCTCGACCAATTCGCGATCGTTAGCGATTGTGTCGGCCATTGTGGCGATACCGTTTCCGAAGAAACGCCCGAATTCCGCAGGTGTGATATCACGCACCTTCATTCCTCGCTGGTTCAGGATCGCTGTATCAGCTGTCGAAGCAGAATATGCGTCGATTTCACCGTTCAGGAAAGCTGCAGTCGCCGGGCCACCGTCGCCAACGGTAAGAAATGTGAAATCCTCACCCTCTTTCATGCCTGCACCGGTCAAGACGTTTCGTGCAAAACCCACTTCGGCACCGTCCGCAGTGCCGGTTCCGATGACCTTGCCCCGCAGTTCTTCAACGCTTTGGACTTCTGAGTCTTCCGGCACGGCGATGCCGAAGTTGCTGCGTGCCGCAACGTTGTAGATATGTACGGCATCTACATCCCGCGACCGCGCTGCAATCAGAGGTCCAGGCCCAGGGCGACCGAAATGCGCTTGCCCGGCAGACAATGCCTGAAGCACGGCACCTGAGCCGTTGATAGCCTCGACGGTTACGGACAACCCTTCATCTGCGAAGTACCCTTCTCCGATGGCAACAAACACAGGAAATGAGTTGATTGCCGAAGGGCTTGGTTGCACGAAGGTGATTTCACGCAAGTCTTGCGCAAAACCCATTGTTCCAAGTGCTCCTGCTACCGGAACAGCAGTAAGCAGAGACGCTGTGAAAGTCCTTCTGTTCATCATTGTAGTCTTCCTCCCTTGAACGTTGACGCCTCACAGCGATAGCTGCGTAGGAGCCATTTATACGGCGCGCACTGTATTCTTTAGCGTGCCGATTTCGGAAACCTCGCAGACTACGACGTCCCCGTTTTTTAAAAACTGCGGCGGTTCCATTGCGTATCCGACGCCTGATGGCGTACCTGTCGCAATGATGTCTCCCGGTTCTAGTGTCAGGCCTTCTGACAAGGATGCGATTAACGTTGGAATGTCGAATATCATGTCCGACGTCATCCCGTTTTGGCGCTGCTCACCGTTAACTGTCAGACCGACCGACAGAGCTTGCGGATCGCTGATGGCACCGGCGGTCACGATGCATGGACCAATTGGGCAAGATCCATCAAGCCCTTTGCCTTTGAAGTACTGACCACCATGGCGGCGCTGTATGTCACGGGCCGTTATGTCGTTCAGAATAGAATACCCAAACACGTGATTAAACGCGTCTGCCTTGGCGATGTTTCGCCCGCGCTTACCTATCACGACTGCCAACTCGACTTCGTAGTCGATGGACTGTGAAACCGAAGGGAAAAGCAGGATGTCAGCGTCTGGTGCAACGACCGAGGTCGGCGGCTTGGTAAAGAAAACCGGATGCTTGGTGATGCCGATTTTCTCTTTTTGTGCCCGCTCACCTTCCGCGATGTGCTCAGCATAGTTTCGCCCCACGCAGAACACGTTCTTACGTGGCGTGGGAATGGGCGACAGAAGCGGCGCGTCCTCGGGGACGAGCACATCCTGGAGTTCGCCTGCCTCACCCGCAGTAACAACGGCTTTCAACGCCTCCAGTGAGGTTTGGCCGCCTTCGATAACCGACTGCATCGTGCTTACGTCAAGAGCCGTAACTGGCATGAGCATCTTAATCGCACGCGAAACATCCAACCTGCTGCCGTTAGCAAGTATTGCGACACAAACGGCGTTGCCATCTACAGAAACAGTCGCTAAACGCACTCGGCTCTCCTCCTACATGCTGTCGCCCACTTCGGTCACCGATCTTGGCGGGCGACTCGGATTTGGTTGTCACTTGCACTTGAGTTTTTGCCGACTTGGCGCTTCAATCAATCAACCAATCAGCAAATTGGGTGGCAATGTGAACGAGCCTACAGAACTTTCGCAACGTGTCCGGGACCTGATCGACAATGCTGGATACCGACACAACGATAGGCTTCCGCCTGAAAGGGAACTGTGCGAATGGCTGGGAACAACCCGAAATCAGTTGAGGCGCGTATTGGCTGAACTTGAGGCCCAAGGGCTTATCTGGCGGCATGTGGGTCGGGGCACGTTCGTTGGTGCCCGACCGGTTCTCAATCTGACGGACGTGACCTATCTGGGTGACCAGATCAAGCCAGAACAGGTTGTGGGTGTGCGATTTACCATCGAGCCGCAACTAAGCCGCCTTGCCGCGCTTCATTCTACGCGTTCGGATCGCGAGCAAATGAGGCTATGCGTTGAGAGATGCCGTGCCGCAGAGGACTGGCGCACATATGAAGCGTGGGACAACAATTTACATCACGCGATAGCCCGGGCAACGCGTAACCAGCTTTTTTTGTATTTCTTCGAGACTCTTAACTCCGTTCGGAGGTCCATTGTGTGGGGACAACCTCGTAAAACCTTTAAACCCCCCGATGACTATTCCAGCTTTCGAGAGCATGACTTGATCCTGTCGGCGATATCGAATGGAGACGGAGAAGAGGCGGCGCAGGCCATGTTGGCTCATCTGAGATCTGTGTACTCCCGCGTGTTGCCAGCTAGCCTTGAGGCCGACCACTAAACTAGCGTCCGACCAATTCGGGAAATGGTTGGGTTAAGCTGCGGCTGAACCTCTTGCAAATCGACGGTCACATTGGCGATGACTGAGGCAAGAGCTACGTCTTTTCGGGCGTGGCACAGCATTGATCGGAACAAGGCCACAGATTGGCAAACCGATCTTTGGCAACGAAACGTTCAGGAGGAAAGCGATGCCCGATCATGTAATTCCCGCGGTGAAGGTTCACGAAATACCGGTAGAAGGCGGTGGCATGTTCCCGGTACGTCGGGTTTATTGCATTG
Organism: Ruegeria hyattellae; assembly: GCF_041537925.1. Lineage (NCBI taxonomy): Bacteria > Pseudomonadati > Pseudomonadota > Alphaproteobacteria > Rhodobacterales > Roseobacteraceae > Ruegeria > Ruegeria hyattellae. Next base: position 26,113 of record NZ_JBGOSH010000008.1, on the reverse strand, counting down.
GTCGAAACTACGCGGCGCACGCCATTGAAATGGGGCACGACCCAAACCGTGAACCCCCATTTTTCTTCCAAAAGAATCCCGACAACCTCGATCCGTCCGGGGAATTTCCATATCCTGCTCACAGCTCAGACGTACATCATGAAGCCGAAATGTATGTGGCACTAAAATCCGGCGGCACGAAAATCTCTGTGGAAGATGCTCTGGATCATGTCTACGGCTACGGACTTTCGCTCGATATGACCCGTCGAGATCTACAGGGCGAAATGAAGAAAATGGGTCGCCCTTGGGAAATCGGGAAGGCATTTGAGCACTCTGCTCCATGCGGACCGGTTCACAAAGCGGAAGATGTTGGACCACTTGACGAAGGCGCAATTCAACTATCGGTGAACGGGGAAATTAGGCAGGAAGGTGATTTGAACCAGATGATCTGGAAAGTACCTGAGATGATATCATACCTGAGCGATTACTTCGAACTTGCTGCCGGAGACGTAATCCTTTCGGGAACGCCTTCTGGCGTTGGCCCAGTCAACCGAGGCGATGTGATGGTTCTGGCGGTCGACAAACTGGGTAGCCTGACCGTCAACGTAACTTAGCAAGTACTGAGCCAAACCCTGCACACGAATAAGGCCAACGCTTTTGTAAACGGACCCCGGATGCCCCATTTAGTCGCTGAATTGATTGCACCACATCCTGGCACTGCAAATGCTATCGGTGCCCCAGGTCGATCTTGGCTGAACTACCTTAGGGTCCGCGAGCTTTGCGCAAAGGTCAAAAAGGATCTCCATCAGATCGGAGTAGGTCGCGGTGACCGGGTGGCAATCGTGTTGCACAACGGCCCGGAGATGGCGACGGCTTTCCTCTCCGTCGCCCAAGTGGCGACGACGGCACCTTTGAACCCTGCGTACACTTACGAAGAATACGTTTTCTACCTCAAAGACCTGAAGGCCAAGGCCCTTCTTGTAAACGAAAACGACGATGGACCCGCCGTAAATGCGGCAAAGGACCTCGGCATCGCTGTCTTGAGGGCCTCTCACGATCGCTTACATTCGGCCGGTCAGTTTTCTATTTTGTCTTGTGACCCAATTGGCACGGCTGACACATCCGCTCCGGGTGAAGATGATGTCGCCCTGATACTGCACACGTCCGGAACAACGTCGCGTCCCAAAATCGTCCCTCTGACCCAGGCTAATATCTACGCATCCGCGCGAAATGTGGCTTCGTCTTTGAAACTGACAATCGACGATCGCTGCCTGAGTATTATGCCGCTGTTTCATATCCATGGGCTGATTGCGGCTGTTGCCGCGTCTTTAGGTGCTGGATCTCAAATTAGCTGCGCCCCGGGGTTCAACGCTCTTAGTTTTTTCTCACAGGTCGTCGAAGTTGATCCGACCTGGTACACGGCAGTTCCGACAATGCATCAAGCCATTCTTGCCCGAGCTGCACGAAACCAATCGATCATTGAGCAATCGCGGCTGCGCTTTCTTCGGTCATCCTCTGCTTCTTTGCCAGGCCCGGTAATGGAAGAGTTGGTGGCAACTTTTAATGCTCCAGTCATTGAGGCCTACGGCATGACTGAGGCCACACATCAAATGTGTTGCAATCCGCTTCCTCCCGAGATGCAAAAAGCCGGATCCGTTGGATTAGCAGCAGGCCCGGAAGTTAGAATTGCGGACGAAAAGGAAAATATGCTAATTGCTTCGCGGACAGTCGGAGAAATCGTTATCAGCGGTCCGAACGTGACACCGGGATACGAAAGCAACCCGCTGGCAAATGCCGACAATTTCTTTGAAGTGGATGGGAAAACTTGGTTTCGCACTGGTGACCAAGGTTCATTCGACGAAGATGGTTATCTGCGACTAACGGGACGCCTTAAGGAGCTCATCAATCGCGGTGGAGAGAAAATCAGCCCACTTGAGGTTGACGCTGTACTCTTAAGCCACCCAGACGTTGCTCAGGCAGTTTGTTTTGCCGTTCCCCACGAAAAACTGGGCGAAGACATAGCGGCAGCTGTGGTGCTCTCAGAAGGCGCGGCGATCCAAGGTCAGGAGGTCCGGGCTTTTGTTGGCGCGCGGCTCGCAAAATTCAAGGTACCGACTTCAGTGGTTATTCTTGAAGAGATTCCAAAAGGCGCGACTGGCAAGATACAAAGGATTGGGTTGGCCGCTAAACTGGGACTGGCAAAGGCTTAAACACATGAAAGTTTGTATCTTTGGTGCCGGAGCTATCGGAGGTTACGTTGCCGCGAAACTTGCACAGACCGACACAGAAGTCAGTGTCGTCGCGCGCGGGCCCCACCTTGCGGCAATGCAGCAAAAAGGACTGACCCTGTTTGAGGAAGGGCAGGATCAGGTTAGCGGTCCAATAAGCGCTTCAGACAATGCTGCCGATCTCGGCCCACAAGATTATGTCTTCATCACACTAAAAGCGCATTCCGTCCCAGCAGTCGTGGACTCAATGCAGCCGTTGATCGGGGACGAGACAACGATTGTAAGTGGAGTGAACGGGGTGCCCTGGTGGTATTTCCACAAACTGGGCGGTCCTTACGAGGGAACGAGGTTGGCGTCAGTCGACCCGGGTAACGTTCAGTGGGACGGTTTTGGGCCAGATCGAGTCCTCGGATGTGTCGTCTATCCAGCCGCCGAGGTCATTGCTCCAGGATCAATCAAGCATATCGAAGGCAATCGTTTTTCGTTGGGCGAGCCCGATGGTTCTAAATCAGGCCGTGCTAACAAGTTTTCGGCTGCACTGTCCGCCGCTGGGTTGCGCGCACCCGTAAGACCAAGAATTCGGGACGAAATTTGGCTTAAGTTATGGGGTAATCTGTCTTTCAACCCGATTTCAGCTCTAACCCACTCAACACTTGATGTCTTGTGTACCGACCAAGGCTCACGCTCCGTGGCACGCGGGATGATGCTTGAGGCTCAGGAAATCGGTGAGAAACTTGGTGTAAGATTCCCGATAGATGTTGAAAAACGGCTCGACGGCGGAGCGGCTGTCGGTGTGCATAAGACCTCTATGTGGCAGGATTTGGAGTTGCGCCGACCGATGGAAATTGATGCCTTGGTCACTTCGGTGCAAGAACTGGGGCAACTTACAGGAATCTCAACGCCCATAATCGACACCGTAGCATCACTGATCAAACTGAGGGCAAAGGTCGCAGGTCTTTATTAATGTCTTTTTGGGCCTTGTAACAAGAACTTGGCTTGAGGTGGATAGACAGGTTCTCAGACCTAAGGGTCTTGGATGGTTTGAGGATTCGGAGGGACTGCTAGGGCGCGCCCATTGTCAGTTCCTTTTGCGTGTACTGTTCGCGCAGCACGTTCTTTTGAACCTTTCCCATTGTATTGCGCGGCAGGCCCGAGACGAGTCCGTAGGCGCGGGGATGTTTGAAGCGCGAAAGCCTGTCCTTGACCGTCCCCGCTATCTCTTCCATGTCAAGTTGTGCACCGGGTTCGGCAACCAGAGTGGCAATGATCGCCTCGCCGAAATCCTTATCAGGAACGCCAAAAACTGCTGACTCCAGGATACCACTGATGTCGTTCAAGATGTCTTCGATTTCTTTGGGATAGACGTTGTAACCACCAGTAATAATAAGGTCTTTTGACCGACCTACAATCGACAGGTAGCCATCTTCGCTGTATTGGCCCAGATCTCCGGTGATGAAGAACTCATTCTCTCGAAGCTCTTCGGCGGTTTTTTCGGGCATCTGCCAATAGCCTTTGAAAACATTGGGTCCACGCACTTCGATCATTCCAACCTCGCCCTGGGGCAGCGGTTCTCCAGTTTCAGGGTTGGTTACGATCACCTCGGTGCCGGGTAACGCCATGCCAACAGTTCCCGCGCGACGCTCACCACTATAAGGATTAGAGGTGTTCATGTTCGTCTCGGTCATGCCGTAGCGCTCAAGGATGCGGTGGCCGGTGCGCGTTTCGAACGCCGCATGGGTTTCGGCCAGCAACGGGGCTGAGCCGGAAATGAACAGACGCATGTTCCCCGTGACCTCTTTGGTGAAGCCTTCATCCGCCAGTAATCGGCTGTAGAAAGTGGGGACACCCATCAGAAGGGTCGAGTGCGGCAATTCCTCCAAGATCACGCCAATGTCGAATTTTTCCATAAACCGAACTTTGGAACCGGCGAGTAATGATGTGTTCATCGCCACGAAAAGCCCGTGCGTGTGAAAGATCGGCAACGCGTGAATCAAGCAATCGGCGTTGGTGAAGCCCCACAAATCCACAAGGGTTTGGGCATTGGACAGCAGGTTTCGGTGGCTGAGCATCGCGCCCTTGGACCGACCCGTGGTGCCTGATGTGTAAAGAAGCGCCGCGAGATCTTCTGGCGCGCGATCCACGGTTTCGAATACGCAAGGCTGCACGTCTGCCTCGTGGCTCAGGCTTGGATTTTCGCCACCCAGGGTCAGCAGCTTTGCACCAGATCGGACTGCCAATTGTTCGAGTTCAACTTTGTCGTTGCTGTCGCAGACGATTAACGCAGGCTGTGCATCAGAGATGAAATACTCCAACTCTGCCATGGTATAGGCAGTGTTAAGCGGCAAGTAGACAGCGCCTGCCTGAACCGCAGCAGCGTAGAGTGCAATCGTATCGGCCAGCTTTGGGGCCTGTACGACGATGCGATCACCTGGGGAAACTCCGCTATTTTGCAAAACATGCGCGATCTGCGAGGCGCGCTTCAGAAACACGTCATAGGAAACCACTTGGCCATCATCGAGTTGCAGGAATGAAGCCTCGTTACCTTTGTGGCAGGCAAACAGGCTGTCGTAGAGGGAGTTGGTCACGATGTATTTTCCCTTGATCTGACCGCAAGCGCTGTGGTTGAAGCCGCGCGAACTGAACGCGAGGCTTCGATCGTGGCATGTGTTGCGAATTCTTCGTGATGACGTTCTGTCTTGTTTAAATCGTAAAGGTAATTGACCATCGCACCGCCGGATTGGGACCGTCCATTTGGCGACAGATCAGCCTCAGCATGAAGTTCGTGAAGCTCGGCACCGTTACCAAGGTGAAACCGTGCCACCGGATCCAGCGGCATCCCATCTTCGCGCTTGGCGAACATCAGGTACCGGGCGGCCATAGCGCGCAAGTCCTGCGGCGTGGCTGTTTTTGCAAGCACGGCCTCGGCGGCATGGCCGTGCTCAGGATGTTCTGTTTCGCCAGCCAACCAACGGGTCAGCCCCGGTATCGGTGACAAGGTCACAAAGGTATCAAGCCCCTGAAGCTCTCGCGAAAGCTCGGTAACTACCTGTTTGATAAGTAGATTGCCAAAGCTGATACCCGTTAAACCCCTCTGGCAGTTTGAAATTGAATAGAAGGCCGCGACTTTTGCCAGTTCGGTTTCGATCGGTTCTCGACCTTCGGACAAAAGCGTACCAATCGCGTCTGGAACTTCAGCTGTCAGAGCAACTTCGACAAAAATCAGAGGTTCATCTGGCATTGAAGGATGAAAAAACGCAAAGCAACGACGATCTGGCGGGTAGAGCCTACGCCGCAAATCGTCCAGATCGTTGATCTGGTGGACCGCCTCATAGGCAACGATCTTGTCCAGAACGCGAGCAGGGGTGTCCCAGCTGATTTGTTTGAGGACAAGAAAACCTCGATTGAACCAGCTTCGCAGCAAATGGACGAAATCAATATCGGTTCGTTTGAGTTCGGGGTTGGATTTGAGAAAGCGCTGCAGATCAACGCGCATAGCCACAAGTTCTTGCGTCGCACCAGATGGTTGGTTCAGCCGACGCAGCAATTCTTGCCGCCTGGGTTCCGCGACTTCACTAAGCTTTTGATAAAGCTCGATGCTTCGAGCATCAGCGTAGAGGCGCGCCGTTTCAGCAAGCTGGTCTGCGTCTAACTCAAGCTGGTTGTTCAAATAGATGAAAAAGTCGAGTTTTGCCGGATCGTCCAAGATCTGGTAGCGATCAAGGATCGTGGAGGCGAGCATGAAGCCCGATACTTCACCTTCAGCGGATAAAAGCGCCTCACAAAGCTCTGCGATGGATCGTTTGTCATCTTTGCCCCGCCTTTTGCCGGGGCGGTCCAACAATTGGTTCAATAAATCACCCAGAAACCAATTCCGCTGCATCTCAGGAATCCATCTGGCTGCTCAGGTACTCACCTGTTCGACGGTAGTGATCGATCAAATTCCTAGTTGCGCTATCCGCGTCGTGATCCAGTGCCGCGTCCAGTATCTTCTGGTGCTCTGCGGAGATATCGCGCTTCTTGTAACTCGGCCCGCCCGCCGCCAAATAGCGGTAGCGAATATTGAGGTCGTAAAGCTGAGAACAATATCGCAGCAGCAATGGCATTTTCGCATTGTCCAACAATGCCATATGAAACGCTTTGTGAGCGTCTTCAAAGTCATGTGCCCCTTTTTGGCTGGCCTTTTTCATATGGTGGTGACGCAAAACAAGCCTGTCCTCCCAGGTCGCATCGGCGTTGGCGATGGAGGCGCGCAGCGCTGTTTCCTCCAGGTTGCACCGCAGCAGAAGGATTTCCTTGAAGTTACATTTACTCACTGGCGCAGCCCTGAACCCGCGCTGGTCAATCCGTTCAACCAACATATCCGAGGTCAAAAGGCTAAGCGCCTCGCGAACCGGGCTTGCGCCAGTGTCCAGTAGCCCACGAAGCTGTTCAATCTTTAGCTTTTGTCCAGGAGGCAGTTCACCTGTCAGGATCATTTCGCGCAGCCTTCGATACGCACCATGAGTGGCTGATGTTTCTTTGCCCTCGGTATCAAGCATGGCGTCCATATCCGACTTTTCCTTTTTGGCGGCGCAAACTCTTGGTGCTCTTAACTGAGGGCACTCGTTCCAGTCGATAGGCCAACTGAAAGGTTTAGCGAGCCTTCGTTTATCATCCAGCGTCGAAGTGCAAAGCAGCGGGCCCCGCTTTTGTGCATGGGATCGTCCTCGGCCAGTTTTCGGGCGGCCTCAAGACTGTCGGCGCGATAGATGATCAGGCCCATCCCCTGCATATGCTCTCCAGTCTCATCTGACATTGGCCCGGCAAAAGCCAACTGTCCCGAGCGTTCAAGTTGCGCCTGATATGCCAAATGATCCGGAAGCGACGCCTTTACATCTTCGGGCGCTTTGGCCGGCGTGCTGTGTGCAACGTATAGCTCAAAAGCGAGAGCTCCACGGCTCTTTGCTTCTGATTTGTAGTCTGCCCAAGCAACCATCAGTGTCTCCAAAAATATCGATATTATTTGACATATTGCAAAATAGTCGGCAAAAATCAAGCGAACTGACATGGATGGAAAAAATGAAATACCTGGTGGGCGAAACCTCGGAAGGCACTGCGGTTTTTGCCGTGAACGGTGAAAACGCAGTGAATTTAACGGCTTTGGACGCTGCTGTCGGTTCCGATCTGATGGGGTTAATAGCCAAGCCTGAGCTGACCGACTCACTGGCTGACAAAATCGCCGCTGCAGACAGTGTGCCTGTGTCGTCCATCACACCAGCATTGCCTGTAGTCGCGCCCGGCACAATCATTTGCATGGGGTTGAACTACACGGACCACATCAAGGAAGGCGGATATGACATTCCCGAGTATCCGACGCTGTTCATGCGCGGGAAGAACTCGATCATGGCGGCGGGGCAGCCCATGGTGCGGCCTGCCTGTTCTGAGAAGCTGGACTACGAAGCCGAGCTTATGCTGATCGTCGGAAAACGTGGTCGGCATATCTCGGAAGAGGACGCACTGGATTATGTCTTTGGCTACACCGTGTTCAACGACGGGTCGCTGCGGGACTATCAGCGCAAAACCGTTCAATGGACGCCCGGCAAAAACTTCGATGACACCGGCGCAATTGGGCCTTTCACCGTAACGCCAGACGAACTGCCCGATGGGGCATCCGGTCTGAAGATCGAAAGCCGCGTGGGCGATGAAATCCTACAAAGCTCGAACACCGCCAACATGATCTGGGGCGTTCGGCAGGTCATTACGACAATTTCGGAATATACCACTCTAGAGCCCGGAGACCTGATCGCGTTGGGTACACCACCGGGTGTCGGGCACGCCAAAAAACCCAATCCACGTTGGCTAAAGCCGGGTGAGACCGTCGAGGTCGAGATTGAAGGCATTGGAATCTGCGCCAGCCCGATCATCGACGAAAAGGACGCCAAGTCTAAGGTGGCCGCAGCATGAGCGCACCAACCGGGGCAGAACTGGAAGCACTTCGCGCCAAGGCGCAGCAGGATCATCGCGATCTGCGCGACCGCATTCCACGTTTGTCGGATGACGCGATCGCCTTGATCCTGCGCGAATCCAGATCGCACTACGCTTGGACCGGCAAGCCTGTTTCTGACGACATACTTGAAGAGATCTACGACATCACGATCAACGGCGCGACCAGCATGAATACTCTTCCCGCCCGCTTTATTCTTGTAAAAAGCGCCGAGGGCAAAGAGCGGCTTGCCAAGTCGTTAAAGCCGAAGAATGTGCCCAAGATGATGGATGCCCCTGTCACGGCGATCATTGCTTATGACATGGAGTTCTGGAAGGAACTGCCCTTTCTTTTCCCGCACGAAGATCGTCGGCCATTGTTCGAAAACAAGCCCGACTACGTGGCAGACACTGCCTTTCGAAATGGCACCCTTCAGGGCGCTTACTTCATGATTGCGGCCCGGGCTGTCGGGTTGGACGTCGGCGCCATGTCAGGCTTTTCGAACAAGATCGTCGACGAGGAGTTCTTCGCGGGCACGACGCTCAAGTCCAACTTTCTTTGCAATCTGGGCTACGCGGACGAGACCGGTTTGTTCCAGAAGCTTCCACGTTTCCCATTCGAAAAGGTTTGCTCTTATGCATGAGGAGGTGACGCTGTGGCTATGAAGGTAAAACCTGTCGTGACTTACCGCACGACAGCTCAATGCCCGACACATGCGCGTACCGAGATCCCAATTCGCGATCTTGATGTGATTGTCGACGAACCCGTCGAACGCGGCGGAACAAATCTTGGCCCGTCTCCGACCGAAACCGCAATGGCAGCCTTGATCGCCTGTACGAATGTCATCGGGCACAAGAACGCGCACCGGTTAGGAATTGATCTTGGCACTGTGACAATCGACGCGAAATGCAGGTTGGACCGGCGCGGGGTCCTGATGGAGGAAGAGATCGGTGTTCCGTTTCCGGAAATCGAGCTCACCGTGAAGTGTGACACACCCGCCAGTCAGGAGGAGCTGACACGGGTGGGCGAAGAGACAGCCAAGTATTGCGCCATCGCAAAACTGTTTGAAGCGGCAGGCACGGACCTGACCGTCAACTGGGTCAAAACAAACCAATAAAGACAAAAGGCCCAACTTTCTGGGAGGAGAGAAATGAAAATCTGGACCAAACGCAGCCTTTTCGGAGCTGCTCTGGCAAGCGTCATGGCGCTGCCTGCCGCAGCAGAAGAAGCTATTTCTGCCGTTGTCATCGATGGCTACCCGGACCGGGCATTGTGGGTGAAAGAATTCACCAACTTCTTCATTCCGGAAGTGGACAAACGACTGGCCGACTCCGGCAACTACAAGATGAACTGGCAAGAGAATTATGGCGGTTCAATCGTAAAGCCGAAAGGCGTTCTGGAAGGGATCCAGCTTGGCCTTGGTGACATCGGTATCGTGACAACGATCTTCCACTCCTCGAAGCTGCCCAGCCAGGGTATTTCAGGATCGACACCCTTTGTGGCATCGGATTCTCGTGCGGTGGCCAAGGCGGTGGATGAAATCGCGCGCGAATACCCGGCGATGCAGAACGAGTTTGCTGCACAGAACCAGGTCTATCTGGCCACGGGTGTTGTTCTCGACACGTATCAGATTTTCTGCACGGAACCGGTTACCTCGGTTACGGACCTTGAGGGTCGCAAGATTGCCGGTGCTGGCCTCAATTTGCGGTATCTAGAAGGCATCAAGGATGCGGCGGGTGTACGCGGTGGTCTGACCGATTTCTACAACATGCTTCAGACGGGTCTGGTTGATTGTGGAATGCTGTGGCCCGAAGCTGCGAAGACGTTCAAGATCGCTGAAGTGGCGCCCTATATGCTCAAGGCCGATCTGGGTGCTGTGAACTCAAAAACCATCACGGTTAATGCAGACTATTGGGCAAGCCTGCCGGACGAAGTCAAAGAGGTGTTGACGGCGGTTGCCATCGATTACCGTGACCATGTCGCCGGTATCGCGATGGACAGGGCTGCTGCTTCGCGGGATGCTTACGTTGAGGCCGGTGGAACGATCGTTGAGGTTTCGGACGAAGACCGCGCCGCATGGGCAAACGCCATGCCGAATGTCGCGCAGGAATGGGCCGCGACACTGAATGACAATGGTGAACAGGGCACAGAGATGCTGGCCGCCTATCTTGGCAAGCTTCAAGACGCCGGTTTCACCGGAGTGCGTGACTGGACGGCCGAATAACTGTCCGGCGATCCGGGAAAGGGGCCTTTCATGCTGAAGACCGCAGTTGCTGGCCTGTCGCGGGTCGCCAATTCACTTGCAATCGCCGCCAACGCTTTGGGTACTCTCGTCGTCCTGGCGTTGGTGGTTGTTCTGAATGTCGACGTTATTGCACGTGGCCTGTTTTCAGCCCCATTGCGTGGCACTTATGAGATGGTGCAATTCTCGGTCGTGATGATCGTCTTTCTTCAGTTGGCAGACGTGGTCAGAGTTGACCGGCTGACACGCTCGGATGGATTTCTGAACCTGCTGCACCATCGTCGCCCGGGCCTGACAGCCAACCTGAGGCGCATCATCAATGCCATCTCGGCGATCTTCATGGCATTGATCGCCTATGTGACATTCCCTGAATTCCTACACATGTGGCAGACACAGGACTACTTCGGAGTGCCCGGTCTTTTCACATTGCCATGGTGGCCGGTCAAACTGGTCATCGCGTGCGGTACTGCGCTTGCCTGCGTGATCTTCCTGCTCAAGGTCGTCACGGCGCAGGACCGCCCGCAACTTATCCGCACCCCTGAACATGACGGGGCCGCAGAATGACGCCGATTGAGATTGGCCTGATCTCGGTCGTTGCCATCGTCTTTTTGATCTACGCAGGCGTATACATTCCCATTGCTCTGGGCGTCGTCTCGTTCGTGTCGATCTGGTTGATGCGGGACAACTTCACGCTAGCGCTTAACCTGCTGAAAGTGGCGGTCGGCGACAGCGCGATGGAATATAGCTTCGCGACTATCCCGCTGTTTACCTTCATGGGGCTCATAGTTTCAAAGGCTGGGTTAGGCAGGGACATTTACGAAGTCATGACCATGCGGTTTCGCAAGGTCAAAGGCGGGATTGGAATGGCGACGGTTGGAGCCAACGCCGTTTTTGCTGCGGTGACTGGCTCTTCAATCGCTTCGGCGTCCGTGTTCACCAAAGTCTCAGTGCCGCAGATGATGGCGCAAGATTACAATCCGCGCTTCGCAGTTGGCGTGGTCGCCGGATCTTCGGTTTTAGGCATGATCATCCCACCATCGGCCATGCTGATCATCTACTCCTTTGTCGCTGAACAATCCGTAGGGGACATGTTCCTGGCAGGGGTCATTCCCGGGATCATGCTGGCGATCGCCTATGTTGGCGCGATCTGGGCCATGGGCCGATTCACACCGGCGTTCGTCGGTGGCCGCGTCGTCGAAGATACCGAATGGATGTCCGGGCGCGAGATCGCGTCCAAAACGCTACCAACCCTGTGCATCATCACTATCGTTCTTGGCGGGATCTACACCGGCTGGCTTACTGCGGTCGAGGCAGGAGCAGCCGGGGCATTTGTCGCGTTAATTATCGCGGTCTTACGCAGGTCCATGTCCCCAAAAGCGTTCTGGGAGGCGTTGCTGGAAACCGGTCATATCACAGCGGCGATCCTGTTCCTGATCACTGCGGCTTCGATCTACAGCCGCATGTTGGGACTGGCGGGGCTGCCCAACCAGTTGCAGGACCTGCTTGCGGGGAATTCCGCGTCCTTTTGGTCGATCATGCTGCTTTACGTGCTTCTGATGCTGTTTTTGGGAACATTGCTCGATACGGCATCCATCATTCTGATTGTTGTCCCGTTGTTTCTGCCTATGGCCGAAGCGCTGGATATGTCGCTGATCTGGTTTGGGATCATAACGGTCGTCGGAGCCGAAATTGGGCTTTTGACCCCGCCGCTGGGCATATCCTGCTTTGTTATCAAATCCACGATCAACGATGATCGCATCTCGCTGAAGGACGTGTTTATGGGCGCGCTGCCGTTCGCGTTCGTGATGCTGATCGTTCTGTTCATTCTGATCGAGTTCCCGATCCTCAGCCTTGCCCTGATTTAAGGAGGCCAAGATGCGCTCTGTCACCAAAGACAATATCACCGACGTGTTCATGGGATACCTGTCCAAGGACACCGATCCGCGGATGCGTGAAATCATGGGGTCTCTGGTTAAGCACCTCCACGATTTCGCCCGTGAAACCAACCTGACGCATGACGAATGGCGCACGGGAATTGCGTTTCTGGAGGGGTGTGCCGCTGTGGAAACCGAAGACAGGCATGAGTTTGTCTTGGCCTCGGACGTATTGGGCCTGTCATCGCTGGTGGATATGCTCCAATCAACCCCAGACGCCACAAGCTCTTCTGTTCTTGGGCCTTTTCACGTCTCTGGCGCACCGCCACTGCCATTCGGTGGTGATATGAAGCGTCACTACGGTGGGCCGGTTCTGCTGGCCGAGGGCGTTATCAGGGATTCCGAGGGTAATCCGATTGCCGGTGCAGAACTCGACATCTGGCAAACGGCGCCAAATGGAATGTATGCAAGCCAGGATGAAGAACAGGACACCTATTCTTTTCATGGCCTGATGACCACTGGTGAGGACGGTAGGTATGCATTCACGACCGTCAAGCCAGTCGAATACACCGTGCCGTCAGACGGGCCTGTCGGGGACATCCTGCGCGCCTGCGGTCGCCATCCTTGGCGACCGTCGCACCTGCACTATATCGTTAAGGCACCCGGGCACCGATCTTTAGTTACCGAAATTTTCCCCGACGACGATCCTTACTTGGATCAGGATACAGTGTTTGGTGTTCGGGATGACCTGGTGATGACTTATTTTGAAAGGCCGGCTTCAGAATTCCCCGAAGGCATGGAACTTTCTGGCAAGATCACTGAACCTTTCTTGCACGTAAAGTTCGATGTGAAGCTTGCCGGAGTCTAAATGCTATTGAGGATGGTGAGGTGCTGAAACATACGTTAATTTTAGGTGCTACGCTTTTTTGCGGTACGGCCATTGCAGAAGAGCGACCGATCTTCGATGCACATATTCATTACAGCCATGATGCCGTCAAACAAGTTCCTCCCGAACAAATAGCCAAAATCCTTCGGGACGCAGGCGTGCGCAAAGCACTGGTTTCCAGCTCGGATGACAATGGTACCCAATTGCTGTTGGCCGCAGCGCCGGACATCGTTGTGCCGGCCCTTCGCCCTTACCGTCGCCGCGGTGAGATCAACTCCTGGATGCACGATGAAACCGTAATCGGCTACCTGGAAGCAAATCTGGCGAAAAACGAATACAAAGCCATCGGCGAATTTCACGCTTATGGTGATGATATCAAAACACCGGTCATCCAGCATATGATCGCACTGGCAAAAGAACGGAACCTAATTCTGCACCACCACGGCGATCGAGAGGCAGTTGATCTGATTTTTGAGGCCTGGCCGGAGGCTCGGGTATTGTGGGCCCACTCTGGCTTCGACGACCCGGCCAGTGTAACTGATGCCTTGGACACCTATCCAAGGCTTTGGGCCGATCTGGCGTTTCGCTCTGATATGGTCTCGCGGGGCCGTGTCGACCCAGATTGGAAGGCTGCGTTCAAAGCGCACCCGGATCGGTTTATGGTCGGTACGGACACATTCGCTCCGGAGCGTTGGTTCTACGTAGGCCCTCATGCAGATTTTTCTCGTGAATGGCTGGATTTGCTTCCGGACCAGATCGCAGACAACATCGCATATGCAAACGCAGAACGTTTACTGGCATCAGAATGATCCGCTGGGTTGTCTGGTTTTTAATATCATCGGGCGCGGCCGTCGCTTGTGAAACGGCAGGGCAACGCATGAGTTCGGAAACTCAAAACGCACCTAAGGTGTATGTAGCAGTCGACGAATTTCCATTGGCCCAACCGTTTTTTATTCATGTGACAGTCTGTGATGATATTGCCGTGAGTGAGATGCGCGTCGATGCAATAATGCCTGCTCACCAACACGGGCTAAACTACGCCCCCAAAATCACCGCATTAGGCGATGGGGTGTTCCGTGCAGATAACATGCTGTTTCACATGCCGGGGCTGTGGGAACTGCGAGTTGACGCCAACTTTGGCGGGCGATCGGTATCCTACACTTCCGATGTCGTGCTAAAATGAAGGTTCTGGTGACGGCGGCGTTTGTAGTCCTAGCGGGGGCCGTTCGTGCTGAAGTCCTGTTGTCTGATAGCGAAATTCAACAAACGCTGTCCTTCGGACCATGGCCGCCGTTCTTCCAGCCGGACCCAAGCAACAGGGTTTCAAACGATACAAGAGCGATTGCGCTCGGGGCGGCCTTATTCAACGATCCAGTGTTGTCTGTCGACGGTGCATTTTCTTGCGCAAGTTGTCATGACCCTGAACAGGCATTTACCACGTCCGATGCGCGAGCATTTGGTCGCGTCCTGTTAGATCGAAACACACCATCCCTGCGGAACCTTGCCGGTCTCCGCTGGTATGGATGGGGCGGTAAGAGCGATAGCCTGTGGGCAGCCAGCTTACATCCGATCATCGAAGAACATGAGATGGCGCACAGTAAAGAAAGCCTAAAAACAGCTATCTCGGAAAGTATCTACATTGATGATTTTGAAGCCATATTTGGCGACATCCAGATTCAAGATCCAGAACTTGTTCTGGTGAACTCTGCCAAAACGCTATCCGCTTACTTGGAAACGTTGGCTACCGGCCGGACACAATTTGACGATTTTCGCGATGCATTGGAGAACCAAGATTTAGCAGCGGCTGCGAACTACCCCGAAGCTGCCCAGCGAGGTCTTCAGCTGTTCATAGGGCGTGGAAACTGTGTTTTGTGCCACAATGGTCCGAGATTTTCCAACAATGAGTTCCATGACGCTAGCGTACCATATTTTCTTAGCGAAACCGAGGTCGACGAAGGGCGGTTCGGTGGATTAAACTCTTTGCTTTCAAGCGCTTACACATTGGACGGCAACTGGAGCGACGATCCGGAAAAGCACGGTGCATGGGTGGTTCGCAATGTACGCAGGAGCCACTCTGATTTTGGGACCTTTCGTACGCCAAGCCTGAGGGGCGTGGCCGAAACCGCGCCTTACATGCATGACGGCAGCCTGATCGACTTGGATGCGGTGATCAGGCACTACAGCGAAATTGATACGGAAAGGTTACACGCCGACGGTGAAGCCATTCTTTCGGAGTTAAAATTGTCTGAGCAGGAGATTGCAGACTTAGCTGCATTTTTGGAGTCACTGTCCAAAGTGCCTTAACACAGCGCTTGTGTTAACGGCTTGGAAATGGGCTATCTGGCTTGCGGTTTTGGAGACCGTTGTAGACCTTGGTATCTGAGCTTTTCTCTTCAAGAAAGTGCTCTCCCGAGCCTTTTCCAATTATCGTATACGATTGAGTCAGTCGGGGTACACGGTTCAACCGAACCCAAACTTCGCCTGTCAGGTCACTGAAAAGTTTGATGGATATTGTCAACTGTCTCAAGAAGCGCTTGTTCAATAGTTGCTTTTTGTCGTGAGAATCGGGTCGTTGGTACCGGAATGGAGATTGCGTGCAAATCTCCAACCCAATCGACGAAGGAAAAACCAATTGCCGACACGCCGGCGGAATGTTCGTCCAAATCATAGGCAAGACCCTGTTCTCGGATCACGGCCAGCTCGGACAAGAACTCATCTAAGTTCCTCTGGATACCATTCCGATCCCATTCGTTTCGAATTAGCTTGATCGCATCCTCTTTTCTGAGTTGGGCAAGGCACGCTTTGCCATTCGCGGTGGTGGTCAATGGAAACACTTCACCCACTTGCGAGACCGTCGTCAAACGGTACACGCCGGGAACCTGATCGAGAAAAACCATACCGATACCGCGCATAACTGCGAGGTCAGTTGTTTCTCCGGTCTTTTGCGTCAGTTCTGTCAAGAGAAGCCGGCAGTGCTCGACAATGCTGTATTGAGCCGCCCCCGCAAGGGCGTTCAGTTCAGGGCCGAGCCGCAGACCGCCTCCATTCGCGTCGGAAATAACAAACTTCTCTTCCGCAAGGGCACTTGTGATTCTCTGTACCGTAGAGCGGGGCAGGTCAACGCGTTCGGCAATTTTCCCCAGGCTCATCCCGGACTGGCTTTCCTTCAGAACACGCAGTATCGAAGCCGCTCGTGAAATAACTTGAATTCCACCTTTGTCATTTTTATCAGACACTTAAGTTGCCCTCACACTTTTTTCTGTCACCGCATATCGGTGTTGAGTACTCAGGCACATTGTATCGCAATGCGGTGCAAGTCAACCGCAATGTGAGTTTTAAGTTGACCGCGATGTGGTGCGTATGCATCATGATACGGGACAGGTGGGGAGGCCACCCAGACAATTCAAATCGACCAACGCCGCTTCGTCGGCGAACAGAGGAGATATGCCCAATGGTTGAAATCCGCGGCATCGAGTTCCAGAGCAACACCGACAATGACATGGGGTTGGAGTTCTACAACCTGAGTCACAGATACGGGTTTCAATGCCCTAACTGGCCCTATTTCAAAGACGTCCAGATCGACCGCAAACACTACATGGCCAAGTCGGGCGTCTTGTCGCAAACGATTACCACAACCATGCACGTGACCACTCATATCGATGCACCGGCGCACGTTGTTCAGGGAACGCCGTTCATTGATGAAGTGCCTTTGCCGCATTTCTTTGGTTCGGGCCTGGTGGTTTCGGTTCCCAAAAAGAAGTGGGAGCAAATCACAGGCGATGACCTGGAAAAAGCTTGCGGGCATGCAATTCGCAAAGGCGATGTTCTGATCATCAACACCGGTTGGCACAAGCAGTACGAAGATGGTGACTACTTCGCCTACTGTCCAGGTCTTGTCCCTTCGGCCGCCGAATGGATGATCGAAAAAGGTGTGAAAGTTGTCGGGCATGACACCCAGGCAAACGATCACCCGCTGGCAACGGCTATTGGCCCGCAGCGAAACGGTCCGATCATGCCGCATCTCGAGAAGGAATATCTTGAGTGGTCAGGTGGAACGCCTTGGGAGGTGGATTTCCCCGAGTGGGAACCGGTGCACAACATGCTGTTCTCCAAAGGTATTCTTGGAATTGAAAATGTTGGCGGTGACCTTGATGCGGTGACCGGCAAGCGATGCACCTTTGCATTCTTTCCTTGGAACTGGGACCGTGGTGATGGCTGCATCATCCGATTGGTCGCAATGATCGACAAGAACCAGTCCTACCGCATCGAAGCCGGCGAAGATTTCTGAACACTCACGGACTGGTCGCCGGTTCGCCGGCGGCCGCCCTCTCTCCAACCATAAGCGGAGACGAACATGCATCTAAAGCGGTTTAAAGACGCCCAACCCTACGAAGCACCGAACCACTTCGGATGCCACGGGCTTCGGCTGCAGGGGTTCGAGGAAGGCGGGCCGACAAATCAGTGGATCGGATTCAGTCAGTTCCTGCCGGGTGGAGGTGCGGGGCCGGACTCTACGCCGTTCGAGAAGGTCTACGTGGTTTTGGACGGCGAAATGACCGTCATCGTTGATGGAATGGAAACCACCTTGGGACCCATGGACAGCTGCACGGTTGCGCCTGGCGAAGTGCGCAAAATTGAAAACCGTTCGAACTACACCTGCAAGATGCTTGTCGTCATTCCGTACCCGCCAGAAAGCTGAGGACGAATAGTATGTCTAATCCACTCAAGATGTTTGATGTTAAGGACAATGTCGCACTGATCACGGGGGCCTCTGGGGCTTTTGGCATGGTGGCTGCACGTGTTCTGGCCGGGGCTGGTTGCAACTTGGTTTTGGCAGCAGGCAACCAACAAGCGCTCGATGAGATTTCCAAAGAGTGCGAGGAGCTCGGAGCTGCTGTTGTAACAGTGAACACACGCCCAAACGATGAGGCGTCATGCGACGCATTGGTCGATGAAGCGGTCAACAGTTTTGGCAAGCTGGACATTCTCGTTGTCGCTTCCGGCATGAACAAAGTTGCGCCAATCAACGAAATGGCTCCCGAAACCTTCGATGCGGTGATGGATGCCAACGTCAATCAAAGCTGGTTACTCGCGCGTTCGGCTGCGGCACAGATGAAGGTCAGCGAATACGGCAAAATCATCTTCGTCAGTTCCGCTCGCAGTATCCTTGGCCACCCGGCTGGCTATACAGCGTACTGCGCATCAAAGGCCGCAGTAAACGGGATCACCAAAGCCTTGGGGTGTGAGCTCGGGCCGATTGGAATTACCGTCAACGCGATCGCTCCGACAGTGTTCAGGTCTCCTTTAACAGCTTGGATGTTCGAAGAAACCGACGAGGCCAAAGCGGTGCGCGATGGCTTCCTTACCCGTGTTCCAAAGGGGCGACTGGGTGAGCCAGAAGACCTTGCCGGTCCTCTGCTGTTTCTCGCGTCGCGGGCATCAGATTTTTACACCGGGCATATCCTTCATGCCGACGGTGGATATACGGCGGGTTAAATGATGGTGCGTAAGAAGCAGCAGATGGCAGTGATTGGCGCAGGTCTTATGGGCCATGGAATTGCCCTGACTTTAGCGAAGGCCGGTCAATACGTCGCTATCACGGATCCGGTGAAAGAAGCCCGGGATACGGTGTCAGAACGCATTCGCGCCAGCATGGCGGCGATGGGGGATGACGAGGTTAAAATCACAAAGACCCTCAAGATGATTGAGGTCTTTGCGATAACGGAAAGTGCGGTTCGAAATGCCGACGCAGTATTCGAAGCGGCGCCGGAAAAATTGGAGCTGAAGCAAGCGATATTTGCTGAAATCGAGGCGCACGCACCAGAGACTTGCATTCTCGCGTCCAATACTTCAGTCATGCCGATCACTCAGATCATGTCTGGCTTGCGGCTGAAAAACCGGGCCCTCGGAACGCATTGGTGGAACCCGCCGCATATGATCCCGTTGGTCGAGGTCATCAAGACTGAGTGGACAGACCCAGAGACTGCGCAGACGATGTACGATCTATTGAAGGATGCCGGAAAAACTCCGGTGATGGTCGAAAAGGATGTGCCTGGCTTTATCGGAAACCGGCTTCAGCACGCCTTATGGCGTGAAGCGGTCAGCCTGGTGGAAAACGGTATCTGCGACGCAGAGGCGGTCGATACCGTGATAAAGTCCAGTTTTGGCCGCCGGCTGGCAGTGCTTGGGCCGCTAGAGAACGCTGACCTTGTTGGCACTGATTTGACGCTCGATATCCACGAAAACGTGCTGCACGATCTTGAAGCGCACAAGGCCCCTTCATCCTATCTCAAGGCGCTTGTCGATGCTGGCAAGCTGGGCATGAAATCCGGCGAAGGGTTCAGAAAATGGGCCGAGGGCGAGGCGGATGAAGTTCGCCAGCGCGTCGCGAAACATCTGAAAAATCTCGAAAAGACTTTGTAAGATCAATCAAACACTGGCGGGAGGCCGGTGAAGGGAGGACGCAATGACAAGGACATTTAAGACAGCCACAAGGCGCAATTTTTTAGCCGGGGCCACGGCGGCAATTGCTGCTCCGGCCATACTCCGGGCAACGCGTGCCTATGCTGCGAACCCGACGCTGCGGATCGGTAATGTCAGCCCGCGCACCGGGCCACTGGCCGGTTTTGCCGAGGCCGATGAATATGTGCTGCAAGCCATCCAGCAGGTCTTTTCGGCCGGGTTGGACAACAATGGCAAGACATGGAATGTCGAGATTATCTCAAAAGACAGCCAGTCTAATCCAAACCGCGCTGCCGAGGTCGCCGCTGACCTGATTCTGGGTGATGAGGTCGATATCATCGTCGCGGCTTCAACGCCGGACACGGTGAACCCTGTTGCTGATCAGGCAGAGATCAATGAAGTCCCCTGCATCACGACCGACTGCCCATGGCAGCCGTATTTCTTTGGCCGCAACGGCGTTCCGGGTGAAGGGTTTGAGACCACCTATCACTTCTTCTGGGGTCTTGAAGACGTTATCGCCGCGTTCCTCGACATGTGGGAAAAGACCGGAGTGGCCAAGACAGTGGGCGGTCTTTTCCCCAACGATGCCGACGGCAATGCTTGGGGTGATGCGGAACTGGGTCTGCCCAAACCGCTTGCCTCCGCCGGATACACGCTCACCGATCCCGGTCGCTATCAGCCGCTGTCCGATGACTTCTCAAACCAGATTGCAGCGTTTAAAGCGGCTGGATGTGAAATCGTTACCGGCAACATGATCCCGCCGGATTTTGCGACGTTCTGGAGTCAGGCCGCACAGCAAGGGTTTAACCCCAAGGTCGTCACGATCGGCAAGGCCCTATTGTTCCCGTCTGTCATTGAATCGCTCGGCGATCGTGGCGACGGATTGTCGACCGAGGTCTGGTGGTCTCCACACCACCCGTTCTCGTCTTCGCTGACCGGCATTTCTTCAAAACAACTGGCAGAAGGGTACACGGCAGAGTCGGGGCGTCCGTGGACGCAACCGCTCGGCTTCAAACACGCTCTGTTCGAGGTCGTCGCGGATGTCATCAAACGTGCAGATGATCTGGAAGACCCCTCTTCGATCATCTCGGCGATAACGTCCACCAACCTGAACACAATCGTCGGGCAGGTGAACTGGGGTGATGGGCCGATGAACAACGTCACCAAGACGCCACTGGTCGGTGGCCAGTGGCAAAAGTCCGGGGACGCCTACGAACTGCAGATCGTTGCAAACGACACCGCACCGGAAGTTCCGGTTACGGCAGATATGAAGCTGCTGGGTTGACCAGACATTCGGCGCCGATCATGGCGCCGAACCCTCCATCCGAGTGAAGCATGAGAACAATCCTGAATCTCCAAGACCTGAGCAAAGCATTTGGTGCGGTCACTGTCGCCGACGCGCTGAGCTATCAGGTCCAACAAGGTGAGGCGCTGGGGGTGATCGGCCCCAATGGCGCCGGCAAAACGTCAATGTTCAACTTGATAACAGGGACGTTGAAATCGAATTCCGGACGTATCGAGTTTGATGGGCAGAATATCACCAAATGGAGCGCCGCAAGGCGCAGCCATGCAGGGATTGCACGTTCGTTTCAGGTCCCGCAGCCCTTTTCGGGCATGACCGTTTTCGAAAACGCAATGATAGCTGCAACACAGTCGGCTGGACTGCATGGACACAAAGCTGAACGATTTTGTCTGGAAGTATTGGACCAAACGGAACTGTTGCCAAAGGCGAACGTTCTTGCGGGCAGCCTGACATTGCTGGAACGAAAACGCCTGGAACTGACACGCGCTCTTTGCGCCAAGCCAAGATTGCTGCTGCTGGACGAAATCGCCGGTGGACTTACCGAAGCCGAGTGTAATTCACTAGTTCAAACCATCAGGGACATTCATGCCTCCGGCGTCACCATCATCTGGATCGAACACGTCGTGCATGCGCTGCTGGCCGTTGTGGACCGCCTGATCGTCATCGATTTCGGAAAAAAGATCGCCGAAGGCGAGCCGCAAACAATCATGGAAAGCACTGAAGTCAAAGAAATCTATCTGGGGATCGAAGCCGATGCCTGATCCCATTCTCCAGACACACGGTTTGAACTCTTACTACGGCGACTTCCAAGCGCTCTACGACGTCGAACTGGACGTGGGCGAGGGCGAAGTGCTTGCCATCATCGGTGCGAATGGTGCGGGAAAAACCACCTTGATGCGGTCCATCACAGGGTTGCTGACGAACGGACCGTGTCAGATTCTCTATCGGGGTCAGGATATCAGCCGTCTTCGCGCAGACGAGGTTGCAGAACTTGGCCTGGCGATGGTTCCAGAGGGTCGCCAATTGTTCCCCTCTTTGTCAGTCAAAGAGAACCTGATGATAGGAGCTCAGGTTGGCCGCAAAGGCCCCTGGGATCTGAAAGCCGTCTACGATCTATTTCCGATCCTTGAAGAGCGAAAAGATCAGGCCTCTACTTCGCTCTCTGGCGGTCAACAGCAGATGGTTGCTATCGGGCGCGCTCTCATGGCCAATCCCGATCTGATCCTTTTTGACGAAGTTAGCCTCGGGCTGGCGCCGATCATCATCAAAGACATCTACGAAGCGCTGCCCGGTATCATTGGCGAGGGCATGAGCGCGATCATCGTTGAACAGGACATCACCAAGGCACTGTCGGTCTCGAGCCGGGTCTACTGCCTGCAAGAGGGGCGCGTTTCGCTGGAAAGCGCGTCTGACACCGTTTCGCGCGAAGACATCTCACGCGCTTATTTCGGGATCGAATAACATGGAATGGCTGAACGCTATCGTGCAGGGAACTCTGCTAGGCGGGCTTTACGCTCTGTTCGCGGCTGGGTTGTCATTGATCTTTGGAGTCATGCGGCTGGTCAATATTGCCCATGGTGACCTGATTGTGCTGGCCGCATATCTCGGGCTGACGGTTACGACCGCGACGGGAATGCATCCGATGGCCGCGTTGGTGATCGTTGTTCCCGCCATGGCGTTGATCGGATATGCCCTTCAGCGCGGCCTTCTGAACCAAACTTTAGGAGACGATATTCTTCCGCCCTTGCTTGTCACCTTCGGCCTAAGCGTGATCATCCAGAACGGGTTGCTGGAGGTCTACACCGCAGACCCCCAAACATTGAATGCCGGTGCGCTGGAAACAGCAAGCGTTGCCGTGGGCGGTGTGGCACTCGGAATCTTACCGCTTCTCACCTTCGGTATCGCCATCGCGGTGATCTGGGGGCTGCAATGGACCTTTTATCATACCGCTCTGGGGCGTGCCTTCCGTGCCGTTTCAGACAATCAGGACATCGCCCAGCTCATGGGCCTTAATCGTCGGCACATCTTTGGTCTGGCCATGGCTCTGGCCCTGGGTGTGACTGCGATTGCCGGTATCCTGCTTGGGATTCGGACTAGCTTTGATCCCTCAATCGGCGGCGGTCGTCTGATCTTTGGCTTTGAGGCCGTCATTATCGGGGGGCTCGGCAACCTTTGGGGTACACTGGTCGGCGGCGTGATCCTTGGTGTTGCGCAGACCATCGGTGCCAAGATCGATCCGGGTTGGCAGGTGCTTGCTGGCCATATCGCCTTTCTTGTCATTCTTGCCATTCGTCCGAACGGCCTCTTCCCGAGGATTTCAGGATGAACCTGCAGGACTATTCCGTATCTCGATCGTCAAAAGCAGCCCGGGTTGCTGCGATCCTTGCCGCGGTCACTCTACTCGTTCTGATAGCAGCGCCCTGGTGGGCGGGCCGCGCTGACATGCGACTGATGGGCGAGTTGTTTCTCTACCTGTCCCTCGCCACCCTTTGGAACCTTATGGCGGGTTACGCCGGTCTCGTCTCGGTTGGTCAGCAGGCCTATGTGGGCTTCGGTGGTTATATGCTCTTTGCGTTGACGATGTTGGGCGGGCTGCACCCGTTGGCCGCCATCGCAGCGGCGGGAGTGCTGGGGGCTTTGATCTCAATCCCGGTTGCTGTTCTGATCTTCAGGCTCCGCGGCGCTTATTTTGCCATAGGTACATGGGTCATTGCCGAAGTCTTTCGATTGAGCTTCGCACAAATCTCTGCGCTTGGAGGGGGATCGGGGTCTTCGCTCCCCGTTGCCATCGTGAAATCGCTGGCGTCGGGTCGTGCGATGCGAGAAGCGCTTAGCTATTGGCTGGCGCTCGGGGCCGCTGTTCTGGTGGTGACAGCCGTGTATCTCTTCCTACGCTCGCGGCAAGGGTTGGCGCTGACGGCAATTCGCGACAACGAACTCGCAGCCGGCAGCTTGGGTATTGATATTTGGCGCACAAAATTCATCGTTTATGTTGTCACCTCAGCGTTTACGGCAATGATCGGTGCGCTCATCTTCCTGCAAAAGCTACGCATCTCGCCGGATGCGGCGTTCAGCGTCAATGATTGGACCGCCTTTGTCATATTCATCGTGGTGATCGGCGGCATCGGCACCATCGAAGGGCCGATTATTGGAACGCTGGTTTTTTTCGCCCTGCGCGAAACACTCGCAGACCTCGGTACAACTTATCTGATCGTTCTCGGCGTTGTCGCAATCGTTGTCATGCTCAAGGCGCCAAAAGGCATCTGGGGCGTTATCCGCAGCCGCTATGACCTGCAACTTTTCCCGCTGGGCTATCGCGTCAAGCACATCGGACAATCCAAGGAAAACTGAACCTATGGCCCGTCAGAAAAAAACGATCATCACATGCGCCGTAACCGGGGCTATCCACACGCCAACCATGTCGGATGCACTTCCGTACACCTATGATGACATCGCGCGTCAGGCGATTGACGCTGCGGAGGCCGGAGCGTCGATCCTGCACCTGCATGCGCGCAACCCCGAGAACGGCTCACCATCGGTCGACCCGAATGACTTCGCACCTTTCTTGCCGCGCATCAAACAAGCGACGGATGCTGTCGTGAACCTGTCGACCGGAGGGTCGCTGACTTTGTCCATTCAGGACCGGATCAATCCGGCCAAGACCTTCAGCCCCGAAATGTGCTCTATGAATATGGGTTCGATGAACTTCTCGTTTCATCCGCTAGCTAACCGGTATGGCGATGACGATTGGAAGTTTGATTGGGAGAAGGACTATGTCGCAAATTCCGATCAGAACATCTTTCGCAATACGTTCCGGGACATTCGCGAGGCGGCGGAAACTCTGGCCCCACATGACATCAAATTCGAACACGAGTGTTACGATGTCAGCCACTTGTACAACCTGAAATTCTGCATGGATATCGGGCTATTCAAGGCACCCATTTTTATTCAGTTCATCTTTGGCATCCTCGGCGGCATCGGACCCGAGGTCGACAACCTGATCTTCATGAAACGCACGGCCGACCGACTTTTTGGTGACGACTATCGGTGGTCAGTCTTGGGGGCTGGCGGGGCGCAGATGTCGCTTGCCACGACGGCAAGCCAGATGGGTGGCAATATTCGTGTAGGACTGGAGGACAGCCTGTTCATCTCTCGTGGAAAACTGGCTGAAAACAACGCTCAGCAAGTCGCTAAAATTCGACGCATCGTAGAAGATCTGGGCAGTCAGGTCGCAACTGCCGACGAAGCGAGAGAAATCCTGGACTTGAAAGGAGGGGACCGCGTCGCGTTCTAAGGATAGAGTGACTGACAGCAACTCTCATTGAGCAACATATTTTTGGAATTCTGAAAACCCTAAGGAGATCGAACCATGCGAGTGAGTGTTTTGACATTCAGCGTGCTTCTAACAGGATTTACGGCCGTTCAGGCTCATGCTCAGAACGCGGCTCAGGACATCACCAATCTTTTGCTCAGCAACCGGTCTGGAGACTGCGCGGACTATGCTGGAGTGTATTCTGCTTCAGTGGAAGACGTCATGCGCCAGCAACGCATTAACTCCGAAATCAAAGTCTCCGTGGATAGTCAGCTCTGCATCCTCAAGACCAACGGCATCTCTAACCATGACTTCAACGGGCCGACAGCCAACGTCGCCAACGATGTGCGGGAATTGCCCTACACATTTCGGATTCCCAGAAATCCAATGAAAACCGGAAGCCAAACTGCACTGTCACAACGTAGCTATGACGCAATTCTTCTGAACGGCGTGCCAGTCGATTTGCTTTCAGCCGGGTGTTATCGCCCAAGCGGCCCGCGTGCAGACAAGAATGGCAACGTTTTGGCAGGGTGTCGGGATACTGATTCCTGGTTGCTCGATCCGCTGTCCTACGATCAGTATTTTGGTGTAGATCTTCACAATGCTCACGCCCAGCCCGACGGTAGCTATCATTACCATTCCAATCCAAATGCTCTGTTTTTGGATCACGACCTTGATAAGCCATCTCCAGTTATTGGCTTCGCAGGGCTTTGTTGCACCAGTTGGGTGATGGGATTCATGTTATGAATCCAGTGTGGTAGCTGACAGCCATGAGCAGCTGGACACCGACGACTTACAAAACCAAGAATTGGTCAGACTACAACGCAGCCCTAAAGCGACGAGGTTCGCTGTCGATCTGGTTTGA